>CAZRHU010000008.1:1677-22525 GCA_964600085.1 uncultured Candidatus Saccharibacteria bacterium
ATGTTTTCATGTTTTAATGCTTTAATGTTTTAATGTTTTCATGTTTTAATGTTTTTATGAAACCAGTTACACGCATTGCGCCAAGTCCCACAGGGCCATTACATATTGGCACCGCCAGAACCGCGCTTTTTAATTGGCTCTTCACCAAACAAAAAGGGGGGAGATTCATCTTGCGAGTAGAAGATACGGATAAAGAGCGGTCTGATAAAAAATTTGAAGAAGATATTTTAGAAGGCCTTAATTGGCTGAACTTAGAGTGGGACGAAACTTACCACCAGAGCGAAAGGTTTGATATTTACCTCTCTCAAGCTCAGAAACTCATAGAAGACGGGAGGGCCTACGAAGAAGATGGAGCAATAATTTTAAAAAAGTCTAAAAAAGATATTTCTTTTAATGATCTAGTCAGAGGAGAGGTTGTTTTTAAGTCAGCTGACCTTAAAGACCTTGTAATAATTAAGTCTGATAAGAGCCCGACCTATAACTTCGCCGTTGCTATTGATGATGATGATATGGAGATTAACTATGTAATTAGAGGAGAAGACCACATTTCTAATACCCCTAAACAGATAATGGTTCAAGAAGCACTGGAAATTAAGAGACCAACATACGCCCACCTTCCCCTAATACTCGGAAACGACAAGTCAAAGCTCTCAAAGAGACACGGAGCAACATCGGTTAATAGATATAGAAGAAGAGGATACTTACCAGATGCTTTCGTTAATTTTATGGCTCTCTTGGGCTGGAATCCCGGAGATGATAGAGAAATTTTTTCTAGAGAAGAGCTCCTTAAAGAATTTAATATCTCTAAAATTCAAAAAGGTGGCGCTGTCTTTAATAAAGATAAGCTGGATTGGTTTAACCAGAAGTATATTCAAAAGATGTCTTTAGATAGATTAAAAGAAGAACTAGAAAATTTTGGTTTAAAAAATATTTCTAAAGAGTTCGTAGAGACCCTGCAACCCAGAATAAAAACCTTGAGAGAGGCCGAGGAGGATATGAGATGGTATAAAGAACCAGAGTATGATGCAAAGTTATTAATTTGGAAAAAGTCGTCCGAGAAAGAGACGAGAAAAAATTTAGAGAAAGTTCTAGACATAATAAAAGAGAAAGGAGTTTCAAAAGATGAAGTGATGGAGTTTGCTGACAAAACGGGAAGAGGAGAGGTCTTGTGGCCATTAAGAGTGGCCTTGTCGGGAGAAGACAAATCACCAAGCCCATTTGAGCTAATGGCTATATTAGAAAAAGAAGAAAGCGTTAAACGTATTGAAAAAGCAATTAAAAAAATAGAAAGTATAAAGTAGTAAGTATTAAGAAAATGCGAAAGTTTTTAATACCTGTATTATTATTAATAATAATTATAATAATCCCGACTTCTGTCTATGGGCAAGAACAAGACGTTTCTATTCTAGAAGAAGAAAGAGGGTCCCTACAGCGGGAAGTGGTGGAGTTAGAAGCTAAAATTAAAGAATATGAAGAACGTTTAGGAGAAAAGCACACAGAAGTAACATCGCTTAAAAATCAGATTTATATAATAAACACAAGAATCAATAGATTGGACGCTCAAATACAAAAGACGAGAAATTTGATAAATGTCGCCAAGTTGAATATCCAAGAAACCCAAGAAGAGATAGATTCGGCCATAACTTCTATTGAAAAAGACAAAGCCACCCTGGCGGAACTTTTAAGAAATTTTTATGCCTTAGATAACGAGAGTATGATTGAACGCTTATTAAAATACAGCACTCTTTCAGAGGGGCTGGGAAGAGTTCAGAATCTAAAAGAACTCCAAGAAAAAATATATCAAGTTTTAGGAGAGACGAGAGAGTCAAAGAGAAGACTTGAGGTCCATGAAGCCGATCTAAAAGGAGAAAAATTAACTCTAGAAGAACAAAATAGACAATTAGCTTTTCAAAAAGAAGGACAACGAAGCGAAAGAGCTCATAAGAATACTATCTTAGAAAAAACTGAAGAAGAAGAAGAGAAATACCAAAAATTACTATCTAAAGCAGAGTCCGAAAGAGCAGAGTATATGAAGAAAATTACTCTTGTTGAACAACAGATATTAATCCAGGAGAATTTCATTTCTTACTTTAAAGCGGGGGAGATACCTGAACCGGGCACTAAAATATTCATCTGGCCTGAAGACAATCCTCGCCTTACTCAAGGATACGGAATGACTCCTTACGCCCTAAGAGGAGCTTATGGAGGAAAAGGGCACAACGGTATAGACCTGGCCCACGGAATAGGAACCCCCATAAAGGCGGCCGCTGGGGGAAAGGTGGTGGCAAAGGGAGAAGAGTCCTGTCAAGACTATGGAGTTAGGTCTTGTAATGGATACTGGGGAAACTGGGTGGCTATAGAACACCCGGGCGGTTTAGTAAGTCTCTACTCTCATATGACAAAACCTTCCCATAAAGGAATGGGGGAAGATGTTCAAGGAGGAGAGATTATTGGTTACGAAGGAGCAACGGGCAATATAACCGGACCTCATTTACACTTTTCTGTTTACACAGAATTTTTTACTTACAAAGATCCAAGCACAGGAATTACCAGATTTAGCTATAACTACGACAAGACAATTAACCCGTTGGATTATTTATAACTTCATTATACTTTAATGTTTTCGTAAATAATATGAGACACTTCATAATAATAGCTATTTTTACTCTTATTTTTACCCCGCTTGGGTCTGTTTTTGCTCAAAATAGCCCAAAAATAGCCCAAAAAGAGGCCGGAAAAGATATTATTAGGCAGAATACTTCTGGAGATATAAAAGCCCTTAGAATTGATATAAACACGGCTCTAGACCCAGAGTTATTCTTTAATAACTTGTTTAATATTTTTGAGAATAATCCCTTAATTCAGGAAAGCGCTGAACGAATAACTAATAGAAAGTCCTTTGACGAGGCAGACAGAGTTATAGGTGAGAAAATAGGCATAAACCCAACAGAGATAATAAAGTCCATCCTCAGAGCTATCCTCTGGATCTTAGAGTCTGGAGTGGCTTTCTTCAGCCACTTAGTAGATTAAATTTAACAAGTATTTAGTAGGGCTAGGGAAGTGGTATAAAAGGTATTGTTATAACGTCGCACAATATACCTTTTACGACGTGTTATTAATCTAGGCCTGGACAGTTACCTGCCGGTCTATAACCAGCGTTCTTAGCTTCAACTATAGATGTAAAGTATATCTTATTCCCCTCCGACATGGTCCTGGCCCCTACGCAGTCAGAACGATGATAAATTTTACTCGATTTATTTCCAACTATAGAAGTTGGAGTAGCACTCCCCTGGCCCGCCGGGGGAGTTTTCTTTTGAAGCTTTTCCAGCAACTCTCCCGTCTCAATCGGAGTGCTCTCTAAGATTAAATCGCCGGAAAAATTGTTGCCCGTACTCATTCCGCCCAATATAAAACTAATAAGAGAGATTGTTAGAATAATAAAAACTAAAAAAATTTCATCGCTATATCTCTCGACAAAATCTCTTAATTTTGATAACATAATACAATCCTAATTATCCTAATAAAATATTTGTAGATTAGGGTCAACAAGTGTTAATAATTAAAACACACTATAAAAATTAGAATTAGGGGAATACAGAGTGTTGATAATAAATAAAATAATCAATAGACAATGGCAAAGACAAAAGCAAAGGGATCAACTAAATACGGTCGTGATTCAATAGCTAAAAGACTGGGAGTTAAGCTGTACGCCGGAGAAAAAGCAAAAACCGGAAGCGTTTTAATTAGACAAAGAGGAAGTAAGTTTTACCCGGGCAAGAACGTAAAGAAGGGTTCTGACGACACCTTATACGCTACAGCGTCCGGAAGAGTCGTCTTTTCGCGTAAAGTTCGTAAAAAATTTACCGGCAAAAAAAGAATAGTTTCGGTAGTCAGTATAGAGCCGGAAAAGTAAACCTCGTCCCTAAACCCTTAAACTTAAAAAGAACCCGATCGGGTTCTTTTTAAGTTTTTAACTCAATTTTCTTTATCTAAACTTTCTTCTTCGTTAGAGACGATAACATTTAGTTCTGCTTCTAAGCCGTGACCAAAAGAAACTTTAACTTTATGCTCTCCTATATGTTTAATTGACTCTTCCGGCTCTATTTTATCTTTACTAATTTCATAACCCATCTCTTTTAATTTTTGAGATATTTTATCTGAAGAAAAAGAACTATAAAGCTCTCCTTTTTCAGACACTTTAGCAGATACTTCAACCTCTAGACCGTCTATCTCCGAGGCTAACTTTTGGTTATCGACCAACTCCTTTTTTTCTTTTTCTATATCTTTAGCTTTCTTTTTTTCAACTTCTTCCACATCAGTTTCGGTAGCGGGTTTAGCTATTTTTTTTGGAAACAAATAATTTCGCGCAAAGCCATCTGAGACGTTTTTTATCTCATTTTTTTTACCAAGTTTCGGCACGTCTTTTAGAATTATAACTTTCATCTCAATGATTAATAATTATTATTAACTAAATATATTATATCATTTTAATAACTCAATTGCTTTCTCTAATTGAGGATCAAGACCTTCTTCAAAATCTTCTTCTGTTATAGAAACCTCAACATCTGGATTTAATCCTTCTTGGGAAATAGATTTACCAGAAGGCGTTAACCACCTGGCAACAGTAACTTTTATACTTCCCTTTGGCAGATCTATTAGTTGTTGTATAGACCCCTTTCCAAAGCTCTTCTCCCCTACCAACTGAACACCTCTTATATCTCTTAGAGCACCGGCGGTTATCTCTGAAGCTGAGGCTGACCCTTGGTTTATAAGAACCACTAAGTCAAGAGAAGATAAAGATCCATTACCAATAGCTCTATACTCGCGCTCTCCCCTGCCATTGCCGAAATCTTCAACAGCTATCACCTCTCCCGGCTCAACAAACCAACCTATTATTCTTTGAGCTGACTCTAAGAAGCCACCGGGGTTATTTCTTAAATCTAAAATTATTTTTTGAGAATCTTCTTTTAATACATCTATCATCGCCTCCTTAAACTTTTCCGGCGCTTCTTCTGAAAAAGAAAATAATTCTATATGAATAATACCACCCTCCTCTTCTGACCACTCAATGACAGGAATTAGTATGGTATTTCGTATAATACTAATCTCTTTTATGTCTTCCCCTTTTCTTAGAATTGTTAAGACGACCTCTGTTCCCTTGGGTCCCCTGATTTGCTTTACTGCTTCTGTAACACTTATCCCCTCTGTGGATTCGCTGTTTATCTCAACAATCTTATCGCCGGCTTTTAAACCAGCGTTCTCAGCAGGCGAGTTTTTTAAGGGCGATACAACGGTTAAGATGTCGTCTCTTATACCTATCTCTGCTCCAATTCCCTCAAAACTACCGGAGACGTCGTCTCTGAATATCTTTGAATCTTGGGGTTTAAAAAAGACAGTATAGGGATCACCTAAAGCTTTAACCATTCCGGATATGGCGCCAAAAACCATCTCTTGTTTATCTAAGCTGTTGCGACTAACATGCTCTTCTTCAACTGTTTTCCAGACATCCCAAAAAAGAGAAAAATCAACGTCGCTTGGCTGACCAAGATTTTTATTACCTAACCCTTCTACTTCTAGGACAGATGGGATTTTACTTTTTCCGTAAGAAAAACCGGCGTAAAAAACAGCTAGTAAAATAATTACAGATACCGCTGTTAAAACTATTTTTAAATTTTTATCTTTAAAATAATCCATTAAAAATCAGACAATCGCCAAAAAGAGATGGTGGCACATAGCAGAATTAACCCTAATAAAAACCAAATAAGATACATTATTTAAATCTAATCTTATCTTAATGGTATTGATTTTATCACAAAATACTCAGCTTCGCCACGCCCCAAACACAACACCCGATGTTGCTATTGGCGTAAAACAAAAAAAGAGTTATAATTTACTTCGTCACCCGCCCGTAGCTCAGCTTGGTAGAGCAGCTGCCTTTTAAGCAGACGGTCGTAGGTTCGAATCCTACCGGGCGGACACTATAAAATAAACGGCTCACCCCGGGTAAGCCGTTTATTTTATAGCTCTTCTTCTAGATCTTTTATGATTTTTTTAGCTTTTCTTGATATCTTTTTAGGAGTCTTGACGTTAACTTTAATTATCTGATCTCCTCTTTTACCACTTCCGATCGGCATACCCATACCGCGCAAACGCAACTCTGATCCTGACTGAATGCCGGCCGGCACCTCTAACTCGGTTAAATCTTCTATCGTCTCTACTTTTAATTTATCACCAAAAACAGCTTGGGGAAAAGAAATTTCAATTTCTGATAACAGATCGCTCCCTTTTCTTTCTAGATAAGGATGTTCTTTAACAAATATCTTAACTATTAAGTCGCCGGGGACGCCACCTTTAGGACCCTCCTCTCCCTTGCCGTTTATTTTTATAGCACTGCCCGATCTCACTCCCGCGGGAACGGGTATTGATATCTTTTCTATATCTTTAATCCTCCCCTCTCCACCACAGTCTTTACAAGGTTTTTCTGGATATTCTCCCGCTCCACCACAGGTTGGACAAATCTGAACTTGAGAAAAAACGCCAAACATCACTTTCTGGGTCTGCCTAACCTCCCCGGAACCACCGCAATTATCACACTTAATTTTTTTACTCCCCAGCTCTGCGCCATCACCCTTACAACGAGAACACTTGACGAACTTTTTTAGATCTACCTCCTTGATCGCCCCTCTAAAACTCTCTTCTAGAGTTAACTCTAAATCAATTACGATATTCCTTCCTCTCTGAACTTGTTGAGCTCTACCCCCGCCCGAAAAACCGCTGAAGAAATCTCCAAATATTTCATCGAGATTTATATCCCAATTAGGCGTACCCCCCGAAAAACCACCCCAATTAGAAGGGCCTCCCTCAAAAGCACTGCCGAATCTGTCGTAATGACTTCTCTTTTCTGGATTGCCTAAAACTTGGTAAGCTTCGTTAATCTCTTTAAACGTCGCCTCATCGCTATCATTGTTTTTATCTGGGTGGTGTTCGTGAGCTAATTTACGATAAGCTTTTTTTATTTCTTCTTGGGTGGCGTCGCGAGAAACACCAAGAATCTTATAGTAGTCCTTGTTCATAATTTTTGGAAATTACTTTTGATCTTCTGTCTCTTTTTCATCTCCATTTTTTTCTTTTTTTTCTTCTTCTGAAGAATCTTGCTCGGATTTGTTTTGGTATATTTGAGCTCCTATCTTTTGCAGTGCTTGAGAAAGACCTTCTGTAGCTGAATTTATCTCTTTAATGCCGTCTAGATCTTTAACCTTCTTCAGAGAGTCTATCTTCTCTTCTATTTCTTTCTTTGTTTCCGCGGGAACCTTGTCACCAAGATCTTTAAGAGATTTCTCTGCTGAATAAACTAGGGCATCAGCTTTATTTCTAGCATCTATTAATTCTCTCTTCTTTTTATCCTCCTCTGAATGAGCTTGGGCTTCTTTCTTCATCCTTTTTATCTCTTCTTCCGAGAGACCTGAAGATCCTTCTATTCTAATTGACTGACTCTTTCCTGTAGCTTTATCTTTAGCGCTCACTTCTAAAATTCCATTGGCATCTATATCAAACTTAACCTCAATTTGAGGCACTCCCCTAGGAGCTGGAGGAATACCGTCAAGAATAAACTTGCCCAAAGTTTTATTATCGGTAGCCATTGGTCTCTCTCCCTGAAGAACATGAACTTCAACTTGGGGTTGATTATCGGCAGCTGTAGAAAATATCTGCTCTTTACTTGTTGGAATGGTTGTATTCTTAGAAATTAAAATAGTATTAACCCCGCCCATAGTCTCTATTCCAAGAGAGAGGGGGGTAACATCAAGAAGTAGAACGTCTTTGACATCGCCCTGCATAATACCTGCTTGAACAGCCGCTCCGATGGCAACAACCTCGTCTGGATTAATGTCTTTATGGGGAGATTTTCCAAAGAGCTCCTCCACTCTCTTTTGTATGATTGGCATCCTGGTCTGACCACCAACTAAAATTATTTCATCTATATCCTCTATCTCAAAACCGGCATCATCAACCACTTCTTTTGTTTTTTTAATAGAACGATCTACTAAATCTTTAACCAGCTTCTCTAGAGTGGCTTGAGAAAGTTTCATTAAGAAGTGCTTTGGCCCTGACTCATCTGTGGTTATAAAAGGTATATTAATTTCTGTCTCTGGAGTTGATGAAAGTTCATGCTTAGCTTTTTCACCTGCTTCTTTTAATCTCTGTAGAGCCAGAGAATCTTTTGAAAGGTCTATACCCTGCTCTTTCTTAAACTCCTCAACCAGGTGATCTATAATCTCTTGATCAAAATCATCGCCACCTAGGTGAGTATCCCCGCCGGTAGCCTTAACCTCAACCGTATCCTCAGAAACCTCAAGAACCGAGACATCAAAAGTTCCGCCACCAAAGTCGTAAACCACTATCTGTTCTTCTTTATTCCCTTTCTTACCGCCGGCGCCAAAACCATAAGCAAGAGCGGCAGCAGTCGGCTCATTTATAATTCTCTTAACCTTAAAGCCGGCAATCTCTCCGGCGTCTTTTGTGGCTTTTCTCTGTGAGTCGTCAAAATAGGCAGGAACAGTAATAACCGCTTCTTCAACCCTATCTCCCAACCTGTCTTCAGCATCATTCTTTAATTTTTGTAATACCATAGCAGAAATTTCAGCCGGTCTATACCACTTCGCCTGTTCTGAATCACCCATCTTTATCTCAACACCATCATCGGACGACTCTCTCATCTCAAAAGGAAAAAGTTTATTATCTTTCTTAACTTCTGAATCTGAAAAGCGTCGCCCAATCAATCTTTTTGTCGAAAAAATTGTATTTTTAGGATTGGTAACAGCCTGGCGCTTAGCCAAGAGCCCCACCAACCGCTCCCTGTTTTTAGACAAGGCAACTATTGAGGGGGTAGTTCTATTCCCTTCTTTATTCTCTAAAATTCGTGGCTCACCTCCATCGGTAATAGCCATCGCCGAGTTGGTTGTTCCTAAATCTATTCCTAATATTTTTGACATATTTTTTTAATGTTTTAATGTTTTTATGTTTTCTTGACCATAACTCTTACTGGTCTTATAACCTTTTCACCATTTGATAAAACCATCTTATACCCCTTCTGTACAACCTCTTTCACTTTATCGCCTTCGCCCTCCACGGCATCATGGAAGAAAAAATTAAAACTTTCTCCTTCCTTTACCTCTATCTCTTCAACGCCTATTTCTTTAAGTATCTTCTTGAAGAGATTTTTTACATTCTTTAAACCGTCAATATCGTCTTCTGACCTCTCGAGAGCATCTAAGACCGGTAAAAAAGATGCAACAACATCAATCTTTACAGATTCAGAAAGCATAGTTGCGCTCTCCGCAGTCTCTTTTTTAAAGTTTTGAAGATCTGCCTTAGCTCTCTTCCAGCCGTCGAGATACTCGTCGCGCTCTTTTTTAAATAAATTTAAATCTTCTTTTAACTTTTTAATATCAATTTCTTCTGTTTTCTTTTTATCCTTCATTATTTAATTTATTTCTTAGCACTTTTAATATTGATAATATTTTTCAGATATAATCTCACTAATATGATCTACTAAAGCCATGTTTTTTTTATAATTCATCCTCTTTGGTCCAACTATTGAAATAAATCCTCTCTCTCCCTTAGATAAAGTATAACGCCCAGTCACTAAAGACAAGCCTCTAACAGCGCTAACCGGATTCTCTTGACCGATAAAAACCCTTAAATCTTCTTCAATCATCTCCTGCCACAAAACATCAAAGCAGTGGTCTATATCATCAATAAAGCTCATTAAGTGGCTAAAGTAACTCACGTTTCTAAGCTCGTGATCAATCTTTAGATGGCTAAAACCAGAAGTAAAAAAGATGTTTTCTTCTATTATTCCAGCTATGGCAATTTCTTTGGATATCTCTGCGCTTAATTTAGATATCTCTCTCGCTAAATCTCTATAATCACTTGAATCAATAACCACCTTCTTTATTCTATCTATCTGACTACTCGGCAAGGGCAACTCTTTATTCTTCAAATCCTTTGTTATATAAAGCCTGTAAGCTTTATCAGTCGGCACACGGCCAGCTGAAGTATGAGGACTTTTTATAAATCCCCCCTTTTCCAGAGAAGCCATTTCTTGTCTTATCATAGCCGGCCCAATACCAAAACTAAAACCCTCTGAGAGTTGTTTTGAACCCACCGGATCAGCGTCTTTAATATATTTTTCTATAATAGCTTTAAGAATAGCCTGTTGTCTTTGGGTCATCTCAGTATGTTAACAATTTAGCACTCCACCGTCAAGAGTGCTAAAAAGATTCTTTTAACCACGAAAAAAAGAAAGTATATTTTTGTCACAGATAAAAAATGTTATACTTATATTGAAAAAAAATTTCTTAATTTCTCAATTTCTAATCTATGCAAATAATAAAAAGCTCTACCGTAACTTGGATTGATCTTCCCAATCCAACCTTTAGAGATATACACAAACTAATAAACGACTTCGGTATAAATCACGAAGCCGCCAATCAGTTAAAAGACCCCACTCTCCGCCCAATGGTGGAGAATTACGATAATTTCTTTTATATAGTTCTTCATTTTCCTATTTTTAACGAGGAGAAAAAGACGAGTGAGAGCGCAGAAATAGATTTTATAATCACTCCAACCTCTCTCTTTACGACCCGTTATACAGAAATAGAACCATTTGAAAACTTACTGAAGAAATGTTCTTCTCTCTCCTTAAAAAATAGCGAACCCTGTCTAGGCAAAGGCCCCGTCTTTCTCTTTTACTATATAGTAAAAGAGCTGTTTGATTTTTCTTTAAGAGAACTTGATCATATCCAAAAAAAGATATCAGCAGTAGAAGAAGAGATCTTTAAAAATCAAGAAAAAGAAGCGGTTCCAAAGATATCTCAAATAAGAAGAGATATTATAAATTTTTCCAGCACTCTCCAACCCCAGAAGACTGTCTTGGAAAACCTCTTACAACAAGATTCTCTAATAGATAATTTTACCCGACCCTATATAGAGGATTTATTGGGTAACTACCACAAAGTTATTAATTTGGTTGAAACCAAAAAAGAAACTATTGAGGCGTTATACGACACAAACGAGTCTCTCTTGAACGCCAAAACGAATGAGATAATGAAGATTTTAACCATAATGGCCTTCGTTACCTTCCCCTTAATGCTTATATCCAGCATCTTTGGTATGAATACGCATGTTCTTCCTATAACAGGCACATCAAACGACTTTTGGGTTATTATTGGCATTATGGCAGTCGCAACACTTGGTTTTTTCGTCTTCTTTAAAAAACGCAAGTGGCTATAATTATCGAGTTTTTTGTTTGAAAATTGAAAATTGTAAATTGTAAATTGAAAATATGAAGCTATACAACTCTCTCACAAGAAAAAAGGAAGTTTTTCAGCCCCGCCCCAAAGAGCGGGTTAATATTTTCGTCTGCGGACCGACTGTTTATGACTACTCTCACCTAGGCCATGCTAGAACTTATACGTTCTATGATTCTTTAGTAAAGTTTTTGAGACAAAAACTAAATTGGAATATTTTTTATCTTCAGAATATAACCGATATAGACGACAAGATAATAGAAAAGGCTAAAAGAGAAAATAAAAATTGGTCAGATATTTCCCGAGAGTTTGAGGAGGCCTATTTTTCTGATATGAAAAAACTAAGAGTAACCTCTGTTGATCTATACGCTAGAGCTAGTGAGCATATAGATGAAATAGTTTCTCAAGTAAAGAGATTACTAGAAAAAAAGAACGCTTATAAAATAGAAGGTGATGGCTACTACTTTGATATATCTACTCTCTCTGATTACGGAAAGCTCTCGGGAAGATCCGTTGAAAAAGCTGAGGACTCTGTCTCTAGAATTGATGAGAGTGTAAACAAGAAAAATAAAGGAGACTTTACCCTTTGGAAATTCTCTAAAAAAGATGAGCCGGGCTGGGAAACCGAATTAGGTTTCGGACGCCCCGGTTGGCATATTGAAGACACAGCCATAGCAGAAAAGTATATAGGGCTGGTTTACCAAGTTCACGGCGGAGGAATAGAGTTAAAGTTTCCTCACCACGAAGCAGAGATAGCTCAAATGGAGTCTCTGTCGGGTATAAAACCGGCTGTTAAAATCTGGATTCACGCCGGACTTCTGAATATTGATGGAGAAAAAATGAGCAAATCAAAGAACAATCTTGTAAAGATAAAAGACTCTATAGATAAGGAGGGTATTAGGGTTTTAAAAATGTTCCTCTCCTCTAGCCACTACCGCTCCCCTCTTGATTACTCAGATAAAAATATTACTCAAGCCCGCTCACGCATTGAGAAGATAGATAACTTTCAAAGAAGATTAAAAAAAGTAGAAGAAGAAGCGACAGAGTTTCCTTTAGATGAATTTATAGAAGATTTTTGGAATAATTTAAAAGACGACTTCAACACCCCCAAAGCTTTTAGTTGCCTCTTTGGCTTGATTACAGAAGTAAATAAGAGTTTAGATAACCACACTTTATCCAAGGTTGATGCACAGCGCCTCCTTGATTTTCTAAACCAAATAGATAGTATTTTTAATATCCTCTCTAAAGAAGATGATGTGCCGGAAGAGATAGTTAAAATAGCCCAGGAGCGGGAAAGAGCCAGAAAAAAAGGTGACTTTTCTAAATCAGATAACCTCCGTCAAAAAATAAAAGAAGAGGGTTACAGCGTTGAGGACACAGAAAAAGGACCTAGAATATACAAATCTTAAACGCTAGATCATTGGGGTGAGCCCTAAATTATAAACTAAGTTTTCACACTTATGCCCGAACCGACCACAAAGACAAACCTGCCTACTAATATTGATCGTATCCCCCCTCAGTCTATAGAAGCAGAAGAGTCCGTCTTAGGATCTTTACTTCTTGATAACGAGGCGGTCACTAGAGTTGGAGATCTTTTGTCTCCAAAAGATTTTTATAAGAGAGCTCATCAAATTATATATGAATCTATAATTTATCTCTTTGAAAAAGGAGAACCGATTGATGTTTTAAGCGTCTCTTCACGACTAAAAGAAACTGAGAAGTTAAGCTCTATAGGAGGAACCGGCTACTTAACAGATTTAGTAAACAGCGTCCCTACCTCTTCTCACGTCTCTCACTACGCCCGCATAGTAAGAAAGAAAAAAATATTAAGAGACCTAATAGACGCCTCTCACAAAATAGCTGAGTTGGGTTGGCAAGAGTCCGGTGAAGTAGAAAAAATACTAGACGAAGCGGAAAAAAGAATATTTTCTATTTCCCAAAGCTCTCTTCGCCAAGAGTTTCTTGGATTAAAAACAGCCTTAGAAGACGCCTTTGACCGTATTGACAAACTTCACAAAGGAGATGGAACCTTGAGAGGTATTCCCACCGGCTTTCCTAATATGGACAATATTTTAGCCGGCTTACAACCATCCGACTTAATAATATTAGCCGCGAGACCATCGCTCGGTAAAACAACCCTCGCTTTAGATATAGCCCGTAAAGTTGCTAAAGAAAATGTTCCTGTAGGAATATTTTCTTTAGAGATGTCTAAAGAACAGTTAGTGGACAGGTTAATCTCATCTGAAGCCGGAATTGATCTGTGGCGCCTAAGAACAGGGCGTCTCTCTATGGACGGTGAAGATAACGACCTAACTAAAATTCAAGAAGCAATGGGTGTTTTAGCAGAAGCTCCAATATTTATTGATGACGCCGCTTCTGCCACGATACTACAAATGAGAACGATGGCTAGAAGATTAAAGTCTGAACATGGATTGGGCCTGATTATAGTTGACTATCTTCAACTTATGGAAGGAAACGGTTCAAATGATAGCAGGGTTCAAGAGATCAGCGAAATATCTCGCTCGTTAAAACACCTGGCTAGAGAATTAAATGTTCCCGTCTTAGCGCTTTCACAGTTATCTCGCGCTGTAGAATCACGCTCTCCCCAAATACCAAAACTCTCTGATCTTAGAGAGTCCGGTTCTATAGAGCAAGATGCTGATGTTGTTTTGTTTATATATAGAGAGGATAGAGAAAAAAAGGACTCAGACAAGAAGAATATAGCCGAAATCCATATAGCCAAACACCGTAATGGACCTATAGGCGTTGTAGATCTTTTCTTTGATGAGAGAAGAGTAACCTTCCGCAGTATAGAAAAAAGAAGAAATTAATTTTTATACTTAATACTTGATACTTAATACTTAATACTTGATACATACTTAATACTTAATACTTGATACTTGATACTTGATACTTGATCCATTGATCCCATGTATCCAAAATCAATACAAAACTTAATAAATAATTTTCAAAAATTACCCGGTATCGGTCCTAAACAGGCCGCTAAATTTGCCTTTCGCGTCTTAGGTATGGATCAAACAGAGTTAGATTTATTTTCACACGACTTAAAAGAAATTAAGAAAAAAACATCTGTCTGTAAGAATTGCCTAATTGTTTATGAAAGAGATAGAGATAATCTCTGTCCTATATGTCGAGATGAGAAAAGAAATCAAAAGTATATATGCGTCGTTGAAACCCAGAGAGATGCTTATAGTATAGAGAACTCAAGAATTTTTGAGGGCGTTTACCACGTTTTAGGTGAAAGAGTATCGCTAAAAGGAGGAGAGATGTCTTCTCTAGCCATAAAACCTCTAGAAGAAAGATTAAGAAAGATGGATAAAGCTGAAGTAATTTTAGCAATGAGCGCCACCACAGGAGGTCAGAGTGCCGCCCTTTATCTAGAGAGAGCTCTAAGGCCTTTAAATAAAAAAATCACCCGTCTCGGGCGAGGATTATCATCTGGTATAGAGATAGAGTATGCTGATAAAGATACTCTCGTGGACGCCTTCCAAAACCGCAGATAATCAATAATTTTTATACTTAATACTTATTTTGTGATTGAAAATTAATTTATTTATTGTAGTATCCGCGGAGAAACCCCGGGGGTTGGGGAATCCTCCGAAGGGGGAAGAAGAACCCCCGGGGTTGAAGTTGAAGTTGAAGATGTTTTTATTGAAAATTGAAAATTGATTTATTTATTAGACTCAATACTCTTAATCAACACCTCGGTGTATGGTTGCCTGTGGCCTCTCTTTTTTTTGTACCTCTTCTTGGGTTTATACTTAAAAATTATAATCTTGTCCTTTTTCCCCTCATTAACCACTTCAGCTTCCACCTTTACATTTTTGAGATAAGGTTTTCCTATTTTAGTTTCTTTGCCGTCAGAATAGAGTAACACCTTATCAAAAACAACCCCCTTCTTTTCTTGCCCCGAGCCTGTCGCAGGGTCGTCTAGGGTTATTTTCTCTATTTTTAATTTTTTATCCGGTGTAACAACGTATTGCTTTCCACCGGTCTCAATTACTGCAAACATTTTCTAACTTCTAGCTTATTGGCTTATTAACTTAACGAATAGTAACAGATAATAAGATTTTAATCAACACCATCTAAGTCTTTCGGTTTATCTAGTTCAACCGTCTCCACATCTACTCCTTTATCAGTTATTCTTAAGACGTCCTTGTCTATTTTCTTAAACTCTTTATAGCTCTGATTATACATACTAACGGTGGTTCCTAGGTGTCCTCCTAATTTCTGCATAAAAGAATCGTAACTCTTTAAGTGCCTACCCAAATCCTCTACTCTTTTTCTGATATCTTTAGCTGATTCTTCTATCTTCAAAGCTCTCAATCCTTGTAAAACCGTTTGTAGATAAGCTAAAAATGAGGTCGGTGAAACTATTATAACTTTTCTTTCTTTAAAGGCATACTCTATAAGATCTTGGGTGTTGACTTTTACAGCTCCGATTTGATTGACGAGTAAATCATAATAAATCGCTTCGTGGGGAATAAACATAAAAGCGAAATCCATGGTGTTGTGGTTGGGATTTACATACTTCGAAGTCTCATCTATTCTTTTCTTTAAATCTTGGCGAAATAACTTTTCCAACCTCTCTCTTTCTGTTGGATCTTTTTCTTTTACTATTTTATTATAATTCTCTAAAGAAAATTTAGAGTCAACCGGTATAATTTTATCTTTCACAAAAATAACAGCGTCGGCCACTAAGCCGTTTGGAAATGTGTGTTGAACCTCAAAACTGCCGGGAGGAAGAACATTTTTAAGAAGAGCTTCCAGATAATACTCGCCTAGAATACCTCTTTGTTTTGGATTCTTTAAAATATCCTGTAAATCACGAAGTTGATCAGCAAAGCCCGCAACTTGTTTTTGTCCCTCACCCACCTTAGTAAGTTGTTGGGTTATGTCTTTTATAATTTGTTGGGTTTGCTTCGAAGAATCAGAAAGCTTATTATCAACTGTTTTAGAAAGATCCTGAACTTGTTCTTGCAACATCAACATTCCTTCGCTGTCTACTGGTTTTCTTTGCTTGCGAAGTTCCCCGAGAATTAAAACAAAGCCGATAATAACCAAAACTATTAATATTATAAGAATCGTCTCCATAATACTTAATACTTAATACTTGATACTTAATATATATTTGTGATTGAAAATTAATTTATTTATTGTAGTATCCGCGGAGAAACCCCGGGGGTTGGGGAATCCTCCGAAGGGGGAAGAAGAACCCCCGGGGTTGAAGTTGAAGTTGAGGATGTTTTTATTGTAAATTGAAAATTGAAAATTAATTTTACTACTTACTACTTGACACTCTCTGACGTATAAATATCCACTTCCCCACTTCAATAGCTGTGATATTTAAGATACCAAAGCCTATTAAAATAATCCACTCTAAAATACCCAACGAGACCGTTCTAAGAAGCAACTGTAGAGGAGGAAGATAGATAGCCCCTAATAACAAAACAAAGCCCAAAACAAAACTACCTAAAAGATACCGATTATTCCAAAACTTTATCTTCCAGATAGGGTTACGGAGGGACTTCATAGAAAAAGAATAGAAGAGAGAATTAATTGCCAGAGCCGCAAAGACCACCGTTCTAATGTACTGAAGATCGTTTGTCTGCTTCAAGAGAAATAAGAATATACTTAACAATATTAAATCTGTTACAAGCCCGACCACAAAGATTAAAAACTTCATCTCTTTATCTATTAAAGGGCTGTCAGTCGGCATAGGAGACTGGTCCATAACATCTTTCTCTGCAGGATCAAAAGCAAGAGCTATGCTTGGAAAACTATCCTCTATAAAATTAACCCACAGAATCTGAGCCGGTAAAACTGGTAAGGGCAGGCCGGCAATAAGACTAACTGATATTAGCAATATTTCTGAAAAACTATCTGAGAGGAGGTAGGTTATAACTTTTTTTAAATTGTCTATTATTACCCTCCCCTCTTTTA
Organism: uncultured Candidatus Saccharibacteria bacterium; assembly: GCA_964600085.1. Classification (GTDB taxonomy): domain Bacteria; phylum Patescibacteriota; class Minisyncoccia; order JACQLN01; family CAZPCT01; genus CAZRHU01. The sequence goes on from CAZRHU010000008.1 coordinate 18,951, forward strand.
CAGCAGATACAATAGTTGAAAAACTGTTGTCTAACAGAATCATATCGGAGGCCTCTTTAGCTATGTCAGTCCCCGTACCCACGGCAATTCCCACGTCCGCCTTTTTTAGAGCCGGAGCGTCGTTGACCCCGTCTCCGCTCATAGCCACAACCTCCCCTTGTCTCTGCCAAGCGTCAACTATCTTCACTTTGTGCTCGGGCGAAACTCTGGCAAAAATATCAATAGATCTTACTTGTCGAGTTAATTCACTTAAATCAAGTTCTTCTAGTTCTCGCCCCTCCATAATATTAAATATTGATCTCTTCTTTGGAAGAAGACCCACCTCTTTAGCTACAGATTGAGCTGTTAAGCTGTGGTCTCCCGTAACCACAACGGTCTTTATTCCCGCTCTTCTTGTTATTTCTATAACCTCGTTAACATCTTTCCTAACCGGATCCTTTAAACCGATTAAGCCGACGAAAGTTGAGTCTTTAATAGCTTCAGCCCACTCGTGATCTATAATCTTGTCGGGTATACTCTCTCTTGAATCCATAGATTTATATCCAACCATAATGACGCGTAAACCCCTATTAGCCATGCTATTGATAATATCCCTTATATCAGTCCTCTCATCGTTGGTCATAGAGTGAGAGCGGTTCTCTAGCTGAATTTTACTGGCGAACTTTAATAAAACCTCTGGAGCGCCGGCAAAAAAAGCGAAGTTTTTTTCTTCATTCTCCTCTCTAAAAGAAAGGCTAAATTTACGATCAGAATTAAAAGGTATTTCTTTTATCTCTTTATACTTATTAAATAATTCTTTAGGATTGACACCTTCTTCTATAGCTTTTAAGACCATCGCTCTATCGGTAGAACGACCTCTTATCTTCCACTCACTAGGATCTTCATAATAATTTTCTATAACGGTCTCGGTACTCAACACTGCAATCTCTAGAGGCATAATACTCTCTCCGCCACCCTCTTCAGAAGTTATCTCTGTCACTCCCTTATTACGAGTGGCTGTCATGACCTCATCCACCCTCATTTCTCCCATTGTTAAAGTCCCCGTTTTATCTGTTAAGATTATACTGGTTGAGCCCAAGGCCTCTGTAGCCGATAATTTTTTAACTAGCCCTTTTTCAGAAAGAATTCTGGTCATACCAATAGCCAAGATAACAGTAACGGCGATGGGTAAGCTTTCCGGAATAGCCGATACAGCCACAGAAACCGCCACTAGAAAAATATCTATCAAACTTTCGCCGACTAAAAGACCTATCCCGACTATAAGAAGAGTCAATGAGAGTATTACTCCGGTTAAAAATCTTCCTAATTTAGCGATCTTTTTCTCAAAAGGAGTTCTAACATCGTCAACATCCTCTAAAAGATTGTATATCTTACCAAACTCTGTTTTATTTCCTGTAGCTATAATCACCACCTCTGCTTTTCCATCGCCAACACTACTCCCCTTCCAGACCATATTTTTTCTATCCGCCAGGGCAGTTTCCTGGGGCAGGGCCCCCACCTCCTTATCAACAAGTGACGACTCTCCTGTTAAAACAGCTTCGTTATTTTTAAGCTCGTAAGAGTTTATAATTCTACCGTCAGCAGGGATTTTATCACCTGGTTGTATTTTAATTATATCTCCCGGAACAACACTCTCACTAGAAACTTTTTTCCAGTCACCACCCCTCTTCGCTAGAGTAAAGAATTTTTGTTTACTTCTTAACTTTCTAAACGATTTTAGAGCGCGACGCTCTTCAAAAAAACCCACCAGGGTATTAAAAAAGAGAGCTACGAAAATTATTATTGCATCAAGATAAACTCCAACCACTATTGTTACAACTCCCGCCGCCAACAATAAAAACATCAGGGGACTTAGAAACTGCTTAAAGAAGAGTAGCCAAAGACTCTTATCTTTGGCTACAACTATTTTATTAAAACCAAAACCACTCAACCTCTCCGCCACCTCTCTTTCAGAGAGACCTTCTTTTTTACTTTTAACTCTGGCGAAAACATCTCCTAGTGCTTGGGAGTGCCAAGTAGAAAAATTTTTTAATTCTGTTTTTTTCATCTTTATATACAAATTGTATCACAAAACTCCCTGTTAATTAGGAACCCCCCGAGGTTGCACTTTACATATTTTTATTTTAAGGTAATTTAATTATATAGGCATAAGAGGCCCCGCCGTCTAGAGGCCTTGGATACAATATGTGCTTTATGCCCTCATCGTCTAGAGGCCTAGGACGCCAGGTTCTCATCCTGGTAACAGGGGTTCAAATCCCCTTGAGGGCGCAAACCCGCACATATTGTTATACTAGGTCATCCTGGTAACACGGTTTCAAATATCGTCGAGGCCACATTTTATTTTATTGCTCTAACAACTTTATCCATATTAACGGCTCGAGAGCCCTTAACTAAAACAACATCCCCTTCTCTCAAGACTTCTTTTAATTTACTTACGGACTCTTCTCCACTCTTAAACCAAAGAGCTCTATCAGAAACTTCTCTAGCAAAAACCATAGAGCTTCCTATTAAAAACAGCTCGTCACTCACCTCGTCAGCCAGCTTGCCAATTTCTTTATGAGCTCTTTTAGTGTTCTCTCCTAACTCTCTCATATCGCCGATTACAGCAATTTTTCTATTGTTTTTAAATTCACCTAAAACATTTAGAGCTTCTATCATAGAAAGAGGAGAAGCGTTATAAGTATCATCTATGAGGATGGTATTCTTTATACCTTTCTTGAGGTTCATTCTTCCCTCTAGCGGTTCAAGCTCTTTAAGTGCTTCTGAAGAACGAACAAAGCTAACGCCCAACTCTTTTCCAACACCAAGAGATGCTAAGCTGGCATATACCAATCCTCTGCCTAAAACGTTATTCACTTTAATAGGAATAACACTGCCATTAATATCAACCTTAAAACTGAGACTCGTCTCCTCTAAACCGGACGCACCCCGCGGTAAGTTAAAATTAATATTAAAAGCTGCCAAGTCTGCTTCGGAAGAGAGGCCATAGAAAACAATTTTTTGATCTTTGGAAATTAACTCTTTCATTCCTCTCACATCTTCATCATCATAATTAAGAATAGCCACCCCGTCTGATTTTAAGTTAGCAACCACTTCTGATTTTTCTTTTATATACTCTTGGCGAGAAGAAAAGAATTCAAGATGAACCGGCATCTCTCCAATAGCCGTAACAACGCTCACATCTGGCTTAACAATAGATGTTAGGTATTTAAGATCACCGGGGCGATCAGCCGCCATCTCTAAAACCAATATACGTGGATAGGGCCCGGGAAAAACGAAGGTGAAAATTCCTTTAATAAAGTTGAAGATCCACATCCAAACACTCCTCTTGGCATCTGCCCCGCCTATTATGGTTAACGGCACGCCTATTTCTGTATTCAAATTATATTTGTTCTTTCTAACTCTGCCGGGATAAGAATAATCCATAACTTTAAATATCGCCTCTTTAGTAGAGGACTTTCCCACCGAGCCCGTTATAGCAATAACAAAAGGTTTATACTTCCACAGTACAAGCTTAGAAATTAGTTTTAATGTGTATTGAATAATCTTACGCACAATCTTTATTAAGTTAATTT
>CAZRHU010000009.1:0-20962 GCA_964600085.1 uncultured Candidatus Saccharibacteria bacterium
GACTTAACCCAACATCTCACGACACGAGCTGACGACAGCCATGCAGCACCTGTGTACACTCCCCGAAGGGTCGGTCTGCTTTCGCTTCCCTACTATGTACATGTCAAGCCCAGGTAAGGTTCTTCGTGTTGCTTCGAATTAAACCACACGCTCCGCTGCTTGTGCGGGCCCCCGTCAATTCCTTTGAGTTTTAACCTTGCGGCCGTAGTCCCCAGGCGGGATACTTAACGCGTTTGCTTCGGCACAGAGGGATTCAATGACCCCCTACACCTAGTATCCATCGTTTACGGCGTGGACTACCGGGGTATCTAATCCCGTTCGCTACCCACGCTTTCGTCTCTCAGCGTCAGGAATGCGCCAGCTGATTGCCTTCGCCTTCGGTGTTCCTCACGATATCAACGGATTTCACCCCTACACCGTGAGTTCCATCAGCCTCTCACATCCTCTAGTTAGCACGTTTCGCAAGCACTTTCCCAGTTGAGCCAGGATCTTTAACTTGCGACAATGCTTACCGCCTACAGACTCTTTACGCCCAATAATTCCGGACAACGCTTGAGGCTCTCGTATTACCGCTGCTGCTGGCACGAGATTAGCAGCCTCTTATTCCTACCGTACCGTCAGTATCCACCAAAGGCGGATGATTCTTCCGATAGAAAAGTGGTTTACAATCCGCAGACCTTCGTCCCACACGCGGCGTCGCTCGATCAGGGTTTCCCCCATTGTCGAATATTCTCGGCTGCTGCCTCCCGTAGGAGTCTGGGCCGTGTCTCAGTCCCAGTGTTGGGGATCACGCTCTAACGCCCCCTACCCGTCGTTGCCTTGGTGAGCTATTACCTCACCAACAAGCTGATAGGCCGCAGGATCCTCCCAAAGCGCCTGAGCTTTACCCCAACATAAGTTGGGGTCCATCGGGTATTAGTCCACCTTTCGGCAGATTATTCCCGACTTTGGGGCAGATTCCTACGTGTTACTAACCCGTTTGCCACTGCCCTCGAAAGGGCCGTTCGACTTGCATGCCTTATCCACGCCGCCAGCGTTCATCCTGAGCCAGGATCAAACTCTCAGTAATGATGAGTAAAATGTTATTACTCATCATCTAGACTAGGTTACAAAAAAATGGCTAGATGATTACCTCTATTAAAAAATAAAAACTTCAACAAAATAGAGATATTAACTTAATTATAAGTTGTGCTGTACATTGTTAATTTTATTATTTTGTAAAAGAGCTTCGGTGCCAACTCTCAACTAATCTGTTTGGGTTGAAAAAATACACCTCCGTGAGTATCCGACATGAGTCAGCCACTCGCGGAGATGTACTCCGACGATCCTTAATTGATTGTACTTTGTTTATATGGATACTTTATCGTTCATATATTTCTCTCTCCATATTAATAGTATCATTATAGCGCCTAATTTTTAGGCGTCAACCCCATGATTAGACATCGGATGTCTAATCATAAATGTTGCGTGGATGTTTTTTGTCAAATTATTTTCTTTGATCTCTGCGCCACTTTTTTATTTTTTTATGATTGCCCGAAATTAAAACCTTGGGCACTCTATATTCTTTGCCCTTATACCTGATGACTTCAGGACGAGTATAGTGAGGATACTCTTGCTGCTTCGCAGAATTTTCAATTTTCAATTTCCAATTTCCAAAGGATTCTTCATTTAAAGAATCTTCTCTTATAACTCCTGGAATCAACCTTGAAACAACTGAAACAACAACCATGGCCGGAACCTCTCCGTCAGTAAGAATATAGGGGCCAATCGATATCTCTTCTGCTTTTAGAGCAATCCTAACTCTTTCATCTATACCCTCGTAACGACCGGCAATCATAATTATCTGATCAAACTTTTTTGACCAGTCATAGGCCATTTTCTGTTTAAACTGCTTACCCTTTGCTGAGAGTATAACTATTTTATTCTTCTTTTTCTTCTTTATATCGTCAATGGCGCTTAAAATCGGCTCCGCTGATAAGACCATGCCAGCTCCTCCGCCATAAGGAGTATCGTCAACTTTCTTGTGCTTGTCTTTTGTGTAATCTCTAATATCGTGAGTCTTAATATCTATAATCTTATTCTTTTGAGCCCGACCTAAAATAGATTCGCTGAAATACGAATCAAAAATCTTTGGAAATATAGTTATTATATCGAATCTCATATTAATCTACTCTCTCTATATCTGCACCTATGTTTTTTAGGCGTTCTTCTAAATTTTCATATCCTCTGTCAATATGTTCTATATCAGATATAGTTGTTCTACCTTTAGCTACTAGAGCAGCTACAATCATAGCCATACCAGAACGAATGTCATAACTAGCAACATCTTTTCCATATAAAGGAGTGGGGCCAATTATTAAAGCTCTGTGAGGATCCATAATGGTTATATCAGCTCCCATCTTCATAAGTTCTCTCAAGTAACTCTGTCTTGCCTCATAAAGCCAATCATGAACAAGAGTAGAGCCCTTTACTTGAGTTGCCAATACGGCCAGCGGTGGTAAGTGGTCAGTAACCAAATTAGGATACAAGCCCGATTGTAACCTTGATGATCTATATTCTTTTACTGGTGACTTTACCATTAAAGCATCACCTTCGATAGAAAAATTAACGTTCATCTTTTTTAACTGAAGTAAAACGGAATCTAAGAATTCTGTTCTTATGGGAGAAATTTTTATATCGCTTCTGGTAGCAGCTGCTAAAGCAGAAAATCCACTTACTTCTAATTCGTCGGGAATAACTCTAAACTTAATTTTTGAAGCCGAAACTTTATTTTTAACTTTTAGAGTTGTTGTTCCTATTCCTTCTATATCAGCCCCCGCCTCAGAAAGAAAATTTGCCAAGCATTGAACGTGAGGCTCTGTCGCTACCAATCTTATTTCCACCTCTTCGGACACGCCGGAGGCCAACATTAATATATTCTCAGTGGCTGTAACACTAGTTTCTTCTAAAACGACCAAACCGCCTTTTATATTATCTGCTCTAAAATTAAGAGCTCCGTCTTCAATACATTCCACACCTAAAGATTCGAAAGCTTTTATATGGGCATCTAGTGGCCTTGCTCCAATTATATCTCCTCCCGGGTAAGGTAATTTTACCTCTCTAAAACGAGCCAAGACAGAACCGGCAAAAAGAGTAGAAGCTCGTAGCTTTCTAGCCTCATCAGAAAGAGGTTTATTTTTTATGTTTTCTGTTTTTATTTTCACCTCGTTATCGCCAAGCCAATCGTACTCCCCACCCATATCAGAAATAATATTAAGCATTCTTTCGACATCTTTAATATGAGGAACATTAGTGAGGTGAACTTCTGGTATTAAAATAGAGGCAGCAATAAGAGGCAAGACAGCATTTTTAGATCCGCTTATCTTAATTTCTCCTGAAAGTTTTTTACTGCCGTTTATGATAAATTTAGCCATTACTATCCATTAAAGCATGGAATTGTAAAAATATAAAAACAAAACCCACCAACACAAGTTGGTGGGTTTTAACCTTGTTTTGATTTTATATCTTGAGCTCGTCTACTACATCATCAACACTCTGAGATTTTTCTTGAGCTTCACTTGAAGTTGATTCAGAAGATGGAGCCTTAGCTCTTTCTTCTGGTTCTTCAATCTTCAAGTTAACACGAGCGTTGTTTTTAGCACCTACCACTCTCAAAAGAGTGCGGAGGGCTCGGGCTGTAGCCCCGTTTTTCCCAATAACTCCACCCATGTCTTCGGGGTTAACTTTTAGGGTTATAAGAACCCCCATCTCATCAACGCTGCGAGATGCCTCTACATCATCAGGGTTATTGACAATAGATTTTACTATGTATTCAACAAACTCTTGATCTTTATTTTCTTGGGCCATACTGTTTGAAAGATAACAATCTTTTCAATATAATCGACCTTTTCAGTTCGTTTCTATATTAGCTTATAAAAAACTAAGCGTCAATTTTCTTTTTTATCTTCTTTTACTTCTTTCTTTTCGACTTCTGGAGAAGTTGAAACCTCTTCAGATGTTTTATCTGTCGATTTCTGCTCATCTTTTTTATCTTCTTCTATTTTTTCATCTTTTTCATCTTCTTCTTTTGGAGATTTTTGATCTTCAGATTTATCTTCTTTTGAAGAATCGGAATCTTGATTTTTCTCTGGAGACGTCGAAACTTCTTTAGAGGCCTCTTCCTGCTCTTTACCACTTTCTACTTGCTTCTTTTTTGTTTTTGCTCTCCAAGCTTTAACCTTGGGTCCTTCTATAATCTTCTCGTCAACCAGCATATTGTGGATCGTAGAGGAGGGTTGAGCTCCTCTAGAAATCCAGTGCTTTATCTTTTCAATTTGAAGCTTCTTCTCTTTAGAGTGAGGATTGTAAAAACCAAGAAGCTCTTTAATCTTTCCTTGAGGCTTCCACTTTTTTTCCTGTAAAACAACCCTAAAGAAGGCCTGTTTCTTTTTACCTATTCTTTGTAATCTGATCACTAACATGTTTGCTTATCTATTAGCTTATTAGCTTTTTAGTTTATAAGTAAATACTCGAATTATGGTATCAGTTTAAAGCTTGTTGGTCAACTTCTGGTCCTTCAAGTTTTATAGATAAGAGATAAGACACCCCGTCTTTCATGGAAATACCATAGAGAGCATCGGCTCGACGCATTGTTTCTCTATTGTGGGAAATGATTATAAATTGTGTGTCTTTAGACAGCTCTCTTAATAGACGAATAAAGCGTTGGGAATTTTTTTCGTCTAAAGCGGCATCTATCTCATCAAGAACTAAAAAAGGAGGCTTGCGGACAATAACCAGAGCAAAAAGAAGGGCGATGGAAACAAGAGATCTTTCTCCTCCGGAGAGCATATCCAGACCTTTTATCTTCTTGCCGGGCAAATCAACCTTTATCTCTATACCTCCATAATCTTCATCAACCTCTTCTCTCTCTAGGTTAGAATCATCATCGGTAATTTCTTTTTTATTATAATTTTTATGAACCAGAGAAGCCTTACCACCACCAAACATTAGTCTAAAATAGCTACCAAAGCTATTGCTCATTTTTTTCAAGGCCTCTTTGAATAACTTCTCTATCTCTTTATCCAAATCCCTGACTAGTTTCTGTAAAAGGTTTAGCGTTTTAGTTAAATCTTCAGACTCTTTCTTTAAAAAATCATACCTCTCTTTAACTCCAGAAAACTCTTCTTGAACTTCGGGATCTATTTTTCCTATCTCATCTAATTTATTCTTGAGTTTCCAAATTTCTTCTTCAGAAGATTTTTCATCTATATCTTTAATCTTTTCTCCAATTACATCAGCTAAGCTTAAAACTCCTAAACTTTTTAAGTCGTGATTTAACTGTTCTCTTCTAACTAATATCTTCTCTTCCTCTAGAGAAATTTCATTTAGTTTTAAACGCAACTCTTGAGCCTTTTCGCTCTCCTGGCGCCAGAGAAACTCCTTTTCTGTAACCTCTTCTCTATCCTTAGAAAGAATACCCTCTTCTTTTTCTCTTTCTTTTTTCAACTCGTCAATTGTTGTTCTGATACCTTCCCTCTTTTCTTTTTCTTCTTTTAATTTTCTCTGGAGATTTTTTATCTCTTCTTTAAATTTTCGACTATCTTTTTTTCTTCCCTTATTTAATTCCTCTAAAAGATTTCTTGCCTTATCTACAACTCTACTCAAAACCTCGCTAATCTTTTCTTTCTGATGCCCGCTACTTGTTTTTACAATATCTTCTAAACCAGAGATTAGATATTCTTTAGTTACCGGAATAGTTTGCTTCATTCTTTCTTCAAGTAAAGATATCTGACCTTGAATTTCTATTATTTTCTTAGAAGTGTTATTTTCCTCTTCCTCTGCCCCCCTTATCTTTTTAGTAATATTTTTAAGTTTTTGAGTCGCGTTATTTTTTTTATCAAAGGAAAAAAGTTCTTTTTTTATATCTTTAAGAGACTTTTCAAAAAAATTTAATTCTTTTTCTGTCTTTTTTTTACTTTCTAATATTTTCTTCTCTCTATTTATTAGCCTATTGTGACGAAAACTAAAAAGCTTTTTTACCTCTCTTTTTAATCTTTCCTCAACCTCGTCTCGGCGATCAAACTTTCCTTTTTCTCTCTTAAGAAACCTGAGTCTCGGCTTTAATTCTGCCATTAAAACGGATACCTTCTCTATATTTTTCTCTGTTGATTTAATCTTCAAAAGAGAGCGATGTTTCTTGTCTTGATACTCCTTAACCCCAGCGGCGTCTTCCACAAATTCTTTGAGCTCTAAAGGGCCTAGAGAAACTAACATATCAGACATTCCTTGAGATAAAACCCTAAAAGAACTTGCCCCAATACCACTCTTTGCTAAAAAAGAATCGAGATCCATTAATCTAACCTGTCTGCCATTTAAGATATAGGAATTTTGGCCATCTCTCGCTACTTGACGAGAGATAACAACTTCTTCTAGATCAATCGGAGTATCACCCTCGCTATCAAAAAATAAAGATACTTTAGCTTGAGAAAGAGGTCTCGCTGAAGAAGAACCGTGAAATATTAAATCTTCACTTTTTTTACCCCTTAGATTTTTAAAACTCTGCTCCGCCAAAACCCAACGAATAGCATCTGTAATATTGGACTTGCCTGTTCCATTTGGTCCAACAACAGCAGTAATGCCCTTGGAGAATTCTAAAACTGTCTTTTTCGCAAAAGATTTAAACCCCGAGATTTCTAATTTCTGCAGATACATACAATACTACCTAAGCACTAAATAATCCTCGATTAAAACTTATTTTAATCGAGGATTATTTAAAATCTATTTATTTCCATCCTTTAATCTCTAATCCGGCTTGAGCCGCTGATTGTTCTGCTTCCTGTTTTGAGTCCCCCTCCCCCTCAGCTATTTTCTGATTTTTTATAAAAACACCAACCTTAAATTTTTTGGCGTGATCGGGACCACTCTCTAACAGAACTTTATAAATAGGAGTCTCACCAACTCTATCTTGAGCCATTTCTTGAAAATAACTTTTAGAGTCGCGCCATAGTCCTTTATCGAGTATTTCTTCGAGACGAGTAATTATATTCTTGTTTATAAAAATACTAACTATCTTATACCCCTGGTCTAAATAGAGAGCTCCTATTACAGCCTCTAAAGTATTAGCTAGTATAGCTTGTCTAGCTTTTCCAAAGTCTTTAGCCTCACCCTTGGAAAGATAAAGATAGTCACCTAAACACAAGCTATCAGCTACTTGGCTCATAGTTATAGTATTAACCAAAGAAGCTCGCCAGCTGGTTAATTCTCCCTCGGGATTGGGGTAGTTTAAGTAAAGATGCTCGGTCACAACTAATTCTAAAACAGCATCTCCTAAAAATTCTAGACGCTCGTTATGATCAAGATTTATATCGGGATTTTCGTTGAGATAGGAGCGGTGAATAAGAGCTTGCCTTATTAATTCCTTATTCTGAAAATTAAAACCTATCTTATTTTCTAATTCTTCTGTTTTATCTTTCATTCCTTGCTTTAAAATTTAAAATTATTCTTTTTTAGCTTTAGAAGAGTCGTCTTTCATCGGCTCACCCATTTCTCTATAGACCGTTCCCAGAACTCCATTAACAAATTTTCCTGATGACTCCCCGCCAAAAGACTTCGCTAACTCAATAGCTTCATTTATGGCTACCTTCGGAGGAACTTCTTTATAGTTACCAAAGAGAAGCTCGTAGAGAGCTAGACGTAAAATACTTCTATCCACAGTAGTTATTTGATCTATTGGCCAGTCGGGAGCGGCTGTCTCTATAACCTCATCGATCTTTTTTATATTTTCCACAGTACCCTCGACGAGCTGAACAACAAAATCGCCGTCTATACTTAATCCAAATTCTTTTACATTATTATTAACTACCTCTTTTACGGATTCTTTTTTTCGACCACCAAAATCCCACTCGTAGAGTGACTGCATAGCAATTGAACGCGATAGGTGTCTATTAGCCATTTTAATAGAATCTAGAACCTAAAATAACTTCATAAATTTTAATCTAATTTCTCAATTTCTTATTTTCTCTTTTCCGGAGCTTGCTCTGCAAGCTCTTCCTCTTTCTCTTTTTTTTCTCTCTTTGAGAGTTTAGCCAAAACATCAACGACTTGACGGCCTCTATAATATCCACAATTTTTACAAACCTCATGAGGTTTAACTGGTTCATTACAGTTTTTACACTTAGCCATCTGTTGCTTTTTTAGAGCAAGATGAGAGCGTCTTCGTCCCTGTTTTGACTTTGTACTTCTCTGTTTTGGTACAGCCATGTTAAATTTATGATTTATGATTTATGATTTTTGTCTAATCTGCATTTATTGTATTGTAGCGAAAAAGTCGCTCTAATACAATACAACAACGACCCCCCAAAGCGCAACACCCGATATTGCGCTTTGGAGGTTTCTTTTATCCTTTTTATCTCTTTGTTATACTATCACATAGAAAAAATGATTCTCTATGAATAACCCCAAAGTAAAATTCACACACCTGCATGTTCACAGCCACTACTCTCTTTTAGATGGATTGCCTCAGATTCCAGATTTAATTAAGAGAGTAAAAGAGTTGGGTATGAATTCTGTAGCTCTAACTGATCACGGAGTAATGTATGGAGCGATTGAATTTTATAAAGAAGCTAAACGAGAGAAGATAAAACCAATAATTGGTGAGGAAATTTACTTTACTCCAGGATCTCGACATCAAAAGAGAGCTAGAGTAGATGACGTCAGATATCACTTAACTTTAATTGCCGAAAATAACACCGGCTATAAGAACTTGGTAAAGATAACCACCAAAGCTCACTTAGAAGGATTTTATTATAAACCCAGAGCTGACGAAGAACTCTTGAGAAAGTATTCAAAGGGTCTTATCTGCCTCTCTGGTTGCCTTAATGGTGAGTTGGCAAAAACTCTACAGTCTGATGACTGGGATAAGGCAGAAAAAGTAGTCAGAAAATACCAATATATTTTTGGTGAAGAAAATTATTTCATAGAGATCTGGCACCACCCCAACGTAGAAGAGAGCGAAAAAACAAAAGCTAAGTTGATAAAATTAGCTAGAAAGCTAAAAGTACCTCTAGTCGCAACTCAAGACGTTCACTACCTAACACCCGAAGATAAGGATGCTCAAGACATCTTAATGGCTGTAAACACCGGTTCTAATCTAAACGAAGAAGATCGGATTAGTTTAAGATCTGGAAATTTTTCATTAATTTCTCCAGAAGAAATGAAAAATTATTTTTCTAATGTTCCGGAAGCTATAGAAAATACTCAAAAAATTGCAGAAAGGTGTAGTGTTGAATTTAATTTAGGTGAAGTAAAGCTCCCTCATTTTAAGGTTCCTGAAGATAAAAAACCGATGGAGTACTTAAGAGAATTGTGTGAAAAAAACATAGAAAAAGAATATGGTAAAAACCCCAGCAAAGAAGTATTAGAAAGAATAGAGTATGAGCTGAGCGTAATTAAACGCACCGGTTTTGCAGAATACTTCTTGATTGTTCAAGATTTTGTTCAGTGGGCTAAAAAAAATAAGATAGTTGTTGGTCCCGGCAGAGGGTCTGCTGCAGGAAGTATAGTCTCTTATCTTATCGGCATAACAAGTATCGATCCAATAAAGTACGATCTTTTATTTGAGAGATTCTTAAATCCAGAACGCATATCTATGCCCGATATAGATCTTGACTTTGCTGACACCAGAAGAGATGAGGTTATAGAATACGTAAGAGAAAAATACGGAGATAAACATGTAGCCCAGATAATAACTTTTGGAACTATGGCCGCCAGAGCAGCTATAAGAGATACGGGCAGAGCTTTAGGATTATCCTATAGCTTCTGTGACACTATTGCCAAGCTAATACCATTTAATGCGAATTTAAAAAAAGCAATAGAGAGTGTGTCAGAGCTTAGAGATATGTATGATAGTAACGAAGATGCTAAAGAGCTAATAGATGCCGCTAAAAAATTAGAGGGGGTGGCACGGCACGCATCGACCCACGCCTGTGGGGTTGTTATTACTAAAGAACCTTTGACCCAAGATGTTCCTCTCCAGAGAGCAAGTAGAGGAGATCAGACTATTGTTACCCAGTATGAAATGCATTCCGTTGAAGATTTAGGCCTTCTTAAGATGGACTTCTTGGGTCTTAAAAACCTAACTATTATTGAGGAAACTCTTAAAGAGATAGAAAACAGGCACGGAGAAAGAATAGATATAGAAAATCTTCCTGAAGAAAATGAAAAGGCCTTTAAATTATTACAAGAAGGAAAAACTACCGGAGTTTTTCAACTAGAATCAAGCGGTATGAAAAGATATCTAAAAGAATTAAAGCCGACCGAATTCGAAGATATTATCGTTATGGTTTCTCTTTACCGTCCCGGACCGATGGAGCTTATTCCTACTTACATAAGAAGAAAACACGGCAAAGAAGAGGTTGCTTACACTCACCCTAAACTCGAACCTATTCTTAAAAACACTTATGGAGTAGGAGTTTATCAAGAACAAATGATGAGGATAGCGCGAGATTTAGCTGGCTTCACATTGTCTGAAGCAGATATCTTGAGAAAAGCTATTGGGAAAAAAATTAAAAAGTTATTAGATGAACAGAGAGAAAAACTGATAAAAGGAATGTTGGATAATGGTATTGAAAAAAATACAGCCGAAGCAATTTGGGAGCTCTTTCCGCCTTTTGCCCGTTATGGATTTAATAGATCTCACGCGGCCTCTTACGCCACGCTAGCCTACCAAACAGCTTATCTAAAATCTCACTACCCTATTGAGTTTATGAACTCTCTCTTAAACGCCGACTCTGGAGATGTTGAAAGAATCGCTTTTCTTACAAAAGAGGCCTTAGAGTTTAATATCCAAGTCTTGCCTCCAAACATAAATGAAAGTGGAGTAATTTTTGACGTTACCTCCGACAAAACTATTCGCTTTGGTTTAGCTGCTATTAAAAATGTTGGCGCTAACGTAGCTGTATCAATAGTGGAAGAGAGAGAAAAGAGAGGGGGTTTTAGAACTATAGAAGATTTTCTCTCTAGAATAGACGGTAAAGAATTAAATAAAAAATCATTAGAATCGCTAGCAAAGGCGGGTGCTTTTGATGAAATTTTAGAGAGAGGAAAATTACTAGCTAACTTAGAAAATCTTTTAGAATTTTCAAAAGAATTCCGCAAAGCTAAGGCTGCCGGACAAGATAGTTTATTTTCAACAAACAACGAAGTGTCTAAAATTAAGCTAAAAGAGGGAGAAGAGATAGATAAAAGACAAAAATTACTATGGGAAAAGGAACTTTTAGGTCTTTATATAACAGATCATCCTTTGTCTTCAATTAAAAAGGAACTAGAACAAAAAACTAAACCAATAGAAGAGCTCGCCCCTACTAGGAAGAACGTTTTGATAGGAGGTATTATTACTAGATTGAGAAGAATTGTAACTAAAAATGGGAACCCTATGGCTTTTGGAGAAATAGAAGACACAACCGGTAAAATTGAAGTTGTTATTTTCCCCTCGGTGTTAGAGAAGAGTAATAATCTCTGGGAAGAAGATAATATTCTTTTATTAAATGGAAAAGTTCAGAAACGAGACAATGAATTAAAGTTTATCTGCGAGAGAGCAAAAAGGATAGAAAGTTGATTTAAAAAAGAAAAAAAGCTACTATTAAAACAATGGTAAATTCGGCCACAACAACCACAACTACAACCTCTTTTTGAGGGGTTCTTGTTGTGTCTAAATTGTAATAGGAACCCCTGAGAAGGGGTTTTTTGTTAGTATTAAATAAGGTAAACTAAATAACAACTATGAGTATAGAAAATATTCGTCATTCTTTAGCCCATATAATGGCCCTGGCTATAAAACGTTTGTATAAAGACGTTAAGTTTGGAGTGGGACCGGTTACCGAAACTGGCTTTTATTATGATTTTGAATTCTCAAAAGATTATCCTTCTGAAGATGATTTAGAGAAAATAGAAAAAGAGATGAAAAAGATAATAAAAGAAAATCTAAAATTTGAAAGAGAGGAGATTGAAGAAAAAGAAGCCAAAGAAATTTTCTCCGATCAACCATATAAACTTGAGTTGATTGAAAACCTTATCAAATACGGAACAACAGATTTTGAAGAAATTAAAAAGTCCGAAACTAAAGACCAAAAACCTGAAATTACAATATATGCTGTGGAAGATTTTATTGATCTTTGCCGCGGTGGTCACGTCAAGAAAACAGGAGACGTAGATTTAAAAAGCTTTAAACTAATAAAGACAGCTGGCGCTTACTGGCGTGGCGATGAAAAAAATCAAATGCTCACTCGCATCTACGGAGTGGCTTTTAAGAACGAAAAAGAATTAAAAGAACACCTAGATATGATAGAGAAAGCTAAAAAGAGAGACCATAGAATTTTAGGAAAAAAACTTGACTTATTTTCCCAACACAACGTCTCGCCTGGTTCTATTTTTTGGCATCCAAAAGGAATGGTTTTGTGGAGTGAGGTAGAAAAAGTTATAAGGGAAAAAAATAAAAAGTATGGCTATGGCGAGATTTCCACACCAACCATGGTAAAGAAAGAGCTTTTTGAAACCTCTGGTCATTGGGAACATTATAGAGAAAACGGTTTTTGGTTTGACGTGGAAAATCAAACTTATGTTCTAAAGCCAATGAACTGTCCTGAGGGAACTTTAATATACTCTAATAAAATTAGGTCTTACCGAGATCTTCCTCTCCGTTTAGCAGAACCAACCGGAAAAGTTTACCGTAATGAACTTACAGGAACTCTCGGAGGACTCTTTCGTTTAAGACAATTTGTCCAAGATGACGGCCATTCTTTTTGTCGGCCAAATCAAATAGAAGAAGAGGTGAAAGACCTAATTAATTACACGCAAGAAGTTTACGAATTATTTAATCTTCCAATTTCATTCAAGTTCGCCACTAAACCCGACAAGGCCATGGGTAACGATAGTTTGTGGCAAAAAGCAGAAAAATCTCTCGAAGATGTGCTTAAGAAATTAAGTATAGACTATAAAGTAAAAGAAAAAGATGGAGCTTTCTACGGGCCAAAAATAGATATCCACGCAAAAGACGCAATCGGACGCGATCATCAATTAACTACTATACAGCTTGATTTTCAGATGCCAGAAAGATTTGATTTAGAGTATATAGATGAAAAAGGGGAGGCTAAAAGACCCGTTATGATACATCGAGCAATACTGGGTTCTTTTGATAGATTTTTGGGCGTAGTTATAGAACACTTTGCTGGCAACTTTCCTGTTTGGTTATCCCCCGTTCAGATTGAAGTAATCCCCATTGGAGAGAATTTTGTATCCTATGCAGAAAAAGTAAAAAAAGAACTTGAAGAGCATGACATTAGAGTTCAACTATCTGACTCTTCTGACACTTTAGGTAAACGCATCCGCCAAGCCGAATTAGAAAAAATTCCTTATATCCTTGTTGTTGGTGAAAAAGAAGAAAAAGATAACAAAGTGAATGTCAGAAGTAGAAAAAATGATTCTCAAGAGACAATTAAAACAAATGAATTTGTAAACAAAGTTAAGGAAGAGATAGAAAAAAGAAGTCTTTAGATAAATCCCTAAAGAAAAAATGAGCCGTCTTTAAACTAAAGACGGCTCATTCAGTAGCTTCAAAGATCGTGCGACCTCCGGCTACCCTTTGAAGAGTGAACTGACTACCCACGTGCTTGGACGCTTCTTGCTGCCACCTCTCGCGAATTTCTTGAAAGGTCCTAAAGGATTCTGTAAGAATGAACAGAGTCCCTAAAGATTTTTGAGAGTATCCCATCTCTATACCTCCAGAAAGAGAGATATAAAAATAGGAATCATTTTTTTCTGAAAAGAAAGAAAGGGCCTTTAACACATCTTTTCGACCCAGCTTCGGTAGGTCCGAAACTTCTCTCAAAACATTTATGGCAGTAAGAAGGTGTTTCTTTTGGAGACGTTTCGTCGCCATAAAAACCTCCTTGCTAAAGAACACTTTAAATTATAAAATAGCACTTATTAATTTTATGTCAAAGCCTAAAGACCTTCTTAAAGTAATTGCTATCGTTGGCCCCACCGCTTCTGGAAAGACAAATTTAGCTATAAAAATTGCTAAAGAATTTTCCGGTGAACTAATTTCGGTTGACTCTAGACAAATATATAGAAAAATGGATATCGGAACAGCCAAAGAAATTTCCCACCCTCACCATCTTGTAAACTTAATTGAACCAGATAAAGTTTTCAATGCTTTTAAATTTAAGGAGATGGCTTTAAAGAAAATAAAAGATATAGTTGGCCAAAATAAATTGCCAATTCTAGTTGGTGGAACCGGCTTGTATTTAGATGCGCTTCTATACAACTTTAAACCAAAAGAAAAGACCAGAGGAAAAAAGCTTTTTAACTTTATTATCCTGGGATTAAAAGTGCCAAGAAAAGAACTTAAGAAAATAATAGAAATTAGAACCAATAAAATGATAGAAAGAGGATTAATTCAAGAAGTAAAAAGTTTAGTAAAAGAATATGGCACCGGAGCTTACGCCCTTCAAAACACTATCGGTTACGCAGAACTTATTCCTTATATTGAAGGCAAGGTATCGCTTGAAGAAGCAAAAAGAGAGATAAATAAAAACACTCGGCAGTACGCCAAGCGTCAGATGACGTGGTTTAAAGCCAATCCTGATATCCACTGGATAGAAAATTACCAAGAAGCAGAAAAATTAGTAGATCAGTTTATTATACGCAATGCCAAGCATCCAGTATAATAGCTATTTATTTTAAGATGTTTTTTAGAATTTTAGTAGCCACTTCCGGATTAGCAGAGCCTTTGGTGTGACGCATAATCTGACCAACCATAAACTGTATCGCTTCTTCTTTTCCCTTTTTATAATCCTCCACCGCTTGGGGGTTTTCTTTTATAACAGCTTTAGTTGCTTCGGTAATAATATCTTCGTCGCTAACCTGTTTTAGGCCAAGATCATCTAATAACTGCGAAGGATCACCGCCTCCCCAGATAATTTTTAACAATATCTTCTGCATCGCAGAAGAAGAAATATCTCCTTTGTAAATCATAACAACAAGTTCAGCAAAATTTTCCGGAGTCATTTTTATTTGAGTAATATCTAAACCTCCCAATTCTTCCATGACTATTCCTACAACATAATTAATCAAATAGTTGGCTGTTGATTTAACCACCTCTTCTTGCTCTTTTTCGCCTTTAATACCCTCATCAATCATCCACCTCTTCAACTCCGAAACTGATTGTTCAAAATACTCACCCAACTCTTTATTAATTACAAAAAGATGGGCATACTCTTCTTTAACCTTGTACTCTTTCTCAAACCTCTCTCTTCTCTGTTGAGGAAGTTCTGGTAAATCTCTTTTTATCCCCTCTATCTGTTCTACATCTAATTTAACCGGGGGTAAATCTGGTTCTGGAAAGTAGCGATAATCTTCAGATGTTTCTTTTGAGCGTTGAGAAAATGTTTCTTGGTTTTTTTCATCCCAACCCCTCGTCTCCTGAACTATTTTTTTCCCTTTATTTAAAATTTTCTTTTGTCGCTCAATTTCAAATTTGATAGCCCCCTCTAGCGCCTTGAATGAGTTTATGTTTTTTAATTCAACTTTAGTTCCCGACAACTCATCTTCTCCCTCTGGATAAATTGAAACATTAGCCTCCAGCCGTAACTGGCCTTTTTCCATATCAGCTCCCGAAACATCAAGATAACGGAGTAAGAGCTGAAACTCTTCCCCAAACTCTCTGGCCTCTTGAGCGTTTTCTATATCTGGTTCAGTTACAAGCTCCATAAGAGGAACTCCGGCTCTATTGTAATCAACCAGCGACCTGCCCGTCTTGTCGTCGTGTAAAAGTCGACCGGTGTCTTCTTCTAAATGAATGCGGGTTATGTGTATTTTTTTATCTCTTTTTGGAAGAAAAAGCTCTCCTTCTTCGCAAAAAGGGGCCTCGTATTGGGATATCTGATACCCCTTAGGAAGATCGGGATAAAAATAATTTTTTCTCTCAAACCAAGAAAATTGACGAATATTACAGTGAAGAGCCAGGCCGGTTTTTACTACTTTTTTGACTGCCTCTATATTGGCTACTGGTAGCGTGCCAGGGTGAGCTAAACAAATAGGACACACATTAATATTAGGCCTTATTTCGTCTGGGCTATTTAAAGAATCGCAGAACATCTTTGTTCGCGTATTTAACTGCGAGTGTATCTCTAGCCCGATTGTAGGTTTATACTCCATCCCGATATTGGTAAGTTGTTATTTATTAATACTTCTACTTTATACAATTCTTTACTAGCCCGATACATAATACCTTTTTGTTTATATTATCAATATCGGGATCTATACAGATATAATAACAAAATTAAAAGTTAAAAGGAAAAGGAAGTTTGACACAAGCCATTAAATTGTTATGATATTTGCAGTTCTATGTTCTTTAACAACCAACGCGGAGGCAGAAATGATTGATTATTTGCCATACGAAGAACGTACTCCGGATTTTCAGTATCGGAATTTACTTCGTCACACCCTACCCCCAGACGAAATACGCGGTGGTAAGGGTGAGTATGTGCGAAACCCTTTCCAGGATAGTGGGAGGTTTAGCCACTTTTCACACTCACCCCTAGTTTTCGATTTCAAGAACGGCTTCCCTCTTATAACCGAAAGAAAGATTGGATTTTGGCGCAAATTCGTTGCCGAAATATGGGGATTTATAAACGGCGCACGAACTTTGAACGAGTTATACCAGTACGGAAGCGGTAAAGATCGGCCGGACTTCTGGGAAGATTGGGTCACCCCCCAAAAGTGCGCTCTTTTCAATCTACAGCCAGAAGATCTTGGAGCCGGTTCGTATTGGGTATTTGGCAATTATTCGGCACCAGATGGTACCAGCTTCAATCAGTTCCTGGCGATGATAGAACAGATCCGTGACTTCCCTGGTGTAACCACTCACATGGTCACCAGTTGGATGCCATTCTATGCCCTAGGTTCCAAAGATAATCCTCGTAACGTTGTTGTTGCTCCTTGTCATGGCACCGCTGTGCGAGTATTGATTATAGACGGCAAGCTCACCCTGCAACACGTTCAACGCTCGTGCGACATAACAGTAGGTGGAGTGGGTAATATTTCTCAATACGCACATATAACTCTTGCACTTGCTCGTCTATTCAATGCAAAAGCGTATAGATACATCCATTTCTTTATGGATGCGCACACTTACGAGAATCAAATCCCGTGGGTAAAAAGAATCATTCGTCGCCGACCTCGACCCTTTCCAACAATGAGAATTATTGAGTCAGCACCTGATGATTTTTTCGCCTTGCGACCGGAACACTTTGAGCTTACCGACTATCATCCTCATCCATCCATGAACGACATCCCAGTCACAGAGTAATATAATGAAAAAAGAAACAGCGGGCGTAAAAATGGACAATGCACGCACAGAAGAACAATTACGCAGAATGGAGCAGTTACAAGAAGACGGGAGGTGCTTCTTCTGCGATGAAAATTATCTTTTTGTGGGTGCATCTCCTCCTATTTTTGATTCCGAATACTGGTATGTAAAGCCTAACGATTTTCCCTATGAAGGGAGTGTTCATCATCATCTTATAGTCTGTAAGCGACATTTTTCTGAGCTTACTGATATTACCGCTGATATCTGGTCCGACCTATTAAGAACAATAGAGTGGCTAAAGGAACATACTGAAGCTGATGGCTATTCCGTCTTTGTGAGATCAGGCGATATGTGTTTCACTGGATCTAGTCTTGATCATTTGCATTTTCACTTCCTTGTTGGTGGCCCTAAAAAAGAGAATTCTAAGATTGAAGATGGCATCTTAGTAACTCTGGGCTATAAAAAATAAAAAATTAGCCGCCCCTTTTTTAAGGGGCGGCATTTTTTATAAAAAAACTCCGGGTAGCATTACACTACTCCGGAGTTATCTACTAATTGTACAATTTCTACGCCATGTGTCCGAAGAGTATCTTGAGCGTTAAGCGAAGAAAATCCTTCTCTAAAGAACACTTTAGTTATACCAGAAGCGACAATCAGATGAGCACACCCCTCACAAGGAAAAGTGGTTACGTACAGACTAGCGCCACTCAAGGAAAACTCTTTGAATCGAGCACAGCGTGCAACCACCGCCGCCTCAGCGTGTAGAGCAGTGTATTTACCTGGCTGCCCAGCATCTCTATTGAGACCGGGATCTCCAAAGATATATGTTTCGTATTCGTTCGGCATGTGAGTATTATGGGCCGCTGCCACAAACTCCCCATCCGACGACACTGCAACAGCGCCAATCTGACGCCACCAGTCAGGACTTTTTTTTGACAACCTCAAAGCCCTATCCATGAACCTCGCGTCAAAATCAGAGCAAGAAACTTCAACATCTGGAATTACGGGCTGGTCACGAATAACAGCGGTCATATCATAACGAGCCCAAATCATCTCAAACGTAGCTTTGCAATCAGCTGGATAAAGATACTTATCCGCAAAGAGATGTGAGACATCTTCGTCAGGAAGAACAAATTCCCCACACCAAACGCTACAGTTTTTTCGAATAACCCTCGCTACATTGAGCGAAGATATCATGCTTGCCACAACCTCCGTTGGCAGTGCTGCCATATTTCTTGCAAGTCGCGGAAGAAATTCTTCTGCTTCCTCTTGAGAAATAAGTAGAAGGTTGCTATTTGGATGTCTTCCAAACCAGTCTAAATGACGCTGATTCAGAGTCGGGATATAGGCAATGAGATTACTCATCTCCATCCTCTCTTCCGAAATGAGAATCTACAACTTTTTGAATAGATTCTGCGATTTCATCGGCGAGACTTTGAGCACCTTCTCTGTGAAGTCGAGCAACCTTAGCCGTAGTGCTAATACTTTCTGGGGGAGCCTTTGGCTCTAAATGCTCAATTCTTCCGCAGAATTCTGCGAGCACTTCTTTGTCCTTTTCCGTGAAAGATTTAGTTGTTTTTGACATAACCAATACGTCTGGTTCAACCAACTTAATCAAATCGTACATATGTTGATCTACATCCCTGCGAGTAACAATATTCACAAAAGAAAGCATTGAAAGAACCTCTATTCTTTCGTCAAATCCATCAAAGGGACGGTTATCGCCCTTCATCTGCCTGGTCAATTCATCCGAATCTACACCTACGATAAGGATATCGCCAAAAGACGATGCTTCTAATAGATATCGTCCATGGCCCACGTGCCACATATCATAGACACCTTGGGTAAGAACAATAGTATAGCCAGCAGACTTGGCAACATTAACCAACTCGCGAAGCTCTTCGAAATTTAATACATACTTACTTCTAAGATCAACATCAGCTTCTAGGATAGACTTCACAGTCTGAGTCATTTGCAACCTCCATGAGTAAGGACTCTTGTTAATGAACTAAAAAATAAAATAACAAAAAACCGCCCCGATGTCTACCGAGACAGTTTTTTCTAAATTTTACTTTTCAATCTCTATGCCCATGCTTCGGGCAGTACCGGCTATTATTTTTACAGCTTCATCAAGATCGTGGGCAGAAAGATCTTCCATCTTTTCCTTTGCTATCTCTTCTAATTGAGCCCTAGTAACCTTTCCAACCTTCTTTGAGTGAGGTTCGCCAGATCCTTTTTCAACTCCAGCAGCTTTTCGTAGAAAATCAGAAGCAGGTGGGGTTTTTAGCTTGAAATCAAAGGTTCTATCTTCGTAGATACTAAGCTCTACAGGTATGATAGCATCACCCTTATCTTTAGTGGCTTCGTTGAACTTATTAACAAAGTCACCAATATTAATACCGTGAGGCCCCAGCGCTGTCCCCACAGGAGGAGCTGGAGTTGCTTTCCCGGCCGGAATTTGAAGTTTTAGAATTACTTTTACTTTTTTTGCCATTGTCTATTGTTTATCTCTTTTATTATCAATGCTCTGTATTCCCTTAATCATAATGACCTGAATATTTTATTAGGAAGATTAAGATTAATTAGGGGGTTAATATTAGATTACTACTATATTTTCTTAACCTGTAAAAAGTCAAGTTCAACAGGGGTCTCACGACCAAACATACTCACTAAAACCTTTATCTTACCTTTTTCTTCATCAACTTCATCTACCCTACCATCAAAGTCTTTAAAAGGTCCATCAACTATCTTAACAGCGTCTCCCACGACTACATCTATCTTATACTTGGGCTCTTCAACTCCCATTCGTTTTTGCAGGCCTTTAATTTCTCCTGGAGAAACAGGAATTGGCGTTGTTCCAGAACCAACAAAGCCAGTTACTCGAGGGGTATTTCTAACCACATACCAAGAGTCATCTGTCACAATCATTTCAACTAGTACATAGCCGGGGTATATCTTCTCTTCAACGACTCTTCTTTTACCATTCTT
Organism: uncultured Candidatus Saccharibacteria bacterium; assembly: GCA_964600085.1. Classification (GTDB taxonomy): domain Bacteria; phylum Patescibacteriota; class Minisyncoccia; order JACQLN01; family CAZPCT01; genus CAZRHU01. Next base: position 20,333 of record CAZRHU010000009.1, read on the forward strand.
AATTTTAATTCTCTTTTCAGTGGGAACTAAAACATTAAAAATCTTATCTTCCATTCCTAAAGACTCAATTCTTTGCTTGAGGTTACGAACAACCGTATCTTCATAACCAGAATACGTGTGAAGAACATACCAATTTCTTCCAAATTTTCCTGTTTGCTTAGGCATAGTCGGGCGATTGTTTTATAAACATCAACGTTTAAATTTTATTAGAATAACTAAAATTAATTGTGAGATTAGAATTATGCTATGTAAATTACAAAATAAATGTTTCCAGCAACCAGCTAAACATATAATCTAATGCACCAAAAAGAAGAGCGGTGGCTAAAGATATGCCAATAACAGCTAACGTGTATTTAGTGGTTTGCGTCTTGGTAGGCCAGTTAACTTTTTTAAGCTCTACCTGAACCTCTTTTAAAAAATGAGTTAGTTTGGAAAACATAAGTTTTAAAAAACAGCCTTTTGGCCGATTTATATAACAACTCTATTCTAGCTCTCTAAAGAAATAAAGTCAATAAACAAAAGCCCCCTATCTCGTTTGACGGAGATGGGGGCTTTGAGGTTGAAGGAACGTAGAAGAGATTGAAGCGGAGACCTATCTCGTCCGCTAAGCGGGGCTACTCAACCCGAGTG
>CAZRHU010000010.1:0-18525 GCA_964600085.1 uncultured Candidatus Saccharibacteria bacterium
TTACCGTAACGGTATTGAAAATCCTTACGCTGATATGGATGATTTTCTCTATGGTTGCGATTGTTGCCAACAGCTAAAAGATCTAATCCATAAAAATGATGTAAAGAAATTTAGCAAATAATCTAAAACTCCCTCTATCCCTTTGCTTGACAATTGTTTGCAAAGGGATTACAATCGCAATACAGATTGCTTGCTTTTAGCAAGCAATCCCATTACAAATAGAAAACTAGAAAAATTTGCAGCAATCTGATGGTTTTCTAATAATTGGAGTGTTTTAAATGTCTGAGAAACGAGAAAAGGTTATCAGTTGTCGCTTTCGTGGGGAAGAGCTTGATCAGATAGAAAAGATGGCACATGATCGCGATTTAGCACCCTCACGGTTAGTGCAAGATTTAGCACTTAAAAAGCTAGAGGAGGAGCTTTTAGGCTCAAATTTGCCGGTTAGCACAGCATATTTTGATAGCCGGTTAGAAGAGTTGGAATTATATCTAGGAGAGAAACTAGATAATCTTCAAAATTCGAGAGATCTTGATCAAACTTCCAAGAAAAAGCCAGAAAATCGCTATTCTGTGGGATCGGAGTTATCAGCCAATCAACTCAGCAAGCGGCTAAATTGCAGCTTACGGACGCTCAAAAAGTGGCGACAAGAAGATTTACAAACCTTGGAGGAAAATACAGGGGTTAGAGATCCCGATCATCTCGTATGGTCGTGGGACGAAAAAAAACAGCTATACTTTTGCAAGAGCGAATAAGTAAAATTTCTCTTTTCAATTAACGACTGTTAAGGTTGTTGAGTTGTCAATCAAGGGATTAAGTAGCCAGACTTAATCCCTATTTTCTCTTTTTAAACTAGAAAGAGAAACTTTTTTTGATTTTTTACTTAACTAATGGATTATCTAACAGAGAAACAAATCAAGGAATTGATGGGAGCCTGTAAAGAAGATCGTCAATCTTATCGCAATTCCTCTTTAATCCTGATCGGTTTCCGTCACGGTCTTAGGCGGTCGGAAATTTGCGATCTCACCTGGCAAGATATCAATTTAGAGGATGGTTTCATCTTTTGCCGTCGCAAGAAAGGATCAGTCAGTGGCTATCATCCCCTAAAAGGTGAGGAAATTAGGCGGCTAAGACGGTTGAAAAGGCAAAATAAACAATCACTCTATTGTTTTGAAAGTCAACAGAAAACCCAACTCTCTAGAAAAATGGTAGAGATAATTATTAGTCGGGCGGGTCAACGAATCGGGTTGAAAATTACTCCCCATATATTGCGCCACAGTTGTGGGTTTCATCTTGTCAATCAAGGGCTAGACACTCGATTAGTCCAAGTCTATCTAGGGCATAAGAACATACAAAACACAATCACTTATACTAAGGTTGCACATCACAGATTTATGATGATAGAATGGACTCCATTATAGTGAAGGAGACAAAAGAGGTGATTGTTAACGTTCTTAAATTCCTAGCAAGCCAATTAACTCAGCCGATCTTTGATTGGATCGTAAATTATCGGTATCGAGATTATGATCGGCTTAACTGTCAGATCCGATATGAAGGCGATCAGACTCGTGTTTTAGTACAATACAGAGATAAAGAAACAATCATTGCAATTGATCCTAACGGATCACGAGATACTTTTTTTTTAAAGCAGACGAATTAACGAAATTGATTGATAGTTACTCTTATGAGAAATCTCGTAGAAAACACAGCATTGATCAGCTTTATTCTTTGGATTAGTAATCAAGTTTTACGGGATGCGTGGGCTTACTGGTCAGAAGCAATCGAAAGTTATTTTATTCGCCCTTACGATCTAGATCGCAATCCTGACACGCGCGATTACTGTTTAATTTTTCACCCTGAAAGCGGAAAAAAAGAGATTGTTGGCTTAACTTGTAAACTAACCTTAAACCGCCATAAAAATGGCGTAAGAATCCATTACTTTACAGATGATTGGCAACCAAAAGCTATAGAGCGCGTTGCTTTTGGCAAATGGCGGCGTAATTTTCGCCATAGTAAATTAACAACAATGCCTGATTTTAATCGCTCTAAATCTAGTCAAGAATGAAGATACTTTGTAATGGCGCTGATCCTTTTTGTTTACTCCAATCAAATAAGAAGGCTTGGTAACGCTCAAAATTACCCGTTTTATACTTCCTCTTTCTATAAATATGCGCTCTAGAATCTGGAATTTCTTCACCCTCAATTAAAGCAGGAATAACGGCATCAAAAAAATCATCAGCTTGTTTATTTGTTTCTGTGTAAACCCGAATATATCCCCAGGGGCTTATTTTGACTTCTGATTTTACCGTTCCGAAAGCGAAAGTTTCAGGGAAAACAGCTTTAATATCATCTGCTGTTATGTCGTCTTTAGGATTTGGTAAAGTAATTTCTTTTGCGTAAGTAGTTCCATTTTCTGTTAATTTGTAGATAATTTGTAACTGTTTCCTCATTCCTAATTGAGGCGGCTCAGCAACTCTAAAATTTCGTATTGGGACGAAACATTCATTAATATTAAAATCAGGCGATCTTAGTTGTAAACCATTCCCCGGATCGCCGGTATCGTCTGAGGGCGGTTGACAATCAAGGTATTCAACATTGATATGACCTTGCCCATCAATATCCTGATAAGCGTTGTTACTTGAGAATAAAAAATCAGCAGCAATATCGGCTAAAAAAGAGCAGCCGAACATCAAAATAAATTTCCCACCGGGGGCAAGTCTAAGCATATTAGTAGGTAATAACAAAGCAGCGCCGACGCAACCGGATGTTATCGCTTCTTCTGATAAAATACCGGCTGTCCTTCTAATAAGATATTCGAAGAATTTTTTTGCATCTTCTATCGCCGTATTTTGATCAATGCTTTGATCGGTTTTGCATTGCCGATAAATCGCCGGAACGCTGGTGATCGGGCTATGCAGCATACAGCCATAAGTCCGGGAAAGCGCATCGTCTTCAACTTTTAATAATCGTTTTTCTGCTATTTCAAGAGAGTTAACATCCTCTTGTCCTGAGATTGATGGCAGCCGTCGCACCGGCACAAACGGTGGAATTTTGGGTGCATCAAATTGAGGGGGAACCGGAACAACTCGACGATCACCGAACGGATCGCGCTCGTAAGTTGTCGGCGGGGTTACGGGTTTGGGGCGAGGCTTCGGGGTTGGCTCAGGCGCTGGTAAGGGCGGGGGCGGTAAGCTCGGATCAATTAATGGGCGTGAGGGATTGTGTTCATCTGAGGGATCGCGATAGAAAAAGTCATTCTGATCATTTATTTCTGAATTCCCATTCTCACAAATCCAATCTGACCCGTTGAATTTGTACTTATTTCCTAATATTCTGCACCTTATATATTGATGTGCTTGAGGTAATCTTTTACGAATAGGAAAAACTTTGTCATAAATATCATCAAAAATAGTGTCTAAATCACTCATTGTTAATTATCTATTATCTGTTTCATTTCTTGAATAAAATTTTCTAACTCTTCTGGTGATAAAGATTTAATTGCTTTTTTTTGTTCATCAGAAAAATCGTGAGCGTTCCCCACTAGAACAGCGATGTTATTCATTAATATTGTCCACAATTCATAGATTCTTGGTGCTTGATTACTGAAGCCAGGGTGATAAATTGTGCTTTCAACATCAGCACCATTTTCCCTTTCTAAACCAACTAAGGCTTGAAAAGATTTAGGTTCAACAGGTAAGCCGAATATCCCCATTAATTCGTATAAAATCCCAACAGAAATTAGACTGCTGGTATAGCTTCCACTCGTTTGGCGAGAAATTGCTGAGAGCATATAAGCGATCTCAGCTTTTAACGAATGCGCACCCTCGTAAGTGCAAATTTTAGGAACAAAATTATCGTTTTCACTCCCAATAACATCTTGTCTCGCGTCTTCTGCACTCCTCAGAGCAAAAGCGGCGCTTTCTTGCCATCCTAACCCCTTGTCTAAATCATCAAAAACCTGTCTTAAATATTGCGGATAATTATGCACTAAGGCGTATCCAGAAGGAATTATTGCTGTACGTTCCCCTGTGTTGGGATCTTCAATAAATTTGTTGCTTATAATTTCATAAATGATCCCATTAAAAAGCTCACCATCTAAGGGCGCATCGGTTTCTTCAAATTCATCATTTCCGTCTTGATCTACTCCAGTTTTTAGCTGATCTTGTGTAATTGTTGTTGTTTGATTTCCCCAATGCCCAAAACGGTAAGGCGCGGGAATGGTTGTTAGTTCTGTTTCTGGATCAAGATCGTTTGCTGCGATTAGTTCTGGCTCTTTCGGTTTGTAGCTTGTGCCGTCTGCTAAAACATTAATCCCTAATACTTTAGCAATTCGATCTACATAATACCCAATATTACTAACACGAGGTTTAAATTCTTCTGTATTAACACTCTGATATTTTGAATAAGTCTGTGCTTCCAGTGCTTGATGAATTTCTACTATTCGGATTGAATCAGGCATTGATTATTCCTCATATTCCGTTATTATCAAAAAAAAAGCGTATGTGTATTAATTCAATTATTCAGTAATTATCAATAACGTTTATTCGGTTTCTTCTGGGTTAATTAATTCCCATATTCCATTATTATCAAAAAAAGCATACCAGTAACTATCAATAATATTTATTCGGTCTGCTTCGGACAAAGCATAATTAAATTCCGTATTTGCTGATTGTTCGATACATTCAATAGTAACAACGGTTGTCGTTACTTCCTTGCTGTTATAGTTTTCTGTTCTAAATGCCTGTTGAGGATTAGCACAGATATCCTCCCCTAAATCTTCAGTGAACCCTACTAATTTATTCTGTGAATTGTATCTACCTTTTAATGTAACCTCCTCTGGCGTATTGTTAATATCAGTGTTGGTTACGGTGTCGCATTCAATATTAGGATTATAGGTTATGAGAGGATTAATATTGTTCTTGCAAAATACAAGTGTCCATAACCTTTGCTCAATGACAGGAAATAGGTTACGTAACTCTATATCTTCACCTAAATCCGAACCTTCTGATATAGGGTAATTCCAATAATTATGATTTGCTTTAGACAAGTGAACAAAATCACTAAAAATGTATTGTTTAGGAACAATCATAAAAGTTTCTTCTATGTTGGTCGTGGTTATATCCCTAGTTTTTGTAATTTCCAATACTTCTATATCTGTAGCTTTTGTAATACCAGTAGATCGATAATAGTTAGGTAATATTGTATCTTCGCTAACGCTATTATCTTCTACCCATTCAAAAAATCTTTCCTCACTCATGTATGTTAGCGCCACATCTATACTCCCTTCCTCTGGGCAAGCAGATGAAGATATGAAGATAGTATCACTATCAGGTGAACATTTACCATTTATCTTACTTTTAATATCTGGTATAAGCACACAATCACCATCGTCGCTATCCCACCAATAATAAGTAATTGGCGGGCAACATCTATCATCTATGTTATAAAAAACTATACTATGAGTAAACTCTTTTGTATTAACTTGTGTGGTCGTTTTTGTTTTTAATACTTCCTGCTCATTGTTGTTACTTTCATTTTGAATAAGGCTAGGAAAGTTTAGGTTTTCTAATAAAAACTCAGGCGGTAACTTCGATTTAATTTCTGATGAAATATCATTTTTTAAAGCAGATATAACCATTGACCAAGGCAATAAACTATTTTCTTGAAAATATAGATTAACATTTAATTGTTTATTCCCTTCAAACCTAACACCACGTAAAGAGTTACTACCATCAGCATCGCGTTCAAACCAGGTAACTAAAACAATTGTGTGTTCATCAACTTCTATACTTGCCTGAAAGTTATTACCTGTTACGTTATCACCAAAATCGCCGCTCCAAGCCCTATCAAATTCTAAATCTTTTGATTTATCCCAATATATTCCTTCAAACTCTTTTAATGCCTCATGAACAGCCACACTGTAATTATTGGCAAAGGGATAATTAAGAACATTAAATCGTTGGAACAAAAAAAATTGATTTACACTGTTTAAATCTGACAAATCATATGCCTTGAACGGGTTAGCAAATATACCTGAGCAAGGCATAAGACTAGCTACGTTTTCTTTAGAGAAACTGACAAAACTTGTCACAATAACATCATAAATTTGATGCGTATCACCTACATAACGCTGAGGTGTTTTGATTGGTACTTGTCCAGATGTTAAAGGATCGAGTGGATCACCATCAGGAAACCAAGGTGGTTTGTGGGGCGGGTTTGTTATTACCATGAATGATATATTTTAACTTCAGAATTTTTTAGATTATGTATTTTATGCAAGCAAATTTCTGCAAAGTCACTAACAGATTTTATATTGATATTTAACCTATGACATACATCTCTAATTATTAAATCTTGACATGACATTTTTTCTTTAAGTTTTTTGTTGCCATAATTGTAATAATCTTCAGTGTATTTATTATCTAACAATAATTTACTATTGTAGATTTTTTTAGCTACTTGGTAAGAGTAAATGATTAAACCTCCATAAGTATAAGTTTTAGTGCTGTTGCAATGTAATCTTCTCTTATCAAGTTGTCTAAAATCGTAGTAATCATTAAACCAAGTATCAGGATCAATCTTTACTAAATAATTAAAATTACACAACTTCAAACAATATTTTAAATAAGTGTGTGTTATCAGTCCTCCATTATTTTCATGATAAATCCTACTGTCATAAACTTGATAACATCCTTCTATATAATCAATAATACCATCGTATCGAACTAAAATCCTGTGCTTAGGGTAAAGCTCTTTAATACGTTTAACCGTAATTTTTGCCTTGTGAATATCGTGCTTATAAGTGTTTAGAAAAAAAATCATTTTCCTCTAAATTAGGTTTATAGCGTAGTCTTATTGAGCTTGTATTGTTATTTGAATATCAATCTCAAAATTATTAGAAAATACCTCTAAAACATCAAGTTCTAAGATATGATTGTAGCCGGTATTAAAAAAATAAGTTCCATCAACATCAGTAAACCTGTAGTCATAAAAGCCATAACCTAGCTTGTCAGAATTTACCATTTTTTTAATAGCAGCGTTTTTAAGTGCTGTGTTTTCAGTTATGATGATATTATTTTCGCCGTTCTTAGTAGAAATATTTGCATCGTCATCATAAGCGCCTGCTAATTGCCCGGCTACAAATAAATAAATGCCAGCACCGTTGTATTCAATATACTGAGTTAAATCGATTCCCGTTGGATAGGCTAAATCGATCCGCCTGATAGGTTCAGTATTTGCTGTGGTATATAACGCTAAGTCACTGCCTGTAAATAGATCATGACCATTATCGAACGGGAAAAAATAAGGTAAATAGACTACCCAAACATAGGTATCATAAGTAGTTTCTGTTATGTCCACATTTGCGCTTGTGGTTATACTTCCACTACCACCGCTTTCAAGTGCAGTAACACGGCTATCAAGATTACCTACATTTGTTTGTAAAGTATTAACAGATGTTTCAATGGTATTAACAGATGTTTGAATGGTACCAAGATTACTATCAAGATCTGTTAAATCTTGGTCTAAATACCCTAGTAGAGTATTAAAACGAGCAATTACATCTGACCCATTTCCTGCTCTTGTAGATGTAGGTACGCGCGGTGAGGCATTAATTCCTGTAAAGGTAGGTACTACAACAGAACTATCTTGATAATTATTTGTTAAACTCATTATTTACTCCTTATTTACTCCTTAAATTAATTAAATTAATCTCCAAAATCTTCTTGATTTCCCACATTTCCTTGATTTCCTACATCAGATGTAATTGCAGTAGAGCCATTACCAACATCAAAATTATTCCCAAAATCCCCATCATCTCCAATCTCGCTAGTAGCACCGCCGCCCGGATCAGGCGGTGCTACAGGCTGAGTTAACAACGCTTCAACGCTACAAATTAAACTATTTGTTCTTAAATAATTTCTAAAATTAATTGGTAATCTTAATTGTATTCTTAATTTAGGAAAATCAGGATTTTCATTAAGAAATTGTGTTTGTATGACGTTGCTGTTTTGTAAATTAGTTAGTAATAGATCTCCTTTAACAATATGGCATAACCAAGCAAAGTATTTTTCTAAAGTATTAATATAGTCAGGTTCTGAAATTAGTTCAACAAATTCACTTGTACTTGGAGAGCAATTAATTTCTAAAGGCGCAGGATTAGTTGATCCAAAAGTGCCTAGAGATTCTAAATAATTGCCGCCTAATTCGGCTGCTTCTATTCGATTAAAAGGTAAATTAACAGTAGCGTTTAAATTGGTTGTTGTAGCCTCGCGATCAGGTAAATTAAAACTAATTGCATTAATGTAAGGGTTTTCATTAGCTGGGACAGGATTGTTAGGATCTTTTATAGCTTTGTAAAGTAATAGTAAACTATAAACAATTGCACGTTCAAAACTGTCAATATTAATGAAATCGCGATCAGCTTTTGTTTCTAAAAAAGTCATTTTAAGTTAGGCTACAAAGTCTGAAAGATTCCCCGTAATATCTAATTGCTATGCCACTTTGTAAATTATCAGGTTGGGCTAATATTTGCTGCCATCGCTCTAAAGATCGAACCCAAATTCTTATCCTTTTGTCATTACCATGATTCACAAAAATATATCTAGGAGTTAAAATTCTTCTATCGATTGGAATAGCGCAACTTGCAACCTGATTTAAAGAGAATCCTCCATCTTGTAACCTATCGTTAGGGCTAACCGGAAAACCTTGGCTATTTTCGTACTTAATTACTATAGCTACTTCATCTCCAGAATCAGTTATATAATCTACAACAGTTCTAAAACTTTCTGCCATGTTTACTCCTGCAACAAAATCAAAAGAAAATTATATTAGTGTTAGATTTTTGTCAAAAAAAATAAATGTTTCAGTATCATTAATTATTTATCATGCTATTAGGAAAAAATTGAGATTTAGAAAAAAGCACGGAGTTAACTATATTGAAGTTGATTGTGCAAAAGCACTGACAAAATATTTCCAAAAGAAGTTTCCTAATAAAGATATCTCAGACTTTTTCTGAGCCATAATAGGAAATAACAAAAAAATTAGTTAACTCAATAATACTAATTAAATTAAGTTAACACAAATACCCAAAAAAAAGCAACCTATATTATTAAGGCTGCTTTTTTTCATCACAAGGGTCTATACAATGCGATCTTTATTTTGCGTTCAATTTAATTTATTAACATAGTTCTCCTAACTTACTAAAGTAACAAAAATGGCTGAAATTGTAAATAGGCTGCTATAGCAATCCTTACTGCTGTTTGAAGCCGTTTTTAAGTAATTTTTTGTCAAATAAATTGTAATAAATCTTATTATTGTTAAGCAAATGTAAAGCTAGTTAAATTTTGTAACCGTGATGTCTTTTTACTATATATGTGATATGTGTTTAAATTGTTTTGATGATCTAGACACTAAATTATTAAAGTAGGCTTGTAATTTTGTTACTGTAAAATTGCTGTGTGCCAGCGAAATCAAGGGTTGTGTGGCTTGTCGCTTTTAAAGTTGTCTGATATAACAAACTTATGGCTAGAGTTTCTGAAAATCTAACGCGATCCCAGTTGGAATAATAGGAAATGCCCTAGCCAAGGTAACTTTACAGTTAATAGGATCAAATCAAATGGCTTTTAATTATGAAGCGGTCACAAGTGGCGCAAATCCTACAGCAGATAGTTTACTAATTCCTTATGGTGATTTAGATGGATTAACAGATGCAAGTGAGCTAGGTAACAGTACAGCAGAAGACGATGCAAAAATTAGCGCGGCTTTATTCTTTTCGATGCAGAGCGCAATCAGTGGGCTTACAGATCCGTTGGGCATTGCTCAAACTAAACCTAACCCAATTGGCACAGCAACAGATACCACTAACCAAACAATCTCTTTTACCTGGTCTTACGTTGCAGATCTTGTCAACCGAACTGCTTCTATTTATCCTGCTAGTGGTGGATCGTCTAAAACGATATTATTTACCGATATTTTTCCGACTGCTGAAATTGTTGAGACAACAGGCACGGCAACGGCTGATAGTTTGGCGATCCCACTGAGTGATCTTGCTTCTTATGATGTGGCTAACACAGTTGCCAATTTACAAGGCAATTTAGGAAGCGATCAACGCGCCTTATTAGAATCACTAACTCGTTTAACCTATGATGCCGTTGTCGTTCGTGCTACTGGTGTTCAGTCTGGAATTACTGCAAAAACTAAAGGGAACGCGACAGGGCTTGCACAGCCAGCAAACTTTTTTACAGATACAACCTTTGTAGAAGCAGACGCGCCGAATTTAGCGTGGTTTAGTGTTGGGTATTCAATTACTTTCCAGTTCTTGCTTAACCATGAAACGGGTCAATTTGATGTAAATGTAGCTTAATTCTATTTTCGGGAATTACTCTTAATTCCCGAAAATCGTTGTTTTTGTAAATAAATTAGAGGTAATTATGGCGAAAAAAATAATTGTAACGGGTAGATTTAACGCTAATTTTCCGTATATCGATGATCGCGGCGTCGAAAGGTTTGCTGCTGTTAAGTATGCCCCTCCTAAAAATATTACTGATACTGCCAGCGTCGACCAATTAGCCGCAATTATGGCGGCTGGGGGAGCGCAAGTTTATAAGGTTGGCGCTACTGTTATCACGGATATTGGGAACCTACCTTCTACCGAATCGGGTAATTTTATCCCTAGACGATTAAGATTTATTTTTAGTGACAATGGATCGCTTAGTGTGCCGGTTGCTAATACTTCAAATATTGTTCAGACGGCTAATTCTATAATCACAAATATTACCGCAGTGCTTCCAAGTGGCGTAAGGCTTGTTCGTATTCAAGAATTAGGCGAAAGATTTCTTAATATTTTAGCAGAATTTAATAACGCAGCTTTTACAGGCAATCCGGTCGCACCGATCAACGCTTCCCGTTATTACAGTGGAACGGCAAGTTATCAAACCAGCGTAGCAAATCGGCAAGTTATTTTACCCTTTCGGATTTTAAGTGAAGATCCCTCAGAACCCCCTGATAATTTAGCCGATCCCTGGGGAACTTGCGTTGGGGCTTTATCGCAAAGCAATTTTGGTTGTGGCGGTAATAGCAGGAGGTTCGATCATCGCCGATATACGCCGCAATACGTGGTTACCGCCAATGGGGGAGGTAGCCAAAACACTGTAGAAAGCCACGAATTTCCTGTAACTGGAAGAGAATCTACACAAATAACAGCTTGCGGTGGAGAAATTGTAGACGCTTTAGGCGGCTCGTTATTTTGTATGTCTTACTCAGGAAATTCCGATAATCAGTTTCACTTAAACCCTGGTATTACTTTAAGTTAATTGTGGTTTTAGTTGCGGATTATCAAAGTGATTTAGGGGAATTGATCGGGCGTTATTCAATGATTATTGAAAATTTAACCGAAATTCCCCTAGATCAAGTTCTCCCCTCAGAATTATTTGAGCTTTACACACAAGATTTTACTAGCACAACTTGTCGCGTTAATGCTGTAATACCAAGAAAGATAAAGTTGAGAATTAATGTTGATACTTTTGTCTTTATCGAATTGCCAATTAAGCCAACGATTGCACAATTACAAGTAATAAAAGAGAATATTGGCGCAATTACTGTTGAAACAATTGGAGAACAAATCAAATATAATCCATTAAAGCATTATTTAAGATAAAAAATGATTGCTCGTCCTTACCAGTTTTATAAATATATTTACACTGATGATTTTAATACTGATACGCTGAAAGCGCAGCGAGTTTATTTGAATAAGGAAGATTTGCAGCCAATTATAACAATAACCTCAAAGTTTCAAGAGAGATTAGTTAGTATTCCTGATCGTGTTGAGACTAATTTTAATGGGGAATTACAAAGACATTTATTAACTTATGCTAACGCTGAAACAGGCGTTATCGCTAGCCTAAAGCAGTTTATCCCTTTTAATACTCAGGATGATATAAAGATACAAATTTCGGAGATATTAGCCAAGAATAACGTAATTTGTGGGGATTACAAAGGGGAAAACTCAGGAATACAGGGAAAAATAAACAATGGTTAGTAAGACAACACAAGTTTACTCTGGTAGCTTAAACCCGCAAGGAACTAGAACTAATTCTTTTTTTGAGGGTGACTATGTTTTTATACAAGCTCCTTCTTTAGCTAATCAAGGAATTGATTTAGAAATTGATTGCTTTTTACAGGTTGTTATAAATGAACAAGATCAGAAGTTAATTCCACTTAATCCGATCAACATACTTGATACTAATGCAGTTACTTTTATCCCTCAGCAATTTGCAAGGGGAAATACAAAAGAGCTTTACCTGTTTATCCTAAGTGATCAATCTTATATTGTTACCATCAATGTTGTTAGTAATTTTGACACAAGTTTTGAGGATTGTTGTGATGAAATCTTACAAAAATTAGAGGAATTAAGGCAAAATCAAAATTCTCAAAATTCTCAAAATGGGAACAATATTGTTAGAACAGTAATCGAAATAATTCGATTAGGAGGGGGGGATTTTACGGCGATTTTACCCTTATTAAATAGTGTTATTGGTAATTTAGATAATCTCCCCGGCGTTGAACTTCCAGCCTTACCAGCAAATGCTGATACTTTACCCGAAATTAGTTCTTTCTTTTAAATATGACTCAATTCAAAACAATTTATCAATCTGGTATCAACTCTATCGCTGCCTACGATAATGAAGGCGTAATAACTCCAGCTAGCGGGCTAGAGGAGTATTTTTATGTGATATTTACTCAATACCCTTCAGATAATGAAACTTACTCTTATTTTTTAGCTAATAATGTGCCTTTTGTAATTAAAGAAGCGTTAGTTAAAACAACGGGTAACGGAAATAATAGAAAATTATTCTTATTTGCAGATACATCGCCTATAACCTTAGAGCAAAAATTTTCGGATGGGGCTACAGATTTTGTTCTGCCGTTGGAAAACATAATTATCCCAACAAGATCAACAATATTCATATACAACAAAAAGATAAATATTGTTGATTTGCGTTTTGTTTGCAAAAGAGTGGCACTACTTGATCCAATTATTCCAGTAGGAAATCTACAATCATGAGACGACAAGTAATAACTAAAATTCAGCCTTTCACATTTAAAATTTATTGGGAAGATATCCCGAAATCAGAATTAATTCTAAAGTGGAAACCGTTAATAGATAAGTTCAGATTACAAGGGAATTTTGCTTTATTACACTGGCAAGCCAAACCGAAATATTATAGGCGCTTTGGCTTTTATTATTCGCCTCTAGATCAGTATTTTGGCACTGATTACAATAAGCTGATATTTCCCAAACCTGTAGAAATTGAGACCTTACAACTAGATGAGAGCAAATGGGGCATTAATCCCGTGGGAGTTATAGCCCTAAAAAATGTAGTTCTTAAGCATGACAAGACAACCGATTCTTATTTACTGAACAGCTTAAGTTAACCGATAAAATCGGTTTATTTTAGATCAAGCCTGAAAACTGCTAAGTCTAAAAATCTAAAATTTTAGTATTTTGCAACCTAAATTTAGGCGATCTTTTAAGACTGAACAGCCTAGGCTAGCCCTATAAGTTAACTAATACTGACTAAATTAAGGCAAATCCCAATACTGTTCTTGGTAGACTCCTTGATTAATGCTTTGGGTTTTAACTGCAACTTTTGCTAGTGCGTTTCTGACTTCTGACAGTCCTTGATCTATATTTAAGGCGATCTCAAATTCAGAACTTTCACCATTTACCTGTAAATAGCGTGTGATTAAGGTTTGTAATTCTAGCGGATTTAAATTACCTTCTGTTCCCCACACTTTATTATTGTTACGCATTTTGGGAGTGCCGTTTTCTATTTCCGGCTTTAAAGATTCTATTTCCGGCTTTAAAGTTTCTATTTCCGGCTTTAAAGTTTCTGTTGCCTCTAAGCCAGTGTCAGAGGGGCTTTGATGAATTGTTAAGCTATTTCCGGCATTTCCGGCTTTAAAGTTTTCGTTTTTGGAAGGCGATTCATTGCCATCATTTTTTGAATTTTTGCAGTCTTTTAAAGCCGGTTTTAAGTTAACATTTTCTGGATTGCTGTCCAGGTTTGCATCTTGGCAGTTTTCCACAGCCTGATTTTTTAAAGCCGGAAATTGTCCATTTTCTTGTAACATTTCTATTTTGGGAGTCTGAAAACTCTCTTCCTGTGGGCGATTTGAATTTCCGGCTTTAAAATTTTCACCCTGATTGTTACAAGAGTGCCGGAAATACCTTAATTGTTTACAATTCGGATCGTCATCAGTAGTTTGCCACTGTACGTAATACACGAAATTTTTGCGTCCTTTCTTAGTATCTGCCAGTGATTTGCGCCGTGATATTAATCCCTGTCGGGCTAACTTAGAACAGCATTTGCGAATCCATTCAAAAGACTGATCAAGTATTTCAGTTAGTTCTTGAATCTCAAACCCGATCCCCTTATGCTCAGCTAATAACTGAACAATTAAACTTTCGGTATAGCTCAAATACGAAACAGTGGCGCTTTCCCCCTCGCTCTCGATCTGCTGACCAATGATTTGCCATTCGTTATTATCTGGATCGAAACTTAGAGTTAAATTTTCCGGTTGGCGTGATCGGCTTTTTTCTATCTCTAGGAAACGCTTAACTTTGCCTTCACTGTCTGTTTCATTTGATCCTTCTAACTTCCAAACTTCTGAAACTGAGTTATAAATTGCCTTTGTTCCCCGCGATCCACCCCGATCATTTGAGTGATGAACCAGAAGTATTGTTGCGCCATATTCTTGCGCTAAATCTCGCAACCTTAGAACGGGGCGTGCGTATTCAGTCTCGTTTTCGGTAACGATTGATTTAGCCTGGATCGCCGTTAGTGAATCAATCAGAATAAATTCCGGGCGGTGTTCTTCCACTTCTCTGATCAAATCGTCAAAATGATCGGCTAACCAACGGGTTTTAAATCGGACGGGCAACGCCTCATTAAAGCCGCGATCCTCCAGGCGTCGTAACATATCGTTGGGCGTTTCATCGCATTGAACGATCATACTTTTACGGCTCTGAGCGGTATGGTTGAAATCGTTGTAACCTTCCCCACTGGAAAGCCGGTAAACGATATCATAAGCCAGCCGGGTTTTTCCGATCCCACCAAGCGCATGGAGGAGAATAACCGATCCAGCCGGTAACAAGCCATGTAGAAGCCACTGATCAAAATTTTGCCCGTACTTCTCAAGTAACTCGGAAAAGTCTAGCGACGGCTCACACTCAGCGTTAGTTAAGTGTTTAAGATAGATTTCCTCTAATTGTTTCACCGGGCGTTTGTAGCTGTCAGCTAATAGCATTTTTTTGTAATGCCGAAAACCCGGATCTTTAGTCCGTTCTACTTCTTTAATCTTTTCAATTAGCTTACTGTAAACAACCCAATCTTTATCCTCTTCTGGATCTCTGTATTCTGATTGAGTAAAGCTTAATACTCTTTCTTCAATTGCCTTTAGTAATAAAGTAGGATCGCCTGGGAAATCAGCCGCTAAATTTTGAATCTCAGCACCTAATAAATTAGCCTTGCGGCGCTGCCAGTTAGCGATTAAATTCTTAGCGTAGTAATCGATATTGACGGCGCTAACAGTCCTTAAGCAAAGGTTGTGTAATTTTGTTTTGCCACCAATCTTATCGAGCTTTTTCTTTTCTTGGCAGAAAGCTACAATCAGATTTAGATCGTATCGCCCGTACTTCTTTTGTGTACTTTTGATCGCATTATAAAGGTGGCGATTTTGCTCATTTACGAATGCTTCTGTAGGGAGAATTTCAACAATTCGATCAAGAGCATTGGGATCAACCAAAAGCCCCCCCAAGATCAAATCTTCAAAATCTGCTGCAATGTTGGTTTGATTTATGGTATCTTCATTAATGAACATACGTAAATATCCTGAATCTGTTTACTCCTAGCCATCTAGGATCTATCCCAATTCAGTAAACAGATTTTTACGTTTTCGTGATTACTGGTCACTAGCGTTGCCGGGAAATCAATTAAACTTAGGGTTTTAGGAAAGGGTTTATCCCTCTCCTAAGTCCAAAAAAAACGCTAAACCACTGCTAAGGCAGTAACCTAACGTAATCTTTGAGTTGATGCCGTAAATGCAAAATTAGAGCAAAGTTTCTTAATTGCTTATATCTGCAAAAAGCCGCATTACCGAAAGTTAGGAAATTACCGAAAGGGCGCATATTATGGCTCCTCCGATAATTCTGCAAGAATAGATCGGAAGTCTTCAGAGGCACTCATTTGGTCGTGAGCCTCTAAAAACCTTGATTTTAAGTGTGCAGGAATTTTTTCCCAAATTTCTTGCACAATTTTTTTTACTTGTTGATCTGACTCTTCATCGCTTAACGGCTGCTCAGCCTTGAGTCGGCGCAACAGGATCAAGTTTTGATCAAAATTGTGCAAATAAGAGATAACTTGAGAGTCTACTGTATCTCTTAAAGATTGAATCTCACACTCGATTCTAATTAAGCGATCAGTATTAGTCTCCATAGCATCCTGATTTGATTGGCTTTCGTTCCTCACACTTACCTCTATCTACTCTAAGCCTTGATTTAATAACGCTACTTGGGAAGATTACCCAGAGGGCTAATTGGGCTTATTCTATCACCAGTATCGAATCTATAGGAAGGGTGAGCAATCAATTTAAAGATTTGACGTAAGAGATCGCTTGAACGGGCTAATTTTGCTGTTTTTCTGCAATTCAAGCGAGATTAACTAATTTCTTTTTACATTTTTATAACTCTTAAGTATATAATTGAATGCAAATTGTCTTTATAACGATTTGATGACAATAAGCCCTGAAATGCGTTCAGTCACTAAATTATAGGAGATATTTACATACAGTGAAAGATTATTAGAATTAATAAACAATAATAAATTATTAATTGATTCAGTAGATTTTTACTGTTTTTTAATATTAAAAATAAGTTTCTTAAGAGAGTATGTATGTTATGAAATTTCACGAGGCACTATTAACCACTATGAAGGTATTTGAAATTAATATGGCTCAATTATCGCGGGATTCCGGGATCACGCCTGCCAATATTTGTAATTATAAACAGGGAAAATCAGACTTTTATTCTAATAATTTATACAGATTGGTTTCTGCTTTACCTCCAGAGGCTAAATTATATTTTTGGACTCTCTGTATTTATGATGATCTTGAGAAGCCTAAGAAAAAGAGAAGCAAAGTTAGTAATTCAAGGGTAAAATAAAGGGTAAATTTTCTAGATTTTACCTTGTTATGAACGAATCAGCAAAAATCCATAAAGAAGGAAATTTAAGTGAGTTACAACAAAAAGATAAGTTATTAAACTCATTAGAAAGTAAAGTTAGAACATGGGTAGATCTCAATATTCCCTGCAAATTATCGAAATATTTAAATATTGATCCCTACAATATTTTTCACTATTATTTAGCCGGGCGATCTTCTATAATTGAAACGGAAAGGAATAATAATTAAGGGAATATACCCTATTTTAGATTTTACGGATCAATTATAATTAACTTATTGAGCTTGTTTCCTCACAAGCCCAACATCACTCCAAAAAAATGCCACACGGGAAAGTACGAGCAACTTTCCCGTTTTTAATTTTTGAAGGTTTATTCAGATTTATTTAATTAAAGCTATTCAGACTTACTTAACTAAAGTTATTGTCTTGGTACTCCTTTAACTCTATTAGTATAGCTTTATCAATAGCATCTAATCTTTTTTTAGACTTGCCTTGTATATCGTTTGCACTGCTTAGGGGAGAGATTATGCTAAGTTACTCTCTCCCTTTTGCTATTTATAGCTATTTAGCGATTTTTGCGCTTTTCTATCTCCTCAAAAAGCAAATTTACTTCTTTATCCTCTGTAGCTTGAATAGGATGTTTTGAGCAGAGAGCAGCGCAAATATCAAGAAATTGATCTTTATTGATGCGCCCTTGCTTATACAGATTTAAAGCACTCTCTAATAATTGCTGATCACTATTAGCCTTAGCATTATCATCCTTGTATCGATCAATTTCTCGCATAAAATATAAAAATCCATCAACTACTACAGGATCAAGAAAAGCCCGAAATGGGTTTATTGACTTGCGCGGATCGATCACGTTTGCCCCCTTTGATTTATTTGTGTAATCTTATTGTAATCTATTTGTTTGCATTTTGCAAGCAGATAGATTACAATGAGATTACAAACAAGTAAAACCCTTGGAGTGAAAGGGCTTAAAAGGAGTTAAAATGAGAAACAAAAACCGTTCTAAAGAAATTGGAAAGAATAAAATCGATTATTATTATAGTTTTTCCAAAAAAGCGGCGATCCATCATGTAGTGGCTAGAACTTTAAATTATTACTTAGAGATCCTCCCTAATCAACTTGGAATTGGAGAAATACAAGATTTAATGGCAGTGGGTCATGTCGATCCGTCTCACTGTGCTTTCATTCTAGAAATAATTGAACGTTGGACATTTTCTAAGGCACGTTACCGTAACGGTATTGAAAATCCTTACGCTGATATGGATGATTTTCTCTATGGT
>CAZRHU010000011.1:0-16872 GCA_964600085.1 uncultured Candidatus Saccharibacteria bacterium
TTTTAGATAGCATAGATGATTTAGTTTGTAAAGAGTCGGACAGGTTCGACTCTTCAAAAATAAACGGCTCACCCGGGTTGAGCCGTTTATTTCTTAGGTTTTAAGATAGTTTCAGTGGACCCAGCCGGGCTTGAACCGGCGACCTCTTCAATGCCATTGAAGCGCTCTGCCATCTGAGCTATGGGCCCGAATTGATTAACACTTTACCAAACTTTTTTTTAAATGAAAACCCGTTTTCCTTCTTTTGTCTTTAACCAATTCGCGCGAATTGGTTAATGATAAAAGAAAAGTCCCCGCTGGTTTGCGAGGACTTAAATAACTATTAAGAGGAAACGGTTTCAAGAGCCTCCTTCCCTCTGGGAGTGATTTTGAAGATGCGTAAACCCACTTCATCCAAGAGACCAGCGACAACCAGTCGATCAACGACATCAGAAAACGCCTTGTCGCTAGGAATCTTACCCGTCCTCCCGAAGAGATCAATACTGGCCTCCACGCGAAGATCTATGATAGATAAACCATCGGGGTGATTGTGGGCAGACCTGAGAATACTGGCACCAACGCTTGTCGTAACGCTAGAATTGATAACCTTCATCTCTTCCTCCTTTTTTTTGTTAATAAGGAACTTGTTTGTAATAAAACATAAAAATAACAAAAGATCAACCTGTTGAATGAGCATGATCTAAATAGCTAAATAAACACCACCTCCTCTTCAAGTTCTACGCCAAATTTATCTCTCACTTTCTTTTTTAATATCTCAGCCAACTCTTTAACGTCTTTTGCCGTTCCTTTATCTTTATTAAATATGAGATTAGCATGATAATCGGCTACTTTTATACCTCCAACTTCCATTCCCTTAGCTCCTACAACTTCCAGCAACACTCCCGCCGGAACCTTGCCATGAATTATCTTTCCAGGAGAAATTTTTTGGAGTAGGCGCTCGCGATCTTTTGCGCTTAATTTAGCTAAAACTATATTCTTAAAAAAACTACCGGGACACTTTAACGTTTTTGGATACTTTTTCTCTCTCAAAGTTATCGTATCACGCGATGTTTTTTGTAATTCTTTTACACTGCCCCTCTTAAAAACAAAATCAGCCCCTAAAATTATCCAATCATCGTGCTTTTTAAAAATACTCTCTCTATATCCAAACCTAGCTCTGCTTTTAGTTATATCTTTTATTACAGAATTATCAGGATCAAAGTATCTTACTCTAACTAAGCAATCTTTTGTCTCTTGACCATAAGCGCCAGCGTTTCCGCAAATAGCTCCGCCAAGAGTTCCGGGAATACCAGCCATGTGCTCTATACCAGCCAAACCATTTTTATTCAGTTCGTTAATAAAATTTAAAAGATTAATTCCTGCTCCAACTGAAACTTTTTCATTATCAATTTCTAATTTATCTAAACCTATTTTAACAACAACGCCACTGTATCCATCATCGCTAAAAACAACGTTGGATCCTTCCCCAATAAGACAATATTTAATTTTTTCTTTCTGTAAAAAATTTAATAACTGAATTAATTTTTGTTCATCTTTTACCTCAATAAAAAAACGGGCGAGCCCGCCTATTTTAATGGTAGTGAGAGATTTTAAATAAACATTCTCTTCTACTCCAAATTTTTTCAATTCTTGAATATGACTCATGGTGCCAGGAGAGGGGTCCCTTCGACAGGCTCAGGGTAAACTTCTCCCCCTCACGGAAATAAATTTATTTTGTTATGTGCCCAGGAGAGGGGTCGAACCTCCACGGGATTTCTCCCACCAGGTCCTAAACCTGGCGCGTCTGCCAATTCCGCCACCTGGGCATTTTACAAGCATCTACTCCTGATTTTGTTTCTATGAAATAGAATTCAAAATCGGGGCTGGGTATGTAAAATAACAACAATATCTATACTAACTATTTTTTTGTATTTTGACTAGAGTTGTATTTGACAAAAATAGTTGTTGTAGTATATAATAGTAAATAGCTCATTAACAATCCTAAGCTTCAGAAAGGAGCAAGAAATGACTTTTTATCTTATACTGGCTTTGGTGGTTTTCTTGGTCGGTGCTTTCCTTATTCAAGGATTGGTTCAGATTCAAGCAGAACCACCCCACAAAGGCCTAGTGACCTTCCTCGGAAAGAGAAAAGAAAAAATCGCCGATGAGGGTTGGCACTTTCTCCCCTTATATCCCTGGGTTTACGGAGCTATCTTCATAAATGTAACCAAGGTAAATCAAGACCTGCCTGAAGAGATAGTCCGAACCCCAGACAACGCTGAGCTCGGGCTAAAAATTAGCCTTACTTGGTCACCAGATAAAGATTCTCCCCAATCGCTCATCAACTTTCTCGATAGTGGCGGAAGAGAAGGGGTCAAGAGCATCCTTCATGACGTCGCTGTTCATAGATTGAGAAAGTGGTGTTACTCAAAAGAGGACAATAGTCCGCAGACGTGGGAGGATCTATACCAGATACCGGATGAGATGGTAAAGGTCTTACTTAAAGCCATTTCAGATAAACTGGAGTGGGAAAACATCGAAGAAGAAGAGGTTGACAAGGTGCGTAGCGGAAATGGTCAAACCAAAGTTCCGTCACTAGGCATCGTCATCCACCGCATCAATATCGCTTCCCCAGAGCTCAAGGGAGAGCTGGCAAAAGCTGCCGAACTGGAAGCAAAGGAAGCTCGAGACAGATCTGCTGAAATAGCAGAATTAATCCATGTTGCTGAGCAGATGGCTGCTCTTACCTCGGAACCAAATAGCTTGTCACGTGAACAAGCTATCGAAATCATTCAAACAGAAAGAGGTAAGGTGGTGAAAAATATCGGGGAGACTAAGATCAGTATCTCCCCCGAGACCAGGGGCTTGATTGAGGATCTTATTCCTCTCTTGAGAGCCAGGTTCCCCAGAAATCTAAGGAGTGATGATGAATAATAGAGCTCCAAAGGGACTCTGGAATGTCCTTTTCGTGATCGTTACCATTATCCTGTTTTGGGGACTGGTGTCTTGGTGGAGATCGAGACCCAGTAATTCAGCAAGTACAGATGTGGTAGAAAGACCAAGGGTCTCTTTACCGCAATTCATCAGGCCAGTCACCGGTGATGAGAAGTGCTCTCCCCAAGTCCACCCGGTGGCCATTCCCGACTCTTTGAGAGCGAGGGATAGAGTAGTGGTTCACGGAGACGGGCGCTATACTCTCTACTGGACGGGAGAAACCCCGATTCGAGAGATCTTTCAGGGAAAAATTCAACGCCCGGAAGAAGCTGAAACCATTAGATTGATGGTAACTCCCAAACCCGGAGAACACTTCGATGTAGAGGGTTTCTGGAACCCGACTACCGGAGAGCACCTAACCGCCTTCGTTGAAAGAGGCCGTAACTACAGCTATGGCGGAAGAGGCTACTGCCCTAACCGAACGAACTCCTATCCTCTTCCCCGTAACTTTCTCAACTACGTTGGGCCTCTACAGTCAGGAGTTATCGTTGATCTTCACAATCCCCGAAAAGGAGTTTACCCCTTCTCTTGGGGTAGGGTAGAGATAGTTATCGCTAGCTCCGAAAGTCCCGTTCTTTTCTTCAACAACTGGAACCCCACTCGTGGGCGTCTCCACGCGGCTGAATTCTCAATCTATGTTCAGCCGCTCTAAACAAAACCCCCCAGTCAGATGACTGGGGGGTTATTCTTTCTAGGTCAACTTTTAATCAAGCAAGCTGGCTACAAAAGACACGATGGCAAAAGCCAGGATAGCCACAACAACCCCAACAAGACCGTAGATTATAACATTCTTGGCTTTCTTAACCTTATCCTCATCACCGGCGGCAACGATATAAAGAAAAGCGCCGTAGAGAATCATAATAACCGCCACGATACCGATAATAGCCAAGAGCCAGTTGGCTAACGTCTCTAGGGTATACACTAAATCATAGACAGAGAAGTCGATTATCTTTTCACTACGAATCCCGGTCGGATCAGCTTGGGCTAAAGCTGGTAAAGCTAACATCCAAGCCAAGATAGGGGCGGTAGTTTTAGTAACTAATTTTTGCATATTATATTTTTAACCTTTTAATTTATTTATTAATTAATAAAGCAATCAACCTATTACATTATTAATTCTAGTATAAAAAGACCTTTAGAGCAATAATAGTTTTTAAGGACCAAAGATAGGAACACAAACACCACCACTGCACCGAAACTGATTTGGGTCACCGCAGTCGGCAGCAGTTGAACAAGAACTCCCACCACCCCCTCCACTCCCAAAGCCAGGGGGCTCAAATAAGCTCTTTGTAAAGGCGACAACGGAAAAAGCTAAGATGGCCACAACAACTCCGATAATGGCGTAGATTAGAACGTTCTTGGCTTTTTTTATGTTATCTTCCTGGCCACCGGCGATAATATAAAGAAACGCTCCATAAAGAACCATAATGACTGCTAAAACTCCTAATACTATCAAAAACCACTCTGCAAAAGACAAAGCTATATCTACCAATTGATTTTTATCTAAGTTTTCAAATTGATCTGACGCATCTTTTATCTGAGCATTGGCAATAAAAGGCAGTACCAGAACTACAATTACTGAGATTATAAGAAGAGATTTTTTCATTTTTACTGCAAGAAACTTACAACCAAACTAATAACGCCTTTAGATAAGATAAGGACAGCTACACCAATCACAACATACATTAATGTTTTACGGGCCGTCTTTACTTTTTCTTCATTACCACCAGCAGTCATAAACAAATAGCCAGCCCATATTGCCATAATAACAGCAACCGGAGCAGCGATAATCAAGAGAAAGTTTATTATTCTTTCTAATATGTTTTCTATATCGCTCCCGCTTAAAGGATCTCTTAAAGATATATCGCCCCCAACACCGCTATCTCCTTGAGCTAAAGCTGTAGAGTAAGTCAAAAGAAAAACCGCTGTGGAAAAGAAAATATTTTTTAAGAAGTTCATTTTATTATATTGTAAACTTTTTTACCTTATTGAGCAATCTAAAAACTAAGGGTTGGTGGGTCCCGGACACTCAATAATTATATTGCCGTTCTGAAATCTAAAGAGAGCTTTTGTGTCGGCTTCGGTCCCCGCCTGGCTCAAAACCCCAAGCACCGTACCCACTATAAGAAAAGCAGCGTAAGCAATCACTATACCCACTACCGTCCTTGTTAATATTGTTCTCGCCTTTCTTACTCTTTCTTGGCTACCGCCGGAAGTAAGAAAATAAAAACCACTCCAGATAATCATAATCACCGCCACCGCCGGAACAATTCTAAAAGTAACGAAAGCAAAGACATTTTTTATAAGAACGAATAAGTGACAGAGAGTGCAATCGGGTTGCCCTTCTCCACCACAAGGCACCAGCCCTCCATTATTAAATGCTAAAACAAAAACCGGAGTAAGTATCATTCCTAAAATAAATAAGAAAGATGTAGTGTATATTATTTTTTTCATCTCTTTAGAGGTTTGTTGGTAAAATACAACTTACTGCTAATTAGATAATGCTCGAACCCCGTCTTCCAGAGCCTCCTCTACACTAAGACGTCCAAGCACCACATCTTCTATCATATCATTAAAGACCGACGTTACCACTCTATAATCCGGTTGAGGCCAACTAACGGCAGTTAGTCCTTGGCGCGCAAAAATCTTTAGACCTGGATCTAAGTCCTGAATTTCTATAAGATCTCTTCTGGCAGTAGGAAGATTTTCTTTTGATAAGAAGCTGTAAACAGCGTTGCGAGAAGATATATACCTTAAGAAAGACTGGGCAGTGGAACGGTTGTAACTCATTTTGTTAACCGCCCCAGCCCAGTAGTTAGCAAAGTTTAAATCTATGTAACCAGGGTCTTCTTCTTGATTTCTAACTTGAGGAAGCGGAGAAACTCCAAACATTATGTTAGAAGATTTAATCTCTTTAAAATCTTTAGCGTAACCTATATACATAGCAACCTCGCCCCTTTTAAAAGCCGAGAGAGAATCGGCTAACCTTCGGTGCCAAGTATAGACAGAGGTAGCTGGGTCAGTAAAGCTGGTGTAAAAGGATAGAGCGTTCTCTCCCGGTTTAAATTGCTCTCCCTCTTGAAGAACAGGTTGATTAAAAACAAACCTTTCTCTTTCTTGATCAATCATTTTGGTTCCATTCTGAAGCATTAAGGTCTGGAGAATATCACCCGAGTAGGCAACGTTTTGAGAAGCTCCAAAAGCTGCTCCCGCTCTTAGAATAGAACTCGTATCCTCGTCTCTTATAACTATCTTCTTGACTACGTCGGTAAACTCTTCCCAGGTTTCTGGGGGATTAATAACACCGGCTGTGTTAAATATACTTTTATTATAGTAAAGAGCTAGAGTATCTAGATAGACGGGCAGACCATAGACCGCATCATTTCTTATTAAATCATCGCCAACCACTTCAACAAATAAACTTCTCATATTAATGGGTGAAAAACTATTGGTAGGAAAAGGAGCTAATTTTTCCAGGTGTTTATTAAGCCAGGTATGGTGAATGAAAAACACATCAGGCCCTTGACCAGCTGCTAAAGCATTAAGAAGCTCGCTCTCGTAACCTTCTCTTAACTTCTTTTGGTATATAACTTTTACGCCATACTGGTCTTCATAGGCCTCAATCACCTCCCGCCAAGAAGTCACGTCTTCAAAACCCCAAAACATTATCTCGCCTCCAATATCAGAAGTACCGCCCTTTCTACCGAAAAAGAAAGCAACAAGAGCTATAATAATCATTAAAGAAACTCCTGTAATTATTATCACCTTATACTTCATCTTTTTCTTTATTAAGTGTAATTATTTAGTAAAGAGTAAGCCCCAGTGATTAACACTCACCTTGATATCTTTTTCAAAAGAAAAGCCCTGCTTTTCAGCAAACTCTTTGCCCTCCTCTTTAGATATTTTCCACCCCTCATCTTCCGGGCCAAAGACAGCATTCGGCAACCAGTCAATTATAACTAATTGACCCCCTGGTCTTAAAACCCTTTTAGCTTCAGAAAAAATATTTTCTTTTTTTTGCGACTGAAATAAAATATTGGCCAAGAAGACCATGTCTTGAGAATTATCTTCTAAAGAAGATCCCCGTTCTTTTTCCAGATTACCTCTAACGTAATGAATATTATAGAAACCTCTATCAGATGCATTTCTCTTAATAACTTCAAGAGCGCTAAGCAACACATCAACAGCCGTCACTAATCCTTTAGGGCCAACACTTTTAGCTAAGAGTATAGTAAAGTAACCCGAACCCGCGCCAAAATCAGCGACCCGAGCTCCCTCTGGAACGTTTAAATTTTTAACAATTTTTTCTGGGTTAGAAAAACCGTTCATTTAAAAAATAAAGGTTTATAAATTTTAGCTTCTTATAGAGTTGTAATAGAAGTAAGCTTATCTCCTTCTTTTAACTTCATAATTCTCACCCCTTGAGTGGTTCTGCCTAAATTTGACACCTCACCGAGAGAAACTCTTATAACCTGCCCCTTTCTTGATACTGTAATAAGATCTTCTTCGTCCTCAGCTAAAACACGAGCTCCAGCTATTTCTCCATTTTTATCTGTTATTTTTATAGTCTTAACTCCAACACCGCCACGCTTTTGTTTTTTATAACTCTTTAATTTTGTCTTTTTTCCGTAACCTTTTACAGTAACCACTAAGAGTTTTGAGTTGTTTGACTTAGAATCACCAGAAACAACATCCATGCCAACCACTTCATCATCTTTTTTAAGTTTCATTCCTTTAACACCTGAGGCAGAACGACCCATAGCTCTAACATCTTTTTCTGAAAATTTTATAGCTTGTCCTTTTTTAGAGACCAGAACTATTTCATCGCCACCACCAGAAGGCCTTACCCAACCTAATTCATCTTCTTTTTTAAGACCGATAGCAATAAGACCACCTGAACGAACATTCTTAAACTTATCTAGAGACGTTTTCTTAATTATACCACCGCGAGTAGCCATAACCAAAAACTTATTTTTTTCCTCTTTGGTATTTTCTTTTAAGGGAATTATAGCCGTTATGGTCTCTTTAGAACTAATATTTAAAAAGTTAACTAAAGCCCTACCCTTAGCCGTTCGAGAAGCTGATGGAATGTTATAAGCTTTTGTCTTAAACACCTTTCCAGATGAGGTGAAGAATAAGATGTCATCGTGAGTAGAGGCAACTATAAGATGCTCTACCATATCTTCTTCAGACAACTTGGCTCCTTTCTTGCCCTGACCCCCTCTTCTCTGGGCCTGCCAAGAACTTGGGGCTAATCTTCTTATAAAACCACTACGGCTTAGAGTTATTATCACCTCTTCTTCTGGAACTAAATCTTCTTCATTTATATCGCCTACAGGCTGCGAATAAACGGTGGTTCTACGCTCATCTCCATAATTATCTTTTATCTCCTCTAGCTCTTTCTTAACAACACCCCACAGCTTTTTATCGCTACCCAAAAGATCTTTTAATTTTTTTATAAGATCTTTCTTTTCTTTTAATTCGTCGTTTATCTTTTTACGTTCTAAGCCAGCAAGAGTTTGAAGACGCATATCCAGTATTGCCCTAGACTGAATATCCGACAAAGAAAACTTCTTCATCAGATTAAGATGAGCTTCTTCTTTGGTTTTGGATTTTTTTATGGTCTCTATTACCTTATCTATCTGGTCTAACGCCTTGGACAATCCTTCTAAAATATGAGCTCTTTCTTCGGCTTTCTTTAATTCATACCTACTTCTACGCTCAACTATCTCTTTGTGGTGATCTAGATAAAGCTCTAAAACACTCTTCAAAGAAAGAACCTGGGGTTGAATCCCATCAACCAGAGCTATCATATTCATATGAAATGTCTTTTGAAGATCAGTTAGTTTCCAGAGTTTATTTAAAATCTTTTGAGGAAAAGCATCATTTTTAAGATCAATAACCACCCTTACACCATCTTTATCGGACTCGTCTCTTATGTCTTTTATCCCCTCTATTTTTTTATTTTTAACTAAATTAGCAATATTCTCCAATAAGTTGGCTTTATTTACCTGAAAGGGTATCTCAGAGACAATTATCTGAAGATCTGACTTCTTTTTTTCTTCACCCTCTACCACCTCCGCGGATCCCCTGGCAACGATTGGCCCCTTTCCCGTAGCGTAAGCTTGTAGAATATCCTTCTTGTTAAATATCGCTCCCCCAGTAGGAAAATCCGGACCTTTAATAAATTTAACAATATCCTCCGTAGTAGCTTTAGAGTTATCAATCAGATGAACGGCAGCGTTTATAATCTCTATTAGATTATGAGGGGGTATGCTGGTAGCCATACCAACAGCTATACCAACGCTTCCGTTGGCGAGTAATTGTGGAAAAGAAGCCGGTAAAACTTTTGGTTCTTCTTTACTGCCGTCATAATTTGGAGCCCAATCAACAGTTTCCTTGTGCACACCCTCTAACATTTCTTCAGAAAGCTTATTCATCTTGGCTTCTGTATAACGATAAGCGGCCGGAGAATCGCCGTCCATGGAACCAAAGTTCCCCTGCCCATTAACCAAGGGGTATCTAAGAGAAAAATCTTGAGCCATTCTAACCATAGCGTCATAAACAGAAGTATCTCCATGAGGATGGTATTTCCCCAAAACCTCGCCGACCACGTTGGCTGACTTTTTAAATTTCCCACCAGAACGAAGACCCATTTCATGCATAACGTATAAAATTCTTCGATGAACCGGTTTTAGACCATCTCTAACATCCGGTAAGGCACGCGAAACAATTACGCTCATAGCGTAATCAATATAAGAATCGCTCATTTCTTCAGTTATTTCTCTTGGTTTTACTTCTCCTATATCCATTGTCCAATGTTTATTTTATGAACACTGATTATCAGTATCTCTATTAATACTGATAAGTTTTATTCTTTTAACTTTTTATTGTTGGTTAATACTAATAATGTAGATATGCAAATAACTTATTTGGAGTATTTTAATATCAGTCGTATATTTGAGTTGTATTATAAGGATAATTAGAATTAATTAGAGAATCAAGATTACATTATTTGTAGATTATAACTTTTATTTGTTATTTGGTAATTCGTAAACAGACCTTTCTTCTTCAACGCTCTGGAATATGTTTTCTGTTTTAGAAAAAACACCATCAGATTTATTTTTAAAATCTTTAACAACTAAGTTAAAACCTTCTTTTATGGCAGCAAACGGCTCTAAAATATTACTAGTAAAGCTCTCTTTTGAATTTTTTTCTACCAAGCTTTTTTCGTCTGTAAATTTAAAAGCTAACGTCTGATCTTCTATCCTCTCTTTAATATCAAACACCATAACACCGCTCAAGATAAGAAAAAAAATCAATAAAAAAACTACGAGAATTTTTTTTCTTGTTGCTTCAGATTGCTCTTGAAGATTTTTAACAAAGTCGTATAAACTCACAAAATATAATTTAATCGGTAATTAAAAACTAAGACTCTATAACAACAACCTTAGTCTCTTCATCAGACAATCTGTCTCTCTTACTAATGCTGAGTTTTCCTTGAGAGGTCGTATCACTAGCCCCAAGCTCTTTTAGAAACTTATCAACATTATTAACCTTTTCTTTAAAACCTTTTGTTTTGTAGTAAGTTGGAATAACTATACTTGGCTCCATCTGATTCGTTATTTTAGCCGCTCTCTCAGCGTCTATAACCTCTGAATCTTTACCGATACCACCTACCGGTATCATCAAAACGTCAACTTTACCCAATTTTTCTAAATGATCATCTGTGATTACAGGATGAGGATAAGAGCCGATGTGACAAATTGTTTTCTTCTCGGTTTCAATAATAAAAAGAGAGGGAATTTCACCGCCGTTAGGGGCCATGCCTAAAATAAAAAAACCATCAACATCAAACTCCCCCGGTGTCTGAATAATTTTAGTTTCCTTCTTTAAATAATTCTTCCACTCATCTTTAGAAGGAGCTTCTTCTGAAAATAAAAGAGCTTCAACCTCTCCTCTTGGCTTCGTTAGACCGGTCTTCTTTGACGGAGGATTAATTAAAAGACTGCCTCCCTCTGCTATTATTTTAAAACAAGTTTTACCATACCAATTTATAACCATTATATATCTACTCTGTTTATTTACTAGTCAAAGTATCTATTTTTTAGAATGTCTATTCTTTTTCTAATGTATTTCTGGGTCTAAATCTAGCATATTTTAAGCCGTTTGACAACGAGAAAACCTTGCTTGTATAATGATGATTTGATATAGTGCTCTAGAAGGAAAAAGTATGACTGAAACAATAAATCAAAATCAAACCAAAACAAAACTAAATATGAAGGATCTCTTACAAGAGAAAGAGATCTCTTTTACTCTTCCAAAAGAAGGAGACGTCATAGAGGGTCTGATAATAGAAAAGGGGCGTAATAAGATTTTTTTTGATTTGGGCCCTATTAGAACCGGCGTTGTTTACAAGCCGGAAATAGACCTATCCCTATACGATGCTAATAGCATAAAAATAGGAGACACACTGGCTGTAAAGATAATCCACCTAGAGAATGAAGAAGGGTTGGTTGAATTATCATTAAGAGAAGCTGGACTTGATAGAGTTTGGGAAGAATTAAAAGAGCTTAAAGATAAAAATGAGGTTTTTAAAGTTAAAATTCAAGAAGCTAATCGGGGAGGTTTGGTTGCTAGAACCAAAGGAGTCCAGGCCTTTCTTCCGGTTTCCCAATTGTCGCCTGAGAATTACCCCCATGTAGAGGGTGGCGATAAAGAAGAAATACTAAAGCGCTTACAAGACTTTGCGGAAAAAGAACTTGAAGTTAAAATTTTAGATCTAGATAGAAAAAGCAATAAAGTTATCCTTTCTGAAAGAGCAAAAGCTTCTAAAGAAACCAAAGAAAAGCTCGAAAAATATTCTGTTGGAGAAACTGTAAAAGGTAAAGTTTCAGGAATAGTGGACTTTGGAGTTTTTATAACCTTTGATGGAATAGAGGGTCTGGTTCACATATCCGAGCTGGGCTGGCAATTGGTAGAAAGTCCGGAAAATATAGTTGATATAGGAGACGAAGTTGAAGCTAAAATAATAGCCATAGAAGATGATAAAGTTTCTTTATCTCTAAAAGCTCTAAAGCCGAATCCCTGGGAAGAAATCGCTGACAAATATAAAGTTGGAGATATTATTGAGGGAACCGTTAGTAAGTTTAATCCTTTCGGCGCTTTTATAAAAATAGGTGACGAGATTCAGGGCCTAGCCCACATTTCAGAATTTGAGAGCTACGAAGATATGACGTCCGCTCTAGAAATTGGAAAAAGTTATGGTTTTAAAATTACAATGCTTGAATCAAAAGACTATAAGATGGCCCTTCAACTTTTGGACTCTGAAGATTTAAAAGAAAATTCCAAATCTCAAGTATCTAATAATAAACAAGATGTCGAAATTCTAGATTCTAAATCTTAATATAGATACTGGATACTAAATACTAGATACTAGTTTATGCGTTCAATTTTTAAAAATATTTTAATTGCTTTGGTGGTCTTTGTTGTTTTGGCCTCTGTTTTTTCTTCTTTCAATCCTCTTTCTGAAGAAGAAGAGATAGTTTCTCTATCAGAGATAGCCTTGAAGATAAAATCAGACGAGATAACTAAAATAGAGATAGAAGGTGAAAATATAATCGCTCAACTCCAAAACGAAGAGGTTTTAAAAGCTAAAAAAGAGGCGGAGAGCTCTATCACTGAATCATTAACAAATCTTGGTCTAACTAGCGAAGATTTTTCTGATATAAATATTCAGGTAAAAGAAGAAAGTTCGTTAGGGTTTATACTCATCAACATCATCCCCTTTCTTCTTCCTCTTATACTTATAATTGTGTTTTTTTGGCTTATCTTTAGACAAGCCAAAGCAGGTCAGATGCAAGCTTTTTCTTTTGGTTCTTCTAAAGCAAAACTTTTTGACGCTAAAAAAGAGAAGGTGAACTTTAAAGATGTTGCTGGAGCTGAAGGAGCAAAAGAAGAGTTGAGAGAAATTGTAGAGTTTTTAAGAAGCCCGGGAAAATTTTTAAACATTGGAGCCAGAATACCAAGAGGAGTATTGCTTATGGGAGCTCCTGGAACAGGAAAAACCCTTCTAGCTAGAGCCGTTGCCGGAGAAGCAAACGTTCCTTTCTTCTTCATCTCCGGATCAGAATTTGTAGAGATGTTTGTGGGAGTGGGAGCGTCTAGAGTAAGAGATCTTTTTAAAAATGCTAAAAAGAGCGCGCCCTCTATTGTTTTTATTGATGAAATTGACGCCGTTGGAAGACACCGTGGAGCCGGTCTCGGAGGTGGTCACGACGAAAGAGAGCAGACCTTAAATCAAATCTTAACAGAAATGGACGGCTTTGAGAGAGACACAAACGTAATCGTGGTAGCCGCTACAAATAGACCGGACATATTAGATCCTGCGCTTTTGCGCCCGGGCAGATTCGATAGAAGAATTGTTATAGATGAACCAGATCTTAAAGATAGAGAAGAAATACTAAAGATACACTTAAAAGAAAAAAAGTCTGAGAATGATGTAAACCTTAGATTGATAGCCGAAAGAACTCCTGGTTTCTCGGGAGCTGACTTAGCTAATCTGACAAACGAAGCTGCTATTTTAGCTGCCCGCAAAGGAAAGAAAAAACTTTCTCAAGTAGAGTTGATAAACTCTATAGAAAAAGTTATGTTGGGACCAGAAAGAAAATCAAAATTACTAAGCATTAAGGAAAAAGAGATAGCTGCTTACCATGAAGCTGGCCACGCTCTTGTTGCTTCTGTTCTTCCCAACGCAGATCCAGTTCATAAGGTGTCTATAATATCTCGTGGTAAAGCTGGAGGTTACACCTTGAAACTGCCCAAAGAAGAAATTCACTTTTATTCTAAGGTAAAATTTGAAGATGAGTTAGCCACTCTCCTAGCCGGGTTTGCGACTGAAAAAATGATCTTTAACGAAGTTACAACCGGACCAACCAACGACATTAAAAGGGCCAGTGATCTTGCTCGCCGAATAGTTACAGAGTATGGAATGTCTTCAAAATTAGGACCAATATCTTTCGGCGAAAAAGAACAGCTTGTTTTTTTGGGTAAAGAGTTGTCGGAACAACGCAACTACTCTGAAGAAGTGGCTTCAAAAATAGATAAAGAAGTTTCTTCTTTTATTAAAAAGGCGGAAAAAAAAGCCACAGTCACCCTTAAAAAACATAAAGATCTCTTGGAAAAAATAGCCCAAAGACTTATAGAAAAAGAAACTATTGAACAAGAAGAATTCAATAAATTAATAAAAGAGTTAAAAAATGGAAAAGATTCCAATTGAAAATACTGAGCTCAGTTTAGAAGAAATAAATAGATTTCAAACAGAGCTGATAAAAGATTCTAATCTACCCGGCTTAGATTGGATTGAAAGATATTCACCTATTTTCAGAGAAATAATAAATGAAAATGAAGAGATTAGAGCTCTATATCGCCAAGATTCAGAATCAGCAATAGAACAAATTAAAGATCTTTTAAGCGAAAAAGAGTCTTCTCAACAAAAAGCTGCTTAAAATAACTATATTTTAAGCCTTTTTCGTGTTAAAAATCGCATTTTTATGCGGTTTTTTAGTTATAAGGTCTTAGAAAATGGCTTAAATACTAATATTTACAGAGTTTATATTTTATGTTATACCCCTTGACAAGATTATATATAGGGTTTATAATTAGACCGTACATTAAAACTCGGAGAGAGTTTAAAACAAAACAACAAGAGACCTTTTAGAAGCTCTCTCCTCGTACTAGTACACTTTTATAAAACTAGAGAGAGCTTCTAAAAGGTCTTTTGCGTTATTAATCCACACCTTTTGGTTATCTCACAGATAACCGGGAGAAAGATGGAGAGGAGAGAGCCCCCGCCTCTGGCGGGAACAAGTTGACACTGGTGTGTCGGTGACGAAGTGATGGTGTTCTGCGTCATAACTTAGAAATTTTCTAAGAGAGACCTACAGAACTACATACCTACACTACCAACCTCGCACCGGTTCATAAGTACTCCCCTTCATCTTTCTCTCTATCCTAAGTTTACCTAAGGATTATGAGATGTTCCTTTTTCTGGAGATTGTTATGATTCAAGACATCCGCCGTATCATTTGAAACTCACTTGAAGAAATTGGTCGGTTTCTTCGCTTCGGCTTCTGACACAGGAGAAAATCATGCGGTTCATCGAGAGCGTAGTTCTATTCGCTCGGTGCTTCACCAGCTCAGCTATTCGAGTCTGGTTCGGTTTCTAACCTCCAACGGGCTTGGGGATACCCTAAAACTCCCTCGGGGAGTCATCCGGTCATTCGGTCATCCGACCGGACAGACTTGACTCCCCGCCTCCCCAGGATTTAGAAAATAGAAAAACTAAATTCTAAGTCCTGGGGAGGTAACTAACCTCTATTCGCAGTACTCTTTCAATACTTTCAGGAGGTACATATTATGTACGACCCAAAGAATCACCAAGGTATCGCCGAGTGGATCGTGGAATTCATCGAAAGCGCCTGGGAAAAGTTCGTCGAGATCACCGAGGCAGACCTCGGCTCCGAAGCAACAGACAAGGTACTGGATCTCCTCGTTCCCAACAACGGGAACGAGAAAGAGACCCTGACCTGGCAGGTCGTTCTCCGGTTAGCCGGACGTGGCTATGATCTGGACCAGATCATAAAGGTTTTCTGGGTGGCTAGTGGCTTCCCGGAGACTGTCCAACAAGCCCAGAAGTTCCTGGACGAAGCTCTCATTTTGGAGGATGATGAAGACGAAGAGGAGATCAGAACCACCCTTCGCTTGGTTCTTCACTCTTTCCGCAGATCTGACCGTAATGGCCAGCACTATGGAACCTTCCAGTCTCAGAGCGAGATTCGATCGGTTCTCTTGCGTATCCTCGGAACCTCTCCGAAGAGCCAAGAGAAAGACTTCATCCTCACCGCTATCCTGGCCACCGCTAGGGAGATGTTGCGGATCGAGGAGAGCAACGCCAATTCGTTCCGAAAGACCAACAGCAAGCCGGTCGTCGCCGATGAAGACACCGACAACGATGTCATCACCGGCCCCGAACTGGACGCCGAGATGGCCACCGCCAACAACTAGCCCCTCCTGAACAACTACCCGAACCGTGATCGTTAAGACACGGTTCGGGTACCCACCATATAGATCAATTTTCAAACCCATTTTGTAAATTGAAAATTGAAAATTGTAAATTAATCTATATGGTGGGTATAGAGCCCTGTGGTTCTTTTTTAAACTGTTCACACCAATGCCCAAGGGGCAAAGGAGTAGGAAGATGAGAAAGTCACTCTGGATGATCACCTGGACCCTGGTCGCAGTCATCGGTTTTTGGAAAAACATGGTTGACGCTGGCCAGACCTTCTACTTTTTCTCTTTTTTGGTTGCCGTGAGTATGATCTACCTCGGCACCAAAATGAACCTCTCCAAGCACTCCGGAGAAGATCTCTTGGAGAAATCCAAGAACAAGAACTTCAAAAAGCCGGGTGGCTTTCCCCTCGGCTAAGGAGAGCTCTATATGATTCAGATCGACACAAGTCCTCCCTTGATCATCGCTTCAGTCAACGACCATACAGTTGTTATCCAGCGAATCAATGGGGAAAAACCAGTTCCTGAAACCTTCAAGGCTCTGGAAAGACACCCCAGCAACAACATTGCGGGTGTTCTCATTCAAACCGGACCCTTGAAGCCACTCTCCTACTAATCTCTAAAGGAGATTAGATCCCCTTCTCCCCGACGCTTCGGCATTAGCCGGAGCGTCGGGACCACTGACCTCTGAAAGATAAAAGAGCTTTAAAATAACTCTCTCCTCATTTTTTAAAGTTCTATCTTTCGGAGGTCAGTGGTATAAAAATAAACGGCTCACCCGGGTGAGCCGTTTATTTTTATTGTTCTAAGATAAGTCTGTTGAAATTGTGC
>CAZRHU010000012.1:0-15974 GCA_964600085.1 uncultured Candidatus Saccharibacteria bacterium
CCCCGCCGTTTTTTTGAAAGGTAAGGAAATGTTGGTTTTGATGCGCGCGAGGTACGAGCGCGGCCGAGGCGCAGTATTACCACGCAATCCGAGCGTACGATTTAGTTTCGAGCCACCACGCGCTCCGCGCGTGCGAAGTCAATCGCTTCGCGATTGGAAAAAGGTTCGCGCAAAGGTTAGGATTTCACCACCAAACAAAATAAACGGCTCAGGGGGTTGAGCCGTTTATTTCTTAGATTTTAAGCTGTTTTTTCTTTTTTCTTTGCCATAATTTTCTATTTTTGCGACAATAGATGTGCTATGAGTCAAGAAAAGCGAAAAAAATTTACAATAGCAGATGATGAGGTCGGTCAGCGATTAGACGTTTTTCTATCAAGGAAACTTGAAGACTTCTCTAGAGCTTGGTTGCAGAAGTTGATAGATGAAGGCAGTGTTAAGGTCGGTAGAAAAAAAGTATCTAAAAGCTATAAATTAAAGAAAGGAGAGAATATTTTTATAAATATTGAACTTCCTCCAGAGATATCTCTAGAGCCCGAAAAGAAGCCCGGGGACAAGGTTGGTATTGTCTTTGAAAACGATGATTTTATTATTATAAACAAACCGGCGGGTCTTGTGGTTCATCCTTCATCCTCCACTCCCAGTGGAACTCTTGCTAACTGGCTTATTTATAAATATCCTAAAATAAAAAATGTCGGTGAATCGAAAATCAGACCGGGTATAGTCCACCGCTTGGACAAAGACACCTCTGGTCTTATGGTTATAGCTCTTAATAACAGAAGTTTTCAATGGCTTAAGAAGAGATTTAAAGACAGAGAAGTTGATAAAAAATACCTTGCTCTTGTTGTTGGTAGGATAGAAAAAGACGAAGGTGAAATATCTTGGCCGATCAGCCGTTCTAAGGGCGATCCTATAAAACAGAGGGCTTATAAAACTAAAAACAAAGTTCCAAAAGGCGCTCGTTCCGCAAAAACTTTTTGGAGAGTTATTAAACGTTTTCCAAATTTTACTTATCTAGAGGTTGTTCCAAAAACAGGCAGAAAGCACCAGATAAGAGTCCATTTGAAAACGCTGGGCTATCCGG
Organism: uncultured Candidatus Saccharibacteria bacterium; assembly: GCA_964600085.1. Lineage (GTDB taxonomy): Bacteria > Patescibacteriota > Minisyncoccia > JACQLN01 > CAZPCT01 > CAZRHU01. The sequence continues at coordinate 1,082 of CAZRHU010000012.1, forward strand.
TGGCTTGGGATAAAAAGTACGGGGGAGAGAAGTCAAAAAAACCTAAACACTTAGGCAGGGTATTTCTCCACGCTTCCTCTTTAAGTTTTAAGTCCCCCAAAGGTGATAAATTTTCTTTTAATGTAAATCTTTCCGACGATTTGGCTAATACCTTGAATAATCTTCCTTTTATGTTAGAATAGCCCCTAGCAATTATGTCAAAAGTTTTAGAACAATTTATCCAAGAAGAGTATAAAAACCGGCCAGTGTCGGATTTTAGGGTTGGCGATACAGTTAAAGTTCACCAAATAGTTCCAAATGTAAAAGAAGACAAGAAACTTTCTAAAACAGCAGCAGCGGTTAAAAAGAGTCAGAAAGGAGAAGATGTTTCAGGAGAGAGAATTCAAATTTTTGAAGGTATAGTTATAGCGAGAAAACACGGAACTGAACCAGGGGCAACTTTTACAGTAAGAAAAATCGGTGCTCATAAGGTAGGTGTTGAAAAGATATTTCCACTCTATTCTCCACTAATTACAAAAATAGAAGTTTCTTCTCGTCCAAACAAAAGACCTCGCCGATCTAAGTTGTATTTCTTAAGAAGTAAAACCGGAAGAAGGGTTCGTCGTTTTGGTCTCGGTAAAGCAATTGAACAAGATGAAATCTCGTTAGAAACAGATGCTTTTATTGATGAAGAACAGGATGATGCAGAAGATAAAGATAAAGATAAAGATAAAGAAGTTCAAGCTTCCCAAGAACAATCCGAAGAAAATTCTTCTACTAAAGTAAAGAAAGAAGATAAAGAAACTCCAGAGTCTTTAGAAAAAGATAAATAACAAAACACCTCTAATTAGAGGTGTTTATTGCTGAAAATATTTGGCATACGCGATATACTAGTATGTCCTTCTTAAGATAGATTTAAAATTTAGAAAGAAAGTTTACAAAAGCTCAAAAAATTTTTAAAATCAATTTAGAAAGATAAATAAGCTCGAGTGGAGGAACTGGTAGACTCGCATGCTTGAGGGGCATGTGACCGTAAGGTCGTGCGGGTTCGAGTCCCGCCTCGAGCACATGAACATCTCTTTAAAACAAAGCCATATCCAAGGAGAGAAAAATGGAAAGCGAAAAATTTTGGTTAAAACAAGGTAGAGTAACGTAAGTCATGGACTCGTTCTCGGGTTCCGGAATAATCGGAACCCGTTTTCTTTTTTATAAAGAAAAAATTTGTTAGTATTTTACTTATGAACAATCGTATTTACTTAGATTACGCAGCGGGGACGCCGGTAAGAGAGAGGGTTAAAGAAGAGATGGGTAGGGTCTCTTTTGGCAATCCGTCTGCTATTTATAAGGAGGGCGCGGAAGTTAAAAAAATTCTCCAAAAATCCCGGGAAAAAGTAGCTGATCTTGTGGGAGCTAAACCAGAAGAAGTGTTTTTTGTTTCCAGCTCAACAGAAGCTAATAATTTGGCTATTTTAGGTTTTGCAAAAGCTAATTCGGAAAGTCAAATAATAACAACCAAAATAGAACACCCTTCAATTTTAAGACCAGTAAAATACTTAGAGGAAGAAAAGTATAAAGCAATCTACTTGGACGTAGATAAAGAAGGGTTTATAAATCCAAGCAATCTCAGCACCAAGCTTAGTAACTCGGCTACTAAGTTGACGAGTTTAGCTTGGGCTAATTCTGATATTGGGACGGTTCAGCCAATAGACGAAATATCAGAACTGGCAAAAGAAAAAACCACTCTTCATATTGATGCCTCACATACAGAAGGGTTGTTTAATTTAAAAAATGTGGCCAATATTGCTGATATGGTGACTATCTCTTCCTCAAAAATTGGTGGGCCGAAAGGAGCATCTGCTCTTGTTGTTAGATCTCATGTAAAAATAGAACCGATTATTTATGGCGGAGGTCAAGAAAGAAGCTTAAGAAGTGGAACAGAAGGCGTTGCTTTAGTTGTTGGTTTTACCAAGGCCTTAGAATTAGCTCAAAAAGAGCACTCGATAGAAAAAAAGCGACTAACAGAACTGAGAAATAATCTTATAAATAACGTTTTATCTAAAATAGATAATTCTTTATTAACTGGACCGGATATAAAAAAAGAAAGATTAGCAAATCACGCCAGTTTTGCTTTTAAAGATATAGATGGAGAAGAGTTGGTTTTGCGATTAGATCAGAAGGGTTTTGCGGTTGGGACCGGGTCTGCTTGTTCTACAGCTAAAACGGAAATATCAGAAGCTATAAAACACACTGAGGTGTCAGAAGATTATCAAAGAGGGACGCTTCGCGTTACCTTAGGAAGAGAGACGACCGAGAGAGATATGGAACTTTTTGTAAAAACACTTATTGAAGTGGTAAAATCAATAAGATATGAAAATCTTTGACCCTAAAGAATTTAATTTTACTGAATCATTAGGATTAATTCTCATCCTAAGTATTATTGTTTCAGCTTTTGTGGGTTTTGTGGCCGGTTCGTTCGGTTCCAGTTTTTTCGGCCTTAATGACGCGGTCCCTTCACCAATGGTTACGGTTAACAGCTACCAGCAACAAGAGGCAGTTGTTAAGATTGTTGAAGATTACAGCCAAGCAGTTGTCAGTATAATTGTCTCTAAGGACGTCCCCGTTCTTGAAGATTGTTATATTAATCCTTTTGAGGATTCGCCCTTCTTTAACGATCCTTTCTTCCAGCAATTTTATGGTGATATAAGAGTTCCTTCCCAATGCCAAAGAGGTTTTGAACATAAAGAGGTTGGCGGAGGAAGCGGTTTTACTATTTCAGAAGACGGACTTATATTAACCAATAAACATGTTGTTTTAGATAAAAATGCATCTTACACAGTTATTACAAATAACGGAGAACAGTATGATGCGGAGATTCTTGCTCAAGATCCGCTGAGAGACCTGGCTGTTTTAAAAATAGATGCTAATAGTATGCCGGTTGTTAAGTTGGGTGATTCTGACAATATAAAAGTAGGTCAGACGGTAGTAGCTATCGGTAACGCTCTAGGAGAGTTTAGAAATACTGTTTCTGTGGGGATTGTTTCAGGCTTATCAAGAACTATTACTGCCAGCGGTCCCGGTATAACGGAAGAGTTGAGAGATATTATTCAAACAGACGCTGCTATAAATCAAGGCAACTCTGGAGGTCCGCTTTTAAATATTCGCGGGGAAGTAATAGGTGTTAATACGGCTATTGCCGAGTCGGCTCAGAATATTGGTTTTGCTATTCCTGTTAATGATGCAAAAAAAGCGGTTGAGAGTGTCAAAGAGAGCGGTCGCATAATCTACCCTTTCTTGGGAGTGCGGTTCGTGACTTTAACTGATAGTATTGCAGAAGAGAATAACCTTCCTGTTAAAGAGGGGGCTTGGTTGAGGGGTGAGAGCGGTTCTTCACCTATTGTAGGAGGAAGCCCGGCGGAAGAAGCCGGATTAAAGTCAGGTGATATAATTACAGAGGCGGGAGGCTACAAGATAACGGTAAAAGAAACCTTAGCCGATTTATTGCAACAATATAATGTTGGTGAAACCGTAACTCTAAAAGTGCTACGTTTCTCTAATAATATTAATGACTGGAGGGAGTTAGAATTACAAGCCATCCTTATTGAAAGAGATTTTTGATTTTGTGAATTTTTTATCGTGTTAAAATAAAAGATGTAGATAATGCGACGCTAATATACTAATATATTTAATCAGAGAGTCGTATTAGTATTTTTAAATAAGATAACTTAAATAAATAGAGAGTATTCATATTAGTGAAATCACTAGTGTAAATACTTATAAAATAATCAATAAACTATGAAATCACCAATACCTACAAATAAAGAAGGAGAGTTAAATGTTCCGGCTTCAAAATTACCTACTCCGAAAAAAAAGAAAGAGGATTTTCGCGATAGTTTTCACTGGAGAATATTTAGAATAATGTCCGAATTTACAGAGGGCTTTCAGTTTTTGGCCGATATAAAAAAGTCAGTTTCTTTTTTTGGGTCTGCCAGAACTTCAGAAGATGACGAGTGGTATCAACAAGCTAGAGAATTAGCTAAAAGATTATCAAAAGAAGGATTTTCAATTGTTACTGGTGGTGGCCCAGGTATAATGGAGGCGGCGAATAGGGGGGCTATGGATGCTGGTGAAGAAAAAAAATCAATCGGGCTAGATATTCAGTTGCCAGAAAAACAACGTCGAAATCCTTACATTTATAAAGGGCTTGGTTTTCATTATTTTTTCACCAGAAAGGTGATGCTTTCGTATGCTGCGCAGGCCTACATATTTTTCCCTGGCGGGTTCGGCACCCTGGATGAGTTTTTTGAACTAACTACCCTAATTCAAACTAAAAAGATAGACGAAAAGATACCAGTTGTGTTGGTCGGCAAGGAGTACTGGACTCCGTTATTAACATGGATAAAGAATGATGTTTATGGTAAGTACGCAAACATAGATGAGGCTGACATGAAGATATATAAATTAGTAGATACAGTAGATGAAGCTTTTAATATTGTAAAAAACTCTAAAGAAAGAACAGAGATTTACGGAGCAAAACACTAAACAGGTAACAAACATAAAAGAGCAACGTCCAACGTTGCTCTTTTATGTTTGTGGGATATTCTGAATATAGTGCGATTGGTGGACGCTGAGGGACTCGGTCACAGGTAAATTTTCTTTAAAAAATTTCTCGCGACCCCGCCTCAGTTCTCCGCTTATGCGGAGATACTTCCGGCCTTCTCGTCCTCACGAGAGTGAATCAATTCACTCTCTAGCTTATCTACAAACAAAACCCCGCTGTGCGGGGATGTTGTTTGTGGACGCTGAGGGACTCGAACCCCCGACATCTTCGGTGTAAACGAAGCGCTCTGGCCAACTGAGCTAAGCGTCCTTTATTCGGGATTATTTTATCACTAATAACTGTTCGTGGCAAATAGCTTTTACAAGCAAATTTTCTAAAAAGTATTCTCTGTGTGGATAACTTTTAGACTAAAATCCGTTAAAATATAAGTAGAAAGGTCGTTTCTTAAAATTTAGAAAATCTCTTGTAAAGACTCCCTCTTTTCAATTTTTTTTCAAGCTAGCTTGAAAGAGGAGGATCCTGTTTAGGTCGAACAGGTGGGTCTTAATTAAAAATAAATAAAAATGGTTATTCAAGATTGGAGTGAGGTAATAGTAAATTCTCTCCAAAATCTTTGGGATATAGTTGTTACATTTATTCCAGAATTAGTTGCTGCTTTTTTAGTCCTCATTATTGGTTGGGCTATCGCGGCGGCATTAGGTAGAGTTGTTGCTCAAATTATTAGAACTCTACGTATTGACCAGCTTCTAGAGAAGCTTGGTTTTCGACGACCAGTTGAAAGAGCCGGGCTTCGTTTAGACAGCGGTCACTTCTTTGGACAGTTGGTAAAATGGTTCCTTATCCTGGTGTTTGTTCTAGCTGCTGCCAATATTCTTGGCTTAGCTGAAGTTGCCAGCTTCTTAAAGGAAGTCATTTTCTATATTCCTAACGTTATAGTAGCAGCTATCATTCTGCTTGTAGCGGCTGTCTTTGCAAACTTCTTGCATCGATTAATAAGAGCCAGCGTTGACGCGGCGGGTCTTATGAGCGCAGGTTTTCTTGGCTCTGTAGCTAAGTGGGCTGTGCTTGTTCTTGCTTTCTTCGCTGCCCTCGATCAGTTAGGAGTAGCCCGTTCATTTATAACCACTCTTCTTCAAGGTTTTGTGGCAATGCTTGCTATTGCCGGTGGTCTTGCTTTCGGTTTGGGTGGTCAGAACTCGGCTCGTGCTTTTCTAGACAAGCTACGGGAAGAAATGAAGTCTAACAACTAAAGATTCTAAAAATCTTTATATCTAAAAAAGCCCTGACGAGGGCTTTTTTAGATATCTAATCTTATTAAAAAGATAAATCACAATTCGTGGCAGGTCTCTAACCCCGTTAGAGCCCCAAAGTATATTAGTTATTTTAAGTTGAAAATAGGCGAAGCCGACTTCGTCTTTTTTAAAAAGATAAATCACAATTCGTGGCAGGTCTCTAACCCCGTTAGAGCCCCAAAGTATATTAGTTATTTTAAGTTGAAAATAGGCGAAGCCGACTTCGTCTTTTTTAAAAAGATAAATCACAATTCGTGGCAGGTCTCTAACGGGGTTGACACCAAATATTTCGTAGATTATACTGCTAGGTACTATGACAAAGGTAAGAAGACATATATATTTAAGCGGGTAGTTTCGTGATGTTTTTTCTTGCGTTAGAATAACGATCCCGCTGAGGGGTTGTTTTATTTTCGGTCATAGTCTTGAAAGTGTACTTTAAAAATTTAATAAAACACATTAATAAAACTTATCTCGATTTTAATTCCGTCTAATATCATCAGATGATATTTAAAAAATCGAGAAAAACTGAAAACCTAAGCAGGTTGGATGTTGCCTTAAGAGCATACGGCGGATGCCTTGGTTTAAAAGGCCGATGAAGGACGTGGCGTAGCTGCGATAAACTTCGGGGAGGTGCTGAGCAACCTTTGATCCGGAGGTCTCCGAATAGGGAAACCTGGCTCCGATAAACCGGAGTCGTCCTAACGCGTGGTAGTGTTATGGATGGGAACCCGCTGAAGTGAAACATCTCAGTAAGCGGTGGAAAAGAAAAAAAGATCAGCAACTTTTCTTGCTTTATGGATCTGGTGGCTGGTGAGCTTCTATAAGTTCTTCAGCTATCGGATCCTTATATAAAGTAAGAAAACTGTCTGGTTCATTCCCCTAGTAGCGGCGAGCGAAGAGGGATCAGTCCAAACCCAGCACTTTATTTATAAAGAGTTGGGGGTTGTAAGTCATACTCTTCCTTTTTGGAAATTTATAATTTTTATTAGTCGAATGAATCTGGAACGAACAACCGAAGAGGGTGATAGTCCCGTAGACGAAAATAAAAATAATAACTGAGTATGTACTTGAGTAGCACGAAGAAAGATTGCTTCGTGTGAACCGGGGAGGACTATACTCCCAAGACTAAATACCTTTTAAAACCGATAGTGAACTAGTACCGTGAGGGAAAGGTGAAAAGTAGCCCGGGAGGGCGATGAAATAGAACCTGAAACCGTATGCTTACAAAGAATAGGAGCCCCGCCTCGGCGGGGTGACTGTGTGCTTTTTGCAGAACGAGCCAACGAGTTTGTATTTATTGCTTGATTAATCGCTTCAAATGCGAGTAGTCATAGGGAAACCAAGTGTTAATAGCGCGTTAAAAATCTCTAATTATCCCGAATTAATTTATTAGTTCGGGGTTGATTAGTGATTTTATGTAATAGGTACAAGACCCGAAGCCAAGTGAGCTACCTATGGCCAGGGTGAACCCTGCCGAAAGGCGGGGGGAGGCCCGCACCCACCAGACGTGCAATTCTGGGGGATGAGCTGTGGGTAGGAGTGAAAAGCTAATCGAACTTGGTAATAGCTGGTTCTCCCCGAAATAGCTTTAGGGCTAGCGTCTTATTAATACCAATGGGGGTAGAGCACTGAATGGTGTCGAGCGGGGAAACCTGTTTGCACCAAACAAACTCCGAATACCATTGGTTTCTATAAGGCAGTCAGACTGTGGGGGCTAAGCTCCATGGTCGAGAGGGAAACAGCCCATGACCGCTATGTAAGGTCCCTAATGTGAGTCAAGTGATGAAGGATGTGTTTTTCCTTAGACAGATGGTAGGTTGGCTTAGAGGTAGCCATCCTTTAAAGAGTGTGTAACAACCCACCATTCTATTTGCCCCGACTTTGTCGGGGTTATGGGAAGATGCGCCAAAGATTTAACGGGACTAAACTCACAACCGAACATGCGGACACTAATGCTACGCATTAGTGTGGTAGGGGAGCGTTCTTATCGCGTTGAAGCTGATTTGTGAAGATTGGTGGAGCGTTAAGAAGTGAGAATGTTGGCCTGAGTAACCGCAAGTCCGGTGAGATACCGGACCGCCGAAAGCCCAAGGATTCCTTGGCAATGAAAATCAACCAAGGGTTAGCCGGGCCTAACCCGCGGTCCCTTAAGGGGATGCGTGGGGATGGACAGGGTGTTAATATTCATCCGCCACATTGTAGTTCGATGAGGGGACGGAGTTTAGTAGATAGAACGTGTTACCGAATTCACGTTTACAGTTTAAGGGCGTCTCTTTGGTAAATCCGGGAGACACAACCTAATTTCTGTGAGAAGGTTTCGCTACGGCGTAATCAACTCTATTGAGCAAGCTTCCAAGAAAAGCCTCTAAGGTTAACTACGGTGTGCCCGTACCGCAAACCAACACAGGTAGGCAGGTCGAGTAGACCAAGGCGAACAGGTGATTCCTCGTTAAGGAACTCGGCAAGAAAGCGGCCGTAAGTTCGCAATAAGGCCTGCCACGCTTTTAAGCGTGGCCGCAGCTAAAGTTTCTCTGGCGACTGTTTATCAAAAACACAGGTCCCTGCCAACTCGCAAGAGGATGTATAGGGGCTGACGCCTGTCCAGTGCTGGAATGTTAACGATTAATATCTATAAGATTCGTCTTATAGGTTGCGATCCGAAGCACCAGTGAACGACGGCGATAACTATAATCGTCCTAAGGTAGCGAAATTCCTTGTCTGGTAAGTTCAGACGCGCACGAAAGGCGTAACGACTGGAGAACTGTCTCAACGAGGAGCCTGGTGAAAAGGCAATTCCGGTAAAGATGCCGGGTACCTGCAGCAAGACGGAAAGACCCCGGGAGCTTTACTACAGCTTGATATTGCTGTAGTAGAAGCACTGCGCAGTATAGGTGGGAGGCTTTGATGCTTCGTTTTCGGACGGAGTGGAGCCGTCAGTGAGATACCACCCTTTGTTTCTGCTTCAGCTAACCCTACTCTAAACCAGTGGGGAACAGTGTCTGGTGGGTAGTTTAAGTGGGGCGCTTTCCTCCTAAAGAGTAACGGAGGAGTTTATTAAGGTAGGCTAACGCCGGATGGAAATCGGCGTGATAGGGTAAACCCATAAGCCTGCTTGACTGCAAGGCATATAAGCCGCGCAGGTGCGAAAGCAGAAGTTAGTGATCCGACCATGGTTTATAGAATCGTGGCCGCTCAACAGATAAAAGTTACCCCGGGGATAACAGGCTGGTACCGCCCAAGAGTTCATATCGACGGCGGTGTTCGGCACCTCGATGTCGGCTCATCTTATCCTGGGGCTGGAGAAGGTCCCAAGGGTTGGGCTGTTCGCCCATTAAAAAGGTACGCGAGCTGGGTTCAGACCGTCGTGAGACAGGTTGGTCCCTATCTGCTGTAGGCGTCGAGATTTGAAGGAACTTCTTCCTAGTACGAGAGGACCGGAAGGAACGAACCTCCCGTGTACGAGCTGTCGTGTCAACGGCACCGCTCGGTAGCGGCGTTCGGAAGCGATAAGCGCTGAAAGCATATAAGCGCGAAGCGCATCCTAAGATTAGATCTCATAGTTTCCTGGAAGACTACCAGGTGATAGGCTCTAGGTGTAAGCGTAGTAATATGTTAAGCCGAGGAGTACTAATCAAACATTTTTTACATCCAACCTGCTTAGGTTTTCATAGCAATAATATAATATCGAGTTTTTATTCTAGTGTTTTTAGTGTTGCGGTTCTGCCCGTGATTCTAGTAGAATAAACCAAATCGTTCTTTTGGAATTTTAAATCCTGGTGATTTGAGCACAGCGGTCCCACCCGTGACCATCCCGAACACGGAAGTGAAACGCTGTAGCGCCGATGGTACTCTTCATGGGGAGAGTAGGTCGTCGCCAGGATTTAAAATTTCAGATAAATTTCTTTTACGGTGACTAGCTCTTCAATAGCTCTGGCTAAGTCTTCTTGATCTATCCTCAAAAACCCCCACACAGGTGTGGGGGTTTTTGTTTTCAAGGTTAATTTGCTAAATTATTAAGAACAAAAGACGAAGAGCATGATAAGACATCTTAAGAAAATTGATTGGTTTTTAATCGGCTCTGTTGTGATACTTTTCACTCTGGGTTTATTTACTATTTATGCTTCTCCCGAAGGTGGTAGTGGTTTTTATAAGCAGTTGCTTTTTAGTTTTATTTCTTTAGCAATTATTATAGCCGTATCTTTCACAGACTATAGAATTTTCCAAACAAATACTACTCTCTTAATGATTCTCTATGTTCTTGGCCTAGCGTCTCTTTTTATTCTTCTTGTAGCCGGTTCTCAAGTTAGGGGAGTTTCTTCTTGGTTTTTTATAGGTGATTTAGCCGTTCAACCGGTGGAACTTGTGAAAGTTGTTTTAATACTGGTTTTAGCCAAGTATCTTTCTCGTCGCCATATAGAACTCTATCGTCTACGAAATATTTTCATATCTGGTCTTTATATTGTTTTACCAGCTGCGCTTGTTATAGCCCAACCCGATTTAGGCTCTGCGCTCGTCTTAATTTTTTTATGGGTAGGTCTTATTGTTATTTCTGGAGTTCGTTTGAAACAATTTTTAATAGTTTTGATATTAGGAATATTTATAGCTGTCTTGCTGTGGAGCTTCGTTCTTCATGACTATCAAAAAGATAGAGTTTTAAGTTTTATAAATCCGGAAAAAGATCCTTTAGGAGGAGGTTATCAAACACGTCAAGCTATAATTGCCATCGGTTCAGGAGGATTTCTTGGTAAGGGTTTAGGAGAAGGGTCCCAAATTAGATTGGGTTTTCTTCCAGAGTATCAGACCGACTTTATTTTTGCCGCCATAGGAGAAGAGTGGGGTTTTTTTGGTATCGCTATTATTTTAGGGGCTTGGCTGTTGATTTTTTGGCGCCTCTATCTTATTTGGGGTTCTGCTAGTAATAACTTTGCTAGAGTTTTTGTGGGAGGTGTTTTTATTCTTTTTTTGTCTCATGTTGTGTTTAATATAGGCGCTAATTTAGCGGTGCTTCCGGTAACGGGTCTGCCTCTACCTTTTGTTTCGGCCGGCGGTTCTAATTTAGTAAGCTTCTCTCTGGCGCTGGGGTTGGTGTTAAGTATTGGAGTCAGGTCAAATTCTTTTTTTGTAAAAACAAAAGAGTCTAGTATTTAAAAAACGCCACAATTCCTTTTATAGCATCTTTAAAGTTAATTTTCTTTCCCTCTTTAAATTTTCTAGGAGAGTAGCTGATGGCTACTTCTTTTATTTTATAATCTTTTTTCAGCGTCTTTATCATTAACTCCATCTCTATTTCAAAGCCATTACTACTTAAATTTAAAGATTTTATGATTTTTATTGGAAACAATTTGTAACAGGTATAAGAATCAGTCAGCCGACTCTTAAAGCGGAGATTTAAGAGTAGGGTTAGTAATCTAACTCCTAAGACGTAGTGGGGATAGCCTCGTCGTTTTGGTTGCAGTTCTCTAGAGCCGTAAACAACCGTGTCTTCTCCCGATTCTTTTAAAAGCAAACTTATATCAGCCGGATTATATTCCGTGTCAGCGTCTTGCGCTATTACAAAATCTCCAGAAGCTTCTTTTAGGGCGCTTTTTATCGCTGCTCCTTTTCCTAGATTGCTTCCGTGCTCTATGTAGATAAATTTTTCCTTGTTCAATTTTTCAATTTCTTCTTTAGTTCTATCTGTTGATCCGTCGTTGACTATGATAATTTCTTTTTGGTGTTTATCGAAGTCTTGTTCTATTACTTTTTTTACAATCCTCGTCACACTTTCTTCTTCGTTAAAAACAGGGATTATTATGGATATCTTTTTCATTTTTTTAGTAAATTAATAAACTCTTTAAACTGTTGATTGTTAGGAAAAACTTGCAATCCTCTCTCGGCAACCTTTATTGCTTTTTGGTCTTCTTTTTCTTTTATATACATACTTATAAGAGAAGTATAAGAAAAGATAAATTTCTCATTAATCTCTAAAGATTTCTCAAAAGATTTTATAGCTTCTCTAATATCGCCGGTATCTCTATAGGTGTTTCCCAGGTTATACCACGATGCCGCCACTGAATTTCCATTATTTAAACTAATAGCTTTTTGGTAAGCTTCTCTTGCTTCAGAGTACTGCTTTTTTTCTGCATAAGCCATACCAAGATTATTCCAAACCCTAGGGCTCTGATCGTTATACTTTATTATATTATTGTAGAGAGATATAGGGCTTTTCCACACTTCATTTTGTTGAAATGTTAAAAAAGAAAAAAACAAAAATATTACTATAACAAAGATAAAAATTAAGTCTTTAAGCCAAGACACTTCACTAATTAAATCTTTTACAGCGAAAGAAAGTAAAAGTAAAAAACCTATAATCGGCAAGTACATCCAGTGTTCGTAGTAGAGCCCATTTATTGGCACTAAAATTCCAGAAGTTATACTCAAGCCACTAAAGAGCCATAAAATTGAAAAAGTATATTCTGGTCTTTTCTTCCACCCCAACATAGCTAACAAAATAAAGCTAACAAAAACTATAAACCCAATAATAACCCTTGGTTCTAAAAGGGAGGTAGCGTAGTTAAAACTTCTTTCTATATGAAGATTTGTGGGGAAGAAAAATAATTGCGTGTGTAAAGACAGCGCCTTGAAAAAAGTGAGTATTCTGACCATCACGCTCTCTGCGTAGAGGGTGCTTTCTCCGTAGAGGTTAAAGGTATTTTGGAAATTTAAGATGGTCGCTCTTAATAAAATATAAATTCCGGTTAATCCTAAGAATAGAACAACTCTTCTCAGTTCTTCTTTTGTAAATTCTATAAAAGACAAAGTTTTATTCTTAAGCCAGACGAAAATATCTAAAGTTAAAATTAGCAAGGGTAAAATAATAGCCGTTTCTTTGGTTAAAAGAGCTAAGATAAAAAAAGAAGAAGAAATTAGAAAGTATTTTTTAGATTTCTTACTTTTTAGGTAAAAAATTATAGTCAGAAATATAAAGAATACCGATAATGGATCTCCCATACTCGATACGTAGGCAATAGCTTCTGTTTGTAGCGGGTGGATTAGAAAGAACAAAGAGACAAATAAAGAAATCAAGGGCGACTTAAAAAGTTTTTTTAAAAGATAATACAATAATAAGGCGTTGATTATGTGAAGAAGAATACTGACCAGGTGATAGCCAACAGACCAATTACCCCAAATATGCCACTCAACAGCGAAGGTTGTAAGTAAAAATGGTCGCCAGTAATTACTTAAAAGATTAGCTCCGGCTATAACATTTTCGGTAAAGAATTCTTTCAGGGCAAAATTTTGAACGAAGGTGTTTTCTAGAGCAAAGTCATTATCATCCCAAAAAGTATCACCGGGTATAATCGGAGCGTAAGCAAGAATTCCTATTATTAATAAAAATAAGAAAACATAAGTTGAATTTTCTCTTAATACTCTTGAAAGTTTATTAGTCATTTTCCAGAATCTTAAATCTTTCTAAAGGTATTTTATACTCATCTATTATTTTCTTATTTTCTAAACTATTGTTTAAAAAAATAATTATATCTTTATCAACAAAGACAGGCGTCCAGTCTTCACCTTTAACCATTTGAACTAAAAAGTTTTGACCCCAGGGAGTAACATCGTTATGGGAAAAGATTATAGCGTTGAATTTATACTCTTTAAAAATATTATTCCACTCCTCTTTTTCTTCTTGGGCGGGGATATAAATGTTTTGAAAAAATTCTGTGCCATAGGCCTCTGGTCTATTGTCAACGAAAACCTTCTCTTCTGGGTAGAGGTAGAAGATTAAGTAACCACCTATATCATAGTTGTTGAATATTGGCCCTTTAATATTATTTTCTTTTATAAAATCTATAGCTCTTTTATTTTCTTCTTCTATTCCCAAGCCCAATGATCTATGAACGGGAAAGAGAGGAGAAAGACCTCCTATAAGGATAAAAATAATTAAAACGATACCAACCCCAACAACGGTTCTCTCACCTTCTTTTTTTAACAGATAACTCTTTAGGATTATCTCTTTTAACGTTAACGCGAAAAAGGGAATCATAAAAAAAGCAAAGATAGTAATGTTTCGTATAGCCAGCCAGCTTATAAAGGAAAATCCGGAAAAAAGGAATAATAACTCCCAAGAAAAACTTTTTCTCTTATGGACAAATACAGCTATTAAAGAAGTTAGACCCAATAAGAAAACAATCTTAAAGAAATTAAAATTTGGATTGGAAATAATGTTTTGGATAAACCAAATTGATTGGTTTTCCGCTAAGCGATAACCATAATCTTTAAAGATTAACAAGGGAGCCAATACTCCTTTTAGGTCGAAAGGATTAATAAGGGTAACTGCAGTAGTTGTTAAAAACAAGAGAGATAATTCTTTTGTTTTAATCCATCTTTTTTTCAAAATACTCGACAACAAGAAAACAATTATTAAAGCCAGTCCAAGCACAAAATAGATATGTAGATTAACCCATAAAATTTCCAGAGCCACTAAAATTATTGCCAACCATTTAAAACCTATTTTATTTTCTTTATACCGCCAAAGAAGAACAAAAAATAAAACAGCCAACAAATAGCTAAATGCTTCGGGTCTTATCTCTAATCTTTCCAATAAAAGAGGAGAAATTAAAAGAAAAGAAATTAAAGTTAGTCCGGGGGAGCTTCTTTTTTGACTAAACCAAAAAAGAATACCAAGCGAAAATAGACTAATTATTGTAAACAAGAGGTGCACACCAACAAACCCGCCTACTTTATAGAATAGATAAAAAATTAAACCAGAGAGCCAGTGGTGATTTATAAAAGAATGATCTGGTTGAGTGTAAGAATAAAAATTATTGTAGAGAACATCTGTTTGGCCATCTAAAATTATTCTTCCATTTACTATATGTCTGCCCAGATCGGCGGTAACCAGGTTAGTTTTGTGGGCAAGAAAAAAGCCGTATAAAACTAATACGGCTATCAACGCAATAAGAGCTAATCTGTTTATTTCCATTACTCTCTTCATTAAGGACTATATTAGCATCCTTTTTAGACTCAAAAAAGAAAGCCCCCACTCCTTTTGATAGGAGTGGGGGTCTCTAGGTTGAAGGAA
>CAZRHU010000013.1:0-15369 GCA_964600085.1 uncultured Candidatus Saccharibacteria bacterium
TGATACGAGATAGAGTAAAAGATAAAATAGAGAAGAGTTTAGATAAATCCAGTGATTTTTCAATAGCCAAGTCGTTCGATCTAATCCAGCGTCCGACTAGTGCTGATTTTGGTGATTTTTCTACCAATGTGGTTAAGGTTATGGGGGATAATCATTTAGCTAAAGAATTAGCGGAAAAAATATCAGAATATCCAGAAATAGAAAAAGTCGAAGAAAAAAATGGCTTTGTTAATATTTTCTTAAAACCAGAAGTTTGGCAAAAAGAATTAAAAGATATTTTAGATAAGCGTGAAAACTATAGCGTTTTGAATTTGGGCAGAGAAAAAACTGTAAACGTAGAATTTGTTTCGGCTAATCCTACAGGGGAGCTTCATATTGGGAATGGAAGAGGAGTATTTTTTGGCGACGCTCTTTCTAATGTTTTAGAAAAGTTTGGTTATAACGTTACGAGAGAATACTGGGTTAATAACGCTCCTGTTTCAGTCCAGATACAAGAATTAGGAAAAACAGCTCTAGGCCAAGGAGAGAGTTATTTAACTGATTATTTAAAAGACGTTATTAAAGAGCTTCAGCCAGAACTGGAAAATATAAAAGATTTTAGCCAAGCAGGAAAAATCGTTGCAGGTAGAGTGATAAAAGATATTCAAAAATTAATTCAAGAAAAGATGGGCGTAAAAATAGATAAGTGGTTTTCTGAAGAAAATCTTTTTCAGACAGGACAGGTTGACGCTGTTTTAGATAAGGTCTCCACTTATAAAAAAGATGATGCGGTTTGGGTTAAGACAAGCGAACTTGGGGATGATGAAGATAGAGTAGTTATTCGTTCTAATGGTCAGCCGGGATATTTTCTTTCAGATATTGCGTATCATTTAGATAAAGCTAAAAGAGCAGACTTAATAATAGATATTTGGGGGGCTGATCACCAAGGTCATGTAAAAAGAATGGTGGCTGTTGCCGACTCTCTCGATTTTAAAAAGAAGCTTCAAATTTTAATAACCCAGATGGTTAATTTGAAAGAGAGCGGTGAGTCTAAGAAAATGTCCAAGCGATCTGGTGATTTAGTAACTCTCGAGTGGTTGATAGATGAAGTTGGTGTTGACGCATCACGTTTCTTTTATCTATCAAAATCTTTGAACACTCATATAGATTTTGACATTGCTTTAGCTAAAGAGCAGTCAAAAAAGAATCCTGTTTTTTACGTTCAATATTCGTATGCCAGAAGCCATCAGATATTTGAAAAGGCAAATTCGGGTAAACACCCGGTGTTGGATAAAAAAACACCGGGTGTTGAGGAAAAGGCCGATTTATCTTTACTCACTAATCCCGATGAATTAGCTTTAATTAAAAAACTATCCCAGTGGCCAGAGCTTATAGAAGATATAGTTAATGGATATAGCAAATCTAAATCCTACGATGTTCATAAGATAACCACTTATGCAACAGAGCTATCGGCCGACTTCCATAAATTTTATGAGAAAACTAAAGTCTTGGTGGGTGATGATGAATTAAGAGGGGCTAGATTGACTCTCGTTAGGGGGTATCAAATTGTTCTGAAAGACGTTTTAGACGTTTTAGGAGTAAATGCGCCGGAAAAAATGTAAATAAGTATAAAAATCAATTTACAATTTTCAATTTACAATTTTCAACAAATTATCAATGAATCAATGGATTAATTTTCAATTTTCAATTTACAATCACAAAATAATTATTAAGCCAAACTGCTTAAAGGGCGGTGTTTATCACCTCTTGACAAATTATTTCATTATGTTATACTGTCTTTAGTATCTCTAAATAGTTGATAATAAAGCTAGGTCTACGCACCACTCCATAGCGAAGCGGAGCGGAGATCTTAACCCGCCGGAATTCCGGTGGGTGTAGTACCCCTGGTGTAGCAAGGCGCTTGCCGGGGTCATAGAACGCCCCTTTGGGGCCGGGACCGGACTCGTTATCAATCCGGAAATCATTGTTCCTCCCTGGCTATCGTCAGGGCTCCCGGGTGGGATGATCGCAGGTTTCTCTGCGGTCATCCCACCCCCTTTCCTCTTAATGCTGGGCTTAGAATTTTTCCAGCAGAAAGGATTACGCCACCGAGATGAGACGCTTCTTCCACGTGATGAAAAAAGCGCTTTCCAACCGGCTGGCCCTCCCCTCCGCCGGCGCCTGATCCGGCCCCCGGGGACAAGACCTTGTGGTATTACCCTTCATATTACAAGGCAGTGCGGTATCGATACCGCACTGAAGGAACATAGAAGGGACTTCAAAATGAAAGTTCCAGAAGAGCAACTGGGTTAAAAAAAAGCTTCCCCCAGCGCGCTTG
Source organism: uncultured Candidatus Saccharibacteria bacterium (assembly GCA_964600085.1). GTDB lineage: Bacteria > Patescibacteriota > Minisyncoccia > JACQLN01 > CAZPCT01 > CAZRHU01. The sequence continues at coordinate 2,318 of CAZRHU010000013.1, forward strand.
CGCGCTGGGGGCTTTTTCTTTTGACAGATAAAAACTAACAGACCTTTACCAAAGACTTATTTTTCGTTATTTTAAATAGTACAATGTCTCGTTTAGATATTAAAAAGGAGGAAGAAAGAGTTCTTAACTTTTGGAAAAAAGAAAATATTTTCCAAAAGTCTATGGATGCTCGTAAAAAAGGCAAGCCCTTTGTTTTTTACGAAGGGCCTCCTACGGCTAATGGAAGGCCGGGTATTCATCATGTCTTAGCTCGGGCTTTTAAAGATATAATCTTGCGTTATAAAACAATGCAGGGTTTTTGGGTTTGGCGCCGAGCCGGCTGGGATACTCACGGCTTGCCAGTAGAGATAGAGGTTGAAAAAGAACTAAATCTTAAAACTAAAAAAGAGGTTGAAAATTACGGTATAGATAAATTTAACCAAAAGTGTCGAGAATCAGTCTGGCGATACAAAGAGGACTGGGAAAAATTAACTGAAAGAATGGGATTTTGGATAGATATGAGCGATCCCTATATAACCTATGACCCGGAGTATATAGAAAATATCTGGGCGATAATGAAGAAATTTTGGGATGAGAAGCTATTGTTTGAAGATTTTAAAGTTGTTCCTTACTGTGTTCGTTGCGGAACGACAATTTCTTCTCACGAAGTAGCTCAAGGATATGAGACAGTAACGGATAAGTCCGTTATTGTTAAATTCCAAATTACAAATAACAAATCACAAATAAATTCCAAATTACAAATTCTAAACGACAAACCAACTTATATTTTGGCTTGGACGACGACTCCGTGGACACTTCCGGGCAACGTTGCTTTAGCGGTGGGGGAGAGTATTGAGTATGCGGTTGTTAAGATTAATAATAAATCCGAGAAAAAGTCGGGTGTTAAAGAAAAGTGGAGTAACGAGAAAACACCCGACGTTGAAGAGGGCGAGATTTATATTATTGCCAAAGACAGATTAAGTATACTAAATACAGAATACGAGATATTAGATACTGTTTCTGGTAAGAAGCTTATTGGTTTAGAATACAAACCACTTTTTGATGTTTTAGAGTTAAAATCAGAAAAGTCTCACAAGATTTATTCCGCCGACTTCGTATCTACTGAAGAGGGGACAGGTATTGTTCATACTGCTGTTATGTATGGGGTAGATGATTTTAATCTGGGTAACGAGGTTGGATTACCAAAGTTCCACATAGTAGATGAAAACGGTGTTTTTATAGATAGCGTACCGGTGGTTGGTGGAAGAGAAATAATAACAGACAGAAAAAAGAACAAAGAAACAGAAGAATTGATAGTAAATTACTTAAAAGAACAAGGTCTTCTCTTAGGGGAAGAAGATTATTCTCACGAATACCCATTCTGCTGGCGATGCAAATCACCTCTTCTCTACTATGGTCGCCATTCTTGGTTCTTAAAGACGAGTGAAAAGAAAAAAGAATTAGTTAAAAATAATCAGAAGATAAATTGGGTCCCCGATTATATTAAAGACGGTCGTTTTGGCGAGTGGTTAAGAGATGTGAAGGATTGGGCGATATCCAGAGATCGTTACTGGGGAACACCGCTACCTGTTTGGGAGTGCCAAACTGGTAAATCCCAAATTACAAATCCCAAATCTCAAACAAATTCCAAGCTTAAAAATCCAATTTCCAAAGAACAGGAGTGTGAGCATAAGATAGCAGTTGGTTCACTTGATGAACTTAATGAGCGTCGCGTTGGTCAAGCTACTGAGCTTGTTCTTATGAGGCATGGGCATGCTCTTTCTAACGAAAAGGGTATTGCCAGCTCTCATCCAGAAACTTTTGAGAACACGCTAACAGAAGAGGGTATTAAGCAGATAAAAAAGAGTGTAAAAAAATTAAAGAAGGAAAAAATAGATATTATTTTTACCTCTGATCTCACAAGGACAAATCAGACCACAGATATAATTGGTAGAGAATTAGAAATAAAGGTAAAGCAAGATGAACGTCTTAGGGAGGTTGATTTCGGTACCCTCAACGGAAAAGATATAGCAGAATATCATGGTTTTTTTAATTTTTTGCGCGAAAAATTATTTAAATCTCCAGAAGATGGCGAGAGTTGGGAAGATGTTCGTCTTAGAGTTTGGGATTTTGCAAAAGATATAGATAAAAAATATTCAGGAAAAAAAGTTTTGGTTGTTAGCCATGGCCTACCTCTAGCTCTCTTAGAGGCTTCTCTAAGAGGTATTAAAACAAATAAAGATCTTCTTCGGTGGGAAGAAGAAATAGAGTTAGACAATGGAGATTTTAGAGGAATAACTTTTCCTAACTGGCCTCTCAATAATAAGGGAGAGATAGATTTACATAAGCCATACGTAGATGAGGTTGAGATTAGTTGTGACGAGTGTGGCGGAAGAATGAAGAGAGTGGGAGAAGTTCTTGATGTTTGGTTTGATTCTGGAGCTATGCCTTTTACCCAACAAAATCCTCATCACTTAGTAACTAAATCGCTAAGCAAGAGAAAGAAGGGGGAAGAGATAAAAGGACAGTTTCCGGCTGACTATATATCAGAAGCCATAGACCAGACGCGTGGCTGGTTTTACACTCTACACGCCATATCTACTCTTTTAGACAAGGGCCCTTGTTATAAGAATGTTATTACCTATGGTCATGTTTTAGATAAAGAGGGTAAAAAAATGTCTAAATCGGTCGGTAATATTGTTGACCCTTGGGAAGTTATAGAAGAGTATGGTATAGACGCTCTTCGTTGGTACTTTTTTACAGTTAATTCACCTGGTGACCCTAAATTATTTAACGAAAAAGATGTAAAAGAGAGGTATCATCGTTTTGTAATGACCTTCATGAACTCGCTTGTTTTTTTGGAAAACTATTGGCAAAAACCAGAACTCTATTCGGTTGGCTCTAAATCTACATCTATAGATAGATGGATTAACTCTCGTCTGGCTAGTGTTAATAGTGTCACCACTAAAAAATTAGAAAATTACGATGTTGTTGGAGCGGCTAGAGAGTTAGATTTATTAGTTCAAGATTTGTCTAATTGGTATATCCGCCGCTCTCGTTCGCGCTTACAGGATCCTAATCTAACAAGTCAGAAATTAGCGGGACAAGAAAATCTCTTCAGAGCTCTTCTTATTTTGAGTAAATTACTAGCTCCATTTACTCCCTTTTTAGCAGAGACTGTGTTTGATCGTCTTAAAAAATTAGATGGCAGGAAAGATTGGCCTGAGAGCGTTCATCTTATTGATTGGCCTGAGACAGAAGATAAGAATATAGATGAAAACTTAGAACGCGCCATGATTAAGATAAGAGATCTTGCTAGTAAGGCGCTTGCTCAAAGAGCTAAAGAGGGTATAAAAGTAAGACAAAAATTAAGCAAACTATATGTTAGCGGAAAAGACTGGAAACTTATAGAAGATTTTAAGTTTATTTTAGCTGAAGAAATAAATGTTTTCGAAGTAATTTTTGATTCAGATCTTTCCGAAGGCCAAATAAAACTAGACACAGAGATTACTCCTGCCTTAGAAAGAGAGGGAGTTTTTAGAGAGGTAACCAGGGGTGTTAATAGTTTAAGAAAGAAGATGGGGCTGACTCCTAGAGATAAGATAGAGCTCTTTTATCACGTTATAAAACCAGACGGTTCTCCTGATGATTTTTCTGATAAGAAAGAAGAATTAAAAAAGGAAACAAGGTCTGAAAGATTAACTTTTAAATTAAAAGAAGATAAAACCTTTTCCAGTGAAAAAGAATTTAAAGAAGCTGGTTGGCGAGTTTGGTTTGGTATAGAGATTATTAAAACATTAAAAAAATAAAACAAGAAAACAGTTGTTCTTGTATTTTTATGTTATTGCGCTTTTATGAGAAAGGTTGAGGGAATTGTTTTAGAAAAAAAACCTTACGGCGAGAGTGATGAAATCATCTCTCTTCTTTCAAAAGAGAGGGGAAGAGTTGTTTTTAGGGCTAGAGGTTTAAAGAAGTCAAAAGCAAAACACTCCGGGAACCTCCAAGACTTTAATTGGTTGGAGGTCTTTTTTGTTGAGGGCAGTGGTTTTTCTATTATTACCGATACTTATTTAATAGATAGCTTTTCTAATATAAAATCAAACTTATCTAAAATCAGAGTTGTTAGTGAAATAACCGATACTCTGAATAGTTTTTTACCTAAAGATGTTGTTGATACTGTCTCCTGGTGTCTTTTAAATGAGTATCTTCAAAATCTGAATAGTAAAGAAATTAATGAGAAAAAGATTTTTTTGAGCCAAGCTTTTTTTAACTTTAAATTATTGTCTTTACATGGTTTTGCGCCAGAATTAGATAAGTGTGTCAGTTGCCAAAAAGAGATAAAAAAAGAAGGTGCTGTTTTTTCTATTCCCCTCGGCGGTTTAATGGATAAAACTTGCTCTCTAAATCAAAACCAAACTCATCTTATTTCTTCAGAGGCGATTTCTATAGTAAAAAAATGGCCGACCAAAGAGGTGGATAAGTACTTTTCTTATGAAGAAGACTTAGAAAGAGCAAAGGAATTAACAATCTTAGTAAATAAATTTGTTAACTGGCACTTAAATAAAGACATAAAACATGCCAATAAGGTATAATGATTAGTAAGTGATACGTATTTTTATGAAAGATAATAATAAAAAAAGGGGGCGTTCTATAGAAGAGTTAGAGAGGGAGTTGTATCGTCGCCATAAAAAACCCTCTCTTCCTAAAAAAGACGAATCTTTTAAAGAGAGTAAAAGATTTGAAGCCGGTCCTACAGAACCCTTCTCTAAAGAACCCGAGGTTGATATATCTAATTTTGGGAAAAAAAGATTCACTTGGCTGTTAGTGTCAGCCATTATTGTTGCTTTTTTAATAGCTGTCTTTGTTTTCTGGCGAGGATTCTTTGCTTTTACCGAAAAAAGAGTTGATATAAATATAGAAGCCCCTGATAATATTATTGCCGGCGAAGAAGTTACTTGGCTTGTTGAAGTCGCTAACAATAATAGGTCCGCCTTAGAGGCGGGAGAATTGATTTTCCGTTTTCCTAGAAATTCTTCAGACTCAGAAACGGGAAAGCTTTTATCACGAGTTACTAGAGATATGGGGTTTTTAGAGTCGGGAGAAAAAAGAGAGGAGGAATTTAAAGCCGTAGTTGTGGGCGGAGATAACTTTGAAAGAAATGCCCAAGCTTTTTTTAGGTTTAAGCCAGTGGAAAGCTCTCTTGTTCTTGCTAGTGAAGAAAAACACACCTTAAATATAGAAAAGTTTCCTGTTGAGATCTCTATAAATGGTCCCGACGAAACGCTTTCTAGTCAGGATATCGAGGTTGGCTTTAGACTAGAAAATGATTCGGATAAAGTTTTTAACAACCTTCGTCTAAGAATTGAATACCCTTCTGGTTTTAGATTTAAAAACTCAAGATATCCTCTTAAAGAGTCTAATGCTATTTGGCCACTAGAACAGATTCTTTCTTCTGAAAAAATAGAGAATGTTATAACGGGAGAGGTTAGCGGTCTCGAGGGGGAGAGTAAAATATTTAGAGCTTTCTTAGAATATAATGAACCCACGGGATGGCAGGTTTATAAAGAAAGTTCTTTTCGGTCTAATTTAGCTGTTTTACCTCTTACGCTTTCTGTTCGTTTAGATGATGAAGTGAGAGGTAGTGTAGATTTAGGCAAGGAGTTGAGTTACGAGATTTCTTGGCGAAATAACTTTGATGTTCCTCTCTCCGCACTTACTCTAAGAGCTGTTTTAGAGGGTGATTTGTTTGATATGAAGACCTTGAAGACGAACGGAAGTGTTAATGCTGTAGAAAAAACAATAATTTGGAGTAGTTCCCAACTCTCTTCTTTGGGTGTTTTGCGTCCAGGGGCGGAAGGAGTTGTGACCTTTAGAATAAAAACAAAACCATCTTTTCCTCTTTCAGTTTTAAATCCAACTATAAATATTCGCTCAGAGATAGAATCAGAAACCAAGCCAGCAGGCCTTACTGTTGATAAGGTTCAGAGTGTAATTTCTCACGAAACCAAAATTAATGGAGCTGTGTCTCTAGATTCTTTTGCTTATTACCACGAGCCAAGTGGACTGATAACTAACTCAGGTCCCTATCCCTTAAAGGTTGGAAGCCCTACAACCTTTACTGTTCACTGGAAGTTGGCTGGTTTTGCTAATAATTTTGAAGATGTAGTGGTGAAGGCGGTTTTACCTTCCGGTATAAGTTGGCAAGATCAAAGTTTGGTGAGGGGGTCCGTCGGGGAGGTGAGCTACAACTCCTTTTCACGAGAAGTTTTATGGGAGATAGATAAGCTTACAGCCAACCAAGGTAGAAGATCTTCTCTTGAAGCTATATTTAAGATAGGAGTAACTCCTTCTCCTTCTCAATCTGGTCATGTAATACCCCTACTTTCAGAAGTTCAAGTAGTAGCCGACGATTCTTTTACCGATAACCAGTTTAGTCTGGTTATAGATGAAATCGATTCAAGGATACCTAACGACTGGGCTGGTGGTGGCGCAACGGGAAGAGTAACTGAATAATATCCAGGATCTAAAAACTAGTATTTAGAAATAAACGGCTCAACCCACCTGAGCCGTTTATTTCGTAGATTTTAAATCATTTAGCGAAGCCGGACTTCGCGGAAAGGCTGGTTTTTGTTGGTGTAAATTGTTATATTAATATCAATGGAAAATAGCGATATTATGAAAAATCTGGTTTCTCTTTTGAAACGTCGAGGGTTTATTTGGCAGTCCTCGGAGATTTATGGCGGGGCTGCTAACACTTATGATTATGGTCCTTTAGGCGTGCTTTTGAAGAATAACCTTAAGAATTTTTGGCTTAAATCAATGATTAAATCGGAAAGAGACATTGTTCCTCTGGACTCTTCTATTTTTATGCATCCAAGAGTTTGGGAGGCCTCGGGTCACACAGATAACTTTATTGATCCTCTGGTCGAGTGTCAGAAGTGTCGAAAGCGCTTCAAAGAAGACGAATTAGAAGAAAAGAGGTGTCCGGAATGTGGTGGGGAGCTTTCTAAAGCTAAAACTTTTAATCTAATGTTTGAGACAAATTTGGGACCGGTTAAAGATTCAGCTAACACTTTTTATCTAAGACCAGAAACAGCCCAAGGGATTTATGTCGATTATCAACTTGTCCAACAAGCCCTACGTTTAAAGATTCCTTTTGGAATTGCCCAGGTGGGTAAGGCCTTTAGAAATGAGATAACTCCTTCTAATTTTACCTTTAGAACGGTGGAATTTGAGCAGATGGAGATGCAGTTTTTTGTTAAGCCAGAAGAGGCAGATAGATGGTTTAAAGATTGGCGAGAAAAAAGATTAGAGTGGTATACAGAAAAACTTGGATTTAAGAAAGAAAATATAAAGCTTAAGGAGCACGGAAAAGACGAGTTGGCTCATTACGCTAAATCAGCCGAAGATGTTATTTATAACTTTCCTTTTGGTTGGCAAGAAATAGAGGGTATTCACAATAGAGGGGACTGGGATTTGTCTCGTCACCAAGAGTTTTCGGGCAAAGATATGTCTTATTTTGATGAAGAAAAAGACGAGAAGTTTATTCCATATATAGTAGAAACATCTGCTGGAGCCGATAGGGTAGCGTTGGCTATGTTGGTTGATGCTTATGAAGAAGATGAGAAGAATGAAAGAACGGTTTTGAAACTTCACCCTTGGTTTTCTCCGTATAGGTTGGCTATTCTTCCGTTAGTTAAGAAAGATGATAAGTTAGTTCAAGTAGCCCAAGAAATATACGGAGATCTAAAGCCACATATGTCAGTTTTTTATGATGAGACGGGTTCTGTGGGGAGACGCTATCGTAGACAAGATGAGATAGGAACTCCTTGGTGTCTAACAGTTGATGGTCAGACGTTAGAAGATGGCACTGTTACTATTCGTGATAGAGATTCGTTAGAACAAGAGAGAATTAAAAAGGAAGATATAAAAGATTGGATAGATAAAAAATTAAAATAACTTCTAAAAAATGGCTTTATCGAGCCATTTTTACTCTCTTTACAATATATTTCTATATGTTATAATGTAAATATAGTTTGAGTACCCTATACAAAGCTATACTAATGCGATCAGTCCTATGTCCCAACACGAGGTTGAGATCGGGGGTATGTCGCAAACAAGGAGGTTTTCATGTCGCAGTACCGCGAATTCATCGGCCAGGTCGTTCGTGCTCTTCCGGATGAAGATGAACTTGATGGTCGGATGCAGAAATGGATCGACGATCCATCAGCGCTCCGCACCGCCCTTCGTTCAGTTCTTCTCCCTCTCTCCACTATCACCACCACAGGTGACGAAGATCTCCAGCTCCCGGACTGGGTCAAGGAAGTCACAGAAGACGTGACCGAACCTACTGGTACCATAGAGCTTGAGATCATCAAGGCTCTCAAACCCAATGAGACCAGCATCTCTGGAGAAGAGATACGAAGGAGAGCCAGAGCAAACCAGGCCAATCTGGGCCTGCGCCACGCTCAGGCCTTCCTCACCAAGTACCGAAATGAAGGTTTCGGTCTCCCCAACGGAACCTACATCACATTCCCCGGAACTATTGGGCTTGATGCGAACGGTTCATTGTACGTCCCAGTTCTAGAATGGGGTACTGGGGTATTTGTTCCTCGCCCTGGTACTTGGTGTCTTGGCTGGGATCCGCTCGATGATATCTGCACCAAGAACGATTGCTTTTTTCGTTTCTCTACGTGATTTCGTAATCGTGGGTTTTTGGGTCCTGTTTAATCTTAGTTGATTAAACAGGACCTTCTTTTTTATATTGAAATTTTGTGTTAATTTTGAAGTAGTGGAGAATAGAGAAAACCACCATAAAAATTTCTAATTTCTTAGTTTCTTAATTTCTAAATTTATGTATAAAAAAGAAGTTTGGTCTAATGGTCTAAGAACAATTTATGTTCCGAGTAAAAATACCCAGACGGTGGCGATTTTTGTTTTGGTGGGGACTGGGGCTCACAATGAAGAAGAAAAAGAGAATGGTCTCTCTCACTTTTTAGAACACATGGCTTTTAAAGGAACAGAGAAGCGTCCCGACAAACTTCAAATTGCTCAGGAGTTAGATTCTGTTGGAGCAGTTTACAACGCTTTCACAGGCAAGGAGTATACTGGTTATTGGGTTAAAACAGACAGCAAGCACCTTAAATTAGGAATAGATGTTGTCTCTGATATATTTTTAAACTCTACTATTCCAGCAGAAGAAATAGAAAAAGAAAGAGGGGTTATCTTGGGTGAGATTGATATGTATGAAGATATACCCTCTAGAAAAGTGGGAGATGTTTTTGAAAATCTCCTTTATGGAGATCAGCCGGCAGGCCGCAGTATTCTTGGCACCAAGAAGAATATTCGCTCTTTCAAGAAAGAGGACTTTATGAGTTATAGAGAAAGAAATTATCGCGCCAAGAATACTATTGTAATAGTGTCGGGTAATTTTCAATTAAGAGAGGCTAAAAAACTTGTTAAAGAGCACTTTAAAGATATTAGAAAAGGAAATCTTTCTAAGGCAAGAAAAACAAAAGAAAAACAAACCAAGCCAGAGATAAAAATTTTTAATAAAAAGACAGATCAGACCCACCTTGTATTGGGCACGAGAAGTTTCAGTATTAGAGATAAGAGGCGATGGCCACTATCAATACTTAACGTGATTCTTGGTGGAAATATGTCTTCTCGTTTATTTATAGAAGTAAGGGATGAGCTTGGGCTTGGTTATTATGTTAGATCGGGCACTTCTCTCTATAAAGATCATGGTTACTTTGAAGTAAGCGCTGGAGTTGATAATAAGAGATTAGAAGAGGCGGTGGAGGTTATATTAGGGGAGCTTAAAAAAGTTAAAAAAGACGGCATTACTAAAGCTGAGCTTAAAAAAGCCAAAGATTATATTAAAGGCACAACTCTAATTAGCTTAGAGTCAACAGATAATTTGGCAGCTTTTTACGGAATGCAAGAACTTTTAGAAAGAAAGATTTTGACGCCGAAAGAAAAATTACGTATTATTAATAAAGTAAACAGACCTGATGTTAAAAAATTAACTAGAGATTTATTTAATAATAAAAATCTTAACTTAGCGTTAATAGGACCCACAAAAAACAAGGCGGGGCTTAAGAAAATTTTAAAGTTCTAAAATTATGCCCGAAGACAGAGAAAATAAAGACACGATATCTATAGATATTACCTCCTCAACTTTAGTGAAGTTTCTTTTTATAGTTATACTTCTTGTTTTACTATACCTAATTAGAGATGTTATTGTCGTTGTCTTATTTTCAGTTGTTTTGGCTTCAGCTATAAGTCCAGCTGTAGGGTGGCTTCAGAAGAGAGGGATACCTAGAACTCTAGGGACGTTTATTGTGTTTCTAATTCTTTTTGCTGTTCTAGCTTTTGTGCTCTATGTAATTATAAATCCTCTTTCTTCTGAATTAGAAAATCTTTCCGAGACCTTCCCAATATATTTTGATAAATTATCTCTTGAATTTGAGCAAGTTAAGTCAACCTCTCCTCAATACGAAGAATTATTAGATAAAGCTCAGAGTTACATTGAGGGAATAAGCAATTCTTTAAGATCAGTGGCCACAAATATATTCGCTGCTCTATCTAAGATATTTGGCGGAATCGCCACGGCAGTTATTGTTATTGTTGTTTCTTTTTACTTAGCAGCCGAAGAGAGGGGTATTCCAATGTTTATAAGAACAGTTACGCCATCTAATCATCAGAGTTATGTTTTAAACTTATGGGCTAGAGCTCAAACAAAGATGGGTAGGTGGTTGAGGGGCCAGATTGTTCTATCCTTAGCCGTTGGTATTGCAGTTTTTATAGGTCTGTCTATTTTTGGTATTAAATATAAAATGGTTCTAGCCCTAATGGCTGCCGCATTTGAGATAATTCCTTTTATTGGACCAATACTAGCTGCTATCCCGGCCATATTTCTTGGCTTCTTAAAGTCTCCAGTGGTAGCTCTCTGGACAGTTATTGTTTATGTTGTTGTTCAGCAGTTAGAAAACGCTGTCTTAGTGCCTAAAATTATGCAGAGGGCCGTAGGTCTTAACCCCGTAGTGGTTATTCTCTCTCTTCTTATCGGTGCTCAACTACTAGGTTTTGCCGGCGCTATTTTAGCCGTTCCAGTGTCTGCTGTCGTGGTTGAGATTATCAAGGATTTTGGTGATAGAGACAAAGAACCAATAAGGGCTTAATGGTTCGGGGTAGTAAGTATTAAGGAAACGGCTCAACCAGTTGAGCCGTTTTTTTTGATGTTCTAATGATTTAATGTTTTAATGTTTTTATGAGTAAAAAAATATACATTGTAGCGACGCCGATAGGTAATCTTGAAGATATAACCTTGAGAGCGATAAAAACCTTGAAAGAGGTTGATGTTGTTTTTGCTGAAGACACAAGAGTAGCTAAGAAGCTTTTATCTCACTTAAATATTTCTAAGCCAGTAAAAAGATTTGATGATAATATTTCTGATGCTCGGATTGAGAAATTAGTAGAGCAAGTTTTAATGGGAAAAAGTGCTGTGGTGGTTTCAGATGCCGGAACGCCAAATCTTTCAGATCCTGGTTGGAAACTTATTAAATTAGCAATTGAAAAAGAAGTTAAAGTAATTCCAATACCAGGCGCCAGCGCTTTAACGGCACTATTAAGTATTAGTCATTTTCCGGTAAGTAATTTCTTATTTTTAGGATTTCCACCGGCTAAGAAAAAGAGAAAAAAGTTTTTTAACCAAGTCAGTAAAGAATCCTATCCAATTGTTTTATATGAGTCGCCACACAGAATTTTAAAGACGTTGGAAGAGCTGTCTCGAATAGTGCCGAGCAGAGAAGTCGTGGTGGCCAAAGAATTAACTAAAATTCACGAAAACATATGGAGGGGAGGTATCCGAGAGGTTTGTGATATGATTAAAGAGATTAAAGATAAAGAAAGAAAAGGAGAATGGACGCTGATAATAAACTCATGAGAAAGTTTTACATAACAACTGCAATACCGTATGTAAATGCTCCGCCTCACATTGGGCATGCTTTAGAGTTCGTACAAACAGACGTTTTAGCTCGCTATCACAGAATAAAGGGCGAGGATTCTTTTTTTACTACTGGAGCCGATGAAAATGCTTTAAAAAATGTTCAAGCAGCTGAAAAAGCAGGCGTCTCCACCCAAGAATTAGTAGATAAGAACGCCCAACTCTTTATAGATTTTGCTAAAAAATTAAATATAGATTATCAGGGCTTTGACAGGGGATCAGACAAAGAAACGCACTGGCCGGGTGCTGTTGAATTATGGAAGAGGTGTGAAGAGTCGGGTGATATTTATAAAAAATCTTACAGAGGGCTTTATTGTGTTGGCTGTGAGAGATTTTTGACCGAAAAAGAATTAGAGGATGGGCTCTGCCCTGATCACAAAACAGAGCCGGAAGAAGTTGAAGAAGAAAACTACTTCTTTAAGCTTTCTAAATATCAAAAAGAATTAGAAAAAATAATTCAGTCAAACGAATATGAGATAGTTCCAAAAACAAGAAAAAACGAGGTTTTATCGTTTATTAAAGAAGGGCTAGAAGATTTTAGTATATCTCGTTCAAAAGAAAGAGCTAAGGGCTGGGGTATTCCTGTTCCAGGCGATGATTCACAAGTAATGTATGTTTGGTTTGACGCTTTAGGTATTTATCTTACAGCTATTGGTTTTGGTTCGCCAGTCGGCGAAAAGGAAGAAAAATTTAATAAGTATTGGCCTGCAGACGTTCATGTTATCGGAAAAGATATTATTCGTTTTCACGCTGTTTACTGGCCAGCAATATTGCTATCGGCCGGTTTAGAGCTACCTAAAAAACTTCTAGTTCACGGTTTTATCAACATTGATGGCCAGAAAATGTCTAAGACAATAGGTAATATAGTAGAACCATTGGCTTTGGTTGAAAAATATAGCGTTGATGCTTTGCGTTATTATCTTTTAGCTGAAATTCCAACCACTGAAGATGGTAATTTTAGCGAGAAAAGATTTAAAGAAAGATATAATGCCGATTTAGCTAATGGACTGGGCAATTTAACTGCTAGAATTTTAACCTTAACTCAAAACATGGGCGGGAAAACCTC
>CAZRHU010000014.1:0-13697 GCA_964600085.1 uncultured Candidatus Saccharibacteria bacterium
ATTTTAGTAGAAGGGGCTTCAAAGAGTATGATCTCTGGGGCATAGATGAAAAAAAAATGCCCGGAGTAACTCGTTTTAAAAAAGAATTTAAGGGTGAAGAAAGAAGATATCTGGGGCGCTATATCGATGTTAAAAAACCGTTTTGGTATTTTGTTTATAAAAAAGCTAAAAATGTCATTTAGAAAAACTTTTAAAAAAATAACACCAAAGAAATTGGTCAACTTATACCATTTTCTTTTAGCTTACCTAGGGGGTCTGGTTTATTTTTTTCCGTCTAAAGATATGATGGTGGTGGGTGTAACCGGAACAAATGGTAAATCTAGTGTTATAGAGATTCTCCATCAGATATTTGAAGATTTTGGTTTTAGGGTGGCCTCTTTTTCTTCTCTTAGAGTTAATCTACGAGGGAAAAAGCAAGAAAATCGGCTTAAGATGACGATGCCGGGAAGATTTTTTCTCCAAAGATTTTTAAAAGAGGCCAAGAATCAAGGGTGCCAAGTGGCTATCTTAGAGGTAACTTCAGAAGGGATAAAACAACACCGTCATCGAGGTGTCAATTTTGACGTTGCTCTCTTAACTAATTTAAGACCGGAGCATATTGAGTCTCACGGCTCTTTTGAAGCTTACAGAGAGGCCAAAGGGGACCTCTTTAAAAAAGTGAATGAAAAGAAACTCGGAGTTAAGAGTATAAGTGTTATTAATTATGATGATCCTTCGGCTTACTATTACGCAAAATTTAAAGCAGATGAAAAATATGGCTTTGGTTTGGTTGAAGAAAATATTCCTCAACTAGTAAATAAAATTGTGCCCTCGGACGTAAAATTTTCTGATAAAGGCGTATCTTTTTCTTACGGTGATCTAGAGTGGCACTCTTCTCTTGTTGGTGATTTTAACCTCTATAATATTATATCTGCTCTTGCTGTAGCTAAAGCTTTCAAAATTCCTCTCTCTAGCGTTAAAAAGTCTATAGAAAAAGTGAAGAGCATTCCGGGACGCCTAGAGGTTGTAAAGAAAACTCCTTTTAGGGTTATTGTTGATTATGCTCATACCCCTGACGCTCTCGAGAGTGTTTTTAGAACTATTAAATCTTTTTGGTTATCTTCAGAAGGAGAACTTATTGCTATTTTTGGCGCCACGGGAGGAGGTCGCGACAAGTGGAAGCGTCCAGAGTTAGCTAGAATAGCAGAGCAATTTGCGGATAAAGTTATTCTAACCAACGAAGATCCTTATGAAGAAGATCCAGTTGAAATTATAAGAGATATTGAGGATGGTTTTGAAAAAATTAAACCAGAAGTTATAGTTGATAGGCGTCAGGCGATAAAAAAAGCTTTAGCTACAGCTAAAAAAGGAGACGTGATTATTATTACCGGCAAGGGGTCTGAAAAGATGATCATAACGGCGGAAGGTCCTGTTGAATGGGATGATAGAAGAGTTGTAAAAGAAGAGGTGATAAAGTTAAAGTAGATTAAATTATGGGTAAAAAGTATGAAAACAAATTTTTTAGATAAAAAAAACGATATTAGAGTTAAAATTACAGCCAAGACGCCAGAAGAGCTTTTTTTAGAAGCGGTGGAGGGTTTGTCTTTTTCTTTAAATAAAAAAAGGGTTAAATCAACCGAACCAAGCCTAACTCTTCCGATTAAAGTTTCCTCTATAGATATAAATAGTCTATTGGTAGATTTTCTTAGTGAAGTTTTATATCAAAGTGATATTAATAAAGCTGTTTTTCCAGAAATAAAATTAAAAAGATTTACCAATTCCCAGATAGAAGCTGATATTTCTGGATACTATGTAAATAATTTTGATAAGAATATAAAATCGATTGATTATAGAGATGTCAGGGTAATACGAAACGCCGATAACCTCTGGCAGACAGAAATTATCTTTAATATTTAATTTTATGATTAAGAATATAAAATTACCTAAATCACTAAGACTATATATTAGAAGAAAAAAAGCCGAGATTCGTAAAAGATTTGGTAAAAAAAGTTCGCAAGAGCAAGATTTTTTAAAGTGGATTGAAAAAAAGAAGAGAGAAAAGCAAGAGCGTTTAGAAAACCTTAATTAGACACTCCCTATTTTATTTTGCTAGGGTTCAAAAAATATGGCTAAGAAATCAATGCTGGTTATAGACCTGGAAACGAAAAAGTCTTTTCAAGAAGTGGGTGGGCGCGATAAACACCACCTTCTTGGTATTTCTATTGCCGGAGTTTATGATTATCAAGAGGATGAGTATCTTGCCCTAGAAGAAGACGAGCTCGATAAATTAGAAAATCTTATAAAAAAGAGAGATCTTTTAATGGGTTTTAATGTTGAAGATTTTGACTGGCCCGTTCTTCAACCGTATCTTAGAGACGTAGATTTAAACAAAGTAAAAACCCTAGATCTTATGAACGATATTGAAAATGCTGCTGGTTTTAGAGTGGCTTTAAATAATTTAGCTAAAAATACTTTAGGAGAAGAAAAAAGTGGTCATGGACTAGAGGCGCTGGAGTGGTTTAGAGAGGGTAGGGTTGATGAAGTAAAAAAGTATTGTCTGGATGACGTAAGATTAACAAAAGATATTTATGAATACGGGAAAAACCACGGCGTCGTTCGTTTTGAATCAAGAACAGAGGGATTAAAGACCATTCCCGCCCACTGGGCTCATAGAGATAGAGACGCTAAAGATATTAGGGGTATGCTGGAAGAGGCCTATAAACAAGAAAAGCCAGTAGAGATAGATTATATATCTTCTCAAGAAAGAGGAGGAAAGAGGGCTCGTAAAAAAAGAGATATTGAGATTCACTCTATAAGCGGTGGAACAGTCGAGGCCTTTTGTCACCTTAGAGGTGATGTTCGTCACTTTAAAATTTGGAGAATAATCAGTGCAGACATCAAAGAATCTAAGCGTTCTAGACCAACGCTTTTTTAGAAACTAAGAAATTAATAATGAATCGAAGCGGTGAAATAAATAAATTAGAACATGTTAATAGTCCTTCTCTAGGAAGAATAAGTTTTAATAGAATGCTTCAAGAATTGCGCCGGTATATTCTAGCTGATCGAAAAAGAAATTACACAATTGTTATTGGTAGTGATTCTCAACAACATCTAAAGACAGATTTTGTTACAGCCATTATCGTTCATAGAGTGGGCGCCGGAGGACGTTACTTTTGGATTAGAGACAGAAAAGATAACCATAAATCACTACGCCATAGAATATATTTAGAAGCTCTAAGATCGTTAGAGGTAGCTGAAATTATGACGAAGAATATTCAGAATATTATAAGCATAGAAGACGGCTGTAATTTTAATATAGAAATTCATGTTGATATTGGTGAAAATGGTCCCACAAGAGAGATGATTAAAGAAGTTGTGGGCATAATAAGGGGGAACGGATACGAGGTAAAAACCAAGCCGTGGGGTTACGGCGCTTTTGTTGTTGCTGATAGACACACGTAAAATTTTACCGACATAAAAATAGAAATTTGTCTTTTTTAGAGAAATAAGTATAATAATCAACAGTTCTTTTTCATCGCATTTTCGTAAACTTCACTTCACAAGAGGAGGAATCTGTGATTAATGATAGAGTAACGCCTGCTGTTAGGATAATCTTTACCAAGAATGGAAAGGGTAAGAATAAACCGATTGGTCTAAGGGTTATTCACCCTAAAAGACCAATGACCGTCTTTAACTTTATAGAATGTGAGGGGTCTATAAGGTTTGATAGTGCTTTTCAGAAAATAAGTCGTCCGATAACGGGTAAACCCAAAGTAATTAAGGTTAGTGACCAGTGGATTAAACTAGTTTCTCTTATTGCAGAAAAAGCGTGGAGAGAGGTAACGAGAACGTGATGAAGGCCCGACGCGTTTTTTGGTGCGTCGGGCCTTCTTTTATTGTGTTACAATAATTATATGTCCAGGATTGTTTTAGGAATAGATGAAGCTGGAAGAGGGGCGGTTATTGGGCCTTTGGTTATGGCAGGTGTTTGGTTTGATGATAGAATCGAAGTATTTAAAATTTTAAAAAAAGAAGGAGTTAAAGACTCTAAAGATTTAAAGCCCCAAAAAAGGAGAAAAGCATCTAAAATAGTTAGAAAAAATAAGAAAAGATATACTACTTTCAAAATAAAGCCAGATCTTTTAGATAAAAACTCTCTAAATCTTTTAGAGATAAGGTTTACATCTAGAATTATAAATAAATTTTCTCCCGATAAAGTTTTCTTAGATGTACCATCTAGTGGCAAGGGTATAAAAAAATACTGCGACGAAGTTTTTAAAAGAACAAAATATAATCCAGTTATAATAGGCGGTAATAAAATGGATTCTAAAAACATCGCTGTCTCCTCAGCTTCTATTATCGCTAAGGAAGAAAGAGAAAAAGTTATTAAAAAACTACATAAAAAATACGGTGATTTCGGTTCGGGCTATCCTTCTGACCCAAAAACTCGCAGATGGTTAAAAAATTGGAAGAAAAACAATAGAGAGTGGCCAGAAATTATAAGAACTAAATGGAAGACATTAAATAATTTTTAATTACTAAAAAAATATGAGATTAACTTTTTATGGCGGGGCCGGCTCGGTTACAGGAGCTAACTATTTACTGGAAACAGATAAAGCCAAAATTTTAATTGACTGTGGCTTAGTTCAGGGTGGTCACCACGTAGAAGAAGAAAATCAAAAACCATTTCCTTATAATGCCTCTAAAGTGGACGCTGTTTTTATTACCCACGCTCATCTAGATCACACAGGTAGATTGCCAAAACTGTGTAAGGAGGGTTTTAGAGGTGATGTGTATGCAACCCATCCTACTTTAGGTCTGGCTCGAATAATACTAGATGATAGCTTAGGAATTATGAAAAACGAAGCTCGGTATGAAGGAAGAAAGATGCTCTACCAAAAGAGAGACCTTATAGAGTGCTGGAAGAGGTCTCACGGTAGGAGTTATGGTGAAGAGATAAAAGAAGTTCCAGGAATAAGGGTAGTCTTCAGAGATGCTGGCCATATTTTAGGATCGTCTATAGTAGAGGTTTATATTGATGAAGGTGGCGAGGAAAAGAAAATTATCTTCTCTGGAGATTTAGGAAACCCCCCAGTTCCCTTTTTAAGAGAGACAGAGAAAATAGAAGGGGCCGATTATGTTTTAACTGAGTCCACGTACGGGGATCGTCTTCACGAAGATCACACTCAGAGAAAGGAAAAACTCGAAGAGATTATAGAGAGTACAATAAAGAGTGGAGGCACTCTTATGATTCCTTCTTTTGCTGTTGAGCGATCTCAAGAAATTTTATTTGAGTTAAATTCTTTAGTTGAAAATAATTTAATTCCCCGTATTCCTATCTTCTTGGACAGCCCTATGGCTATAAAAGCCACAGCCGTCTATCAAGAATACACCGATTACTTTAACGAGAAAGCCACAGATCTTATTCTTTCGGGCGATGATCTGTTTGACTTCCCCGGTTTAGAGTTTACTTTAAGCACAGAAGCTTCTAAAAGAATAAATAATATTAATCCGCCAAAGATAATTATTGCCGGATCCGGCATGTCAACAGGGGGAAGGATTTTACACCACGAAAAATTATATTTACCAGATCCTAAATCAACTCTCCTATTTATTGGCTACCAGGTTCATGGAACCTTAGGAAGACGTCTCTATGACGGAGCAAAAAAAGTGAAAATATTTGGTGATGAAGTTCAAGTAAACTCAAGAATAGAAGCTATAGGTGGTTATTCTGCTCACGCTGATCAGCGCGGTCTCATAGATTGGCTTAGAGGGTTTAAACAAAAACCAAAAAAGATTTTTATGGTTCAAGGAGAAGAAAAACCATCCTCGGTTTTAGCCGATAAAGTTAGAAGTGAATTAGGTCTAGAAACAGAGGTACCTAAAAAAGATCAAGTGGTTGAGTTGTGATTATTAAAACGGTCCTGTCCAGGTCCTTGACCTGAATAATATAAGGTATATAATTGATAGATACAGATAAGGAAAGCAATGCGTATTTCAAAAAAAATAAGTCTTTTTCTATTTATATTATCGGCTCTTTTTCTAGTGTCTGCGGGGGCGGTTCAAGCTTTTGAGGGACCCTTACCAGAAAATGAGAGCCGTTATTTTATTGAAACAGAAAGCGGTATAATAAAACACCTCTTTGGTGCTCACCATAAGTTTGATGGTGGTTTTAGCGCTGAATTAACGAGAGGGGAGTTGTGGGCTCTAGATAAAATATTTAAGGTTTCTTTTAGAAAAATAACCTATTACACCGTAAGTGAAGTAAATGAGAAGCTGGCCATTAGTGGATTAAATAAGCTTTTTGAAGCACATAACGAATCTCTAGAAGATGAAGAATTAATAAAAGAAAAAGAAGATATTTTATCTTTAGAAAATCAACAGCCAACCTCTCAAATTAATTGGGGCACTAAATTAATCTATGGCAGTAGTGGTGTTGAAAATGTTAATGAAGGCGAAGGAGTTAGGGTTGCCCTCTTAGACACCGGTGTAGATAAAAATCATCCGGATATCTCTAATAGAATAACTCAATGTGTTGATTTTACTCGTAGTTCTATAACCACTGATACTTGCGAAGACAAAAACGGCCACGGTACTTACGCAGCTGGAATAATTGCCGCCGATGGCGGTGAGAGTGGAAGTGGTATGTTTGGTATCGCTCCAGAATCAGAAATCTGGGCTTATAAAGTTTGCAACCAAGATGGCTTTTGTTGGGCAGATGATGTGGCAAAAGCTTTAGATTACGCAATAAAAGAAAATGCTGACATAGCGAACCTTAACTTTGGTGGCGCGAAAGGATTTTTAATAGAAAAAGTTTTAATAAACAATACTGATAAGAACACTCTCTTAATATCTTCTGCGGGTAATAGAGGTCCTGAAATGGGCACTCTTAATTATCCTGCTGCTAGAGAAGAATTTTTAGCCGTTGGAGCTATTAGTGAAGATATAAAGGTTCCCGATTGGTCTTCTCGAGGTTCTAATAACGGAGATTATATTATTGAAGAAGGAGAAATAGAGTTTGTTGCTCCGGGTGTTAATATTGAATCTACCTGGTTAAACGAAGAGTATAGATATTTATCAGGAACATCTTCCGCCGCTCCTTTTATTGCTGGTCTCGCCGCTAAAATTTGGGATGGTGATATGTATTCTTCAAGAAGTAAATTAAGAATAATGGCTCAAGATGTCTGGGCTTTAGGTGATGATATTGCTACTGGCTTTGGCCTACCAATATTATCTAGATAAATTTACTTTAAATCACTATTAAAAAAACCGCCGAGAGGCGGTTTTTTTAGTCTATTTTCTATTTTCCCTTTTCTGAATGTTTCTTTACTTCTTCAATTAGCTGATCAAATATCTCTGGTTCGTTTTCGGCTATAGCAGCTAATATTTTTCGATCCAACCCTATCTCTGATTTTTTAAGAGCGTCGATGAATTTACTGTAAGAAATACCTCTTTCTCTTGTGGCAGCATTAATTTTTATCTGCCAGAGGCGACGAAAATTTCCCTTCTTCTTTTTACGATCATGATAAGATCGGGTCCAGGCGTGCATTAAAGCTTCTTTTGCTGCTTTATAGTGAGATTTGCGTCGCCACTTAAAACCTTTTGCATGTTTTAATACATTTTTTCTTCTCTTTGATGCTGTTTTTCCTCGTTTTATTCTAGCCATTATTAAAAAATTAGTAACCTAACTATGTGGTAAATAGTGCTTTTTAATTTTTTTAGCCTGAGTATTAGAAAGTTCTTTTCTACTCCTAGCTCTTCTTATCTGGTCACCAGACTTTTTCCCCCGATAATGATTTTTTGGACCTTTTCTATGCAAAACCTTACCACTCTTAGTGACCTTAAATCTTTTTTCTGCTGATTTGTTTGTTTTTTTACTCATATTTTATTCTCCGGCGATTGTTACTCTAAAACCTCTTGGACTCTTTTTTATTCGTTCAATTTCTTTATAATCTTTTTCTACCATCTTTAAAAAGTTTTCGAGTTTTTCTTTTGCCAGATCTCTCATAGCTTTTTCGCGACCCCTTAAAAATATCTCTAGACAAACCCTATAACCTTTCTTTAGAAATCTATCAACTCTTTTAGCCTTTGTTTCCAGATCATGAGGAGAGGTCCTAAATCCTATTCTAACGGTTTTTAACTCTTGATTTCTCTGACCAGCTCGGTTTTTCTTCTCCTTTTTTTGCTGATCGTAAATATACTTGCCGTAATCTAGTATTTTAGCTACCGGAGGGTTGGCGGTTGGATTAACCTCAATCAAATCAAGGCCCTTTTCTTGGGCTAGGGCGATGGCTTTTTCTCTATCCATCTTACCAAGCATGTTGCCTTCGTTATCTATGACAACTAACTCTTTAGCTCTTATTCTATTATTTACCTTTGGTTTATTCGCTATAATTTTATTTATTATCTAGCAATCTAGTGTTTCAAGCATTAGATTAACACGGATTTGTATTTTATTACAATACAAAAGGGAAGTAAAGAGCTTATTGATAAATAATAAAACGTGATACTATTAACAATATGAAAGCTTTAGTGAATAAAAAAGGATTGTTTAATTACGAAATCCTGGAGAAGATTGAGGCCGGTTTAAAGCTGACCGGAACAGAAGTAAAGTCTCTAAAAAATAACCGCGTTAGCTTTGAGGGGTCATACATATCTATAATAGATGGCGAGGCCTTTTGGGTAAAAGCAACCATTCCTGCTTTCCAGCCCAAAAATATTTCTAAAAACTATGATCCAGAAAGACCAAGAAAACTACTTTTAAACCAAAAGGAACTTAAATATCTTATAGGAAAGTCAGAAGAAAAGGGATTGACAATTATACCCACAAAGGTTTATAATAAACAGGGCTTACTCAAGTTAGAAATCGGCATTGCTCGGCGCAAAAAGCGACCGGATAAGCGAGAAGTTCTTAAAAAACGCGATATTGATCGTGAAATAAGAAGAAATCTCAAATTTTAATACAGGGGATGTAAGGATTCGCTAGGATATTCTCGGTATAAAAGTTCAGTCCGAGGTCGGTCCAAGCACTCGATAAACTGGCCAAAACAATACGTGCAAACGTGTTTAGCCCACAAAGGGCTGTTGTTTACGCTTAAAATAGCGTAGCTATCGCCAAATTCTCTGCCCGAGAGGATTTAGTGCGGTATCAACCCATTCGGGCTTGAGTTAAGAATTTGGCTGATTCTTTTCTGACCAAAAAGCCAAACCTCCTTCTTTTCTTGCTATTTCTATAGAGAAGGTTGGTTATTCAGAAATAGCTATGACTGTAAATTCTTTTTTATCTTGTTTTCTACACGCGGGTTCAACTCCCGCCATCTCCACCACAAAAAACCACCCAGCCCTGAGGGCTGGGTGGTTTTTTGTGGTGTCTTTATTTTACCAAGCTCGCACCTATTTCCAAAGTCGCTGACAATGTGCCACGCGCGGAGTGCATGGTGACTTTGACCCAAATCGTACGCTCGACGACCGCCCCGCCGCCCGCCTCCGCTACGCTTCGGCGGCAACCTCGCAGAAATTTCCCTTACAATTTTTCTTTTGCGCGCGCCCCCTAAAAAAATTCTAAAAAGGAAAGGGAAATTTCTGCTCGGTTCCGCCCTACAAGTGTTCGGGCGGAGCGGCGGGGCTTTCAACACTTGCGGGCAAAAATTTTTCCCCTCAAACTCCCCCAATTTTTGCCCGACTAAAAAGGTTGACGTATAGGTGAGAATGCATAAATTTAAGTTAATACAACTTCTTATTCCAGGTTTCAGGCACATTTTTATGATTTAAATCCAGCGATTCAAGATATACAAACTCTTGCGGACCAATAGATCTGGCCCATTCTATGGTTTGCTTTATTCCTTTATGCAATTCAGTTTTTGCTTTATATTCAAGTATCTTTCGAATATTTTTATGATCACAAAAAGCGTCTTTTACCTCCTGCGGGCGACCTGGCAGATAAGATGGTCTTAGTTCCTTAGATATCTGCCCAACAAAAAATTCTTTTAAAATAATATCTGCGAGTCCATTGAGAGTGACGACTTCATCAGAGCCTATATTAAAAGTCGCATTCTTGGTTTTATTTCCTAAAGCGGTATTGCCTATGGTCGCGGTTACATCATCAATATAACTGAAAGCCCTTTTCTGATTGCCGTCACCATAAATATAAAACTTTTTATTCCAAAGCAGACAATTGATGAAAATTCCGATTACGTTACGGTAAGGATCAGAAAGATTTTGTTTTGGCCCATAGACGTTGTGCGGTCTAAAAATCAGGTATTTAAAGCCGTATACAGAAGCCATAATCTTTGTTGCCTGCTCCATTGCAGATTTTGTAATGCCATAGATATCTTCTGGCATCGGGGTCATAGATTCTTGAAACGGCGCTTGTTGCTTGCCGTAAACGCTCATTGAGCTGATAAGAATTACCTTTTTAACTTCAGAACTTATGGCTGGCACAAGCACATTCATGTACGCTGTTAAATTTCTATCCAAAGCAGAAAAGGGGGTGAATTGACTTCTTCCCTCCGTGGCATCAGCCGCGAAATGGAAAATTATTTCCGGCTTAATCTTTCCTATGTAGCGTGCAGTCTTCTTTCGGTCACGCAAATCCAATTTTGTGAAGTATTTCTTCTGCGAGACGTTACGCATAAATCCTCCTGAAAGATCATCAACTCCGTATATTTTGTATTTCCGGCCGTAATGCTTGAAAAGATGGTCGTAAAGATGACAACCCATAAAGCCAGCGGAACCAGTAACGAGAATTTTTTGTTTGATCATAATCATATTGTAACAAAATTTTTTAGTTTATACTCTTTAGCCCCCAATCTGTACTTATAAGATTCATCGCCCCGCGTGAAATCAATAATTTTTACACCGTCGCCAAAATTTTTCCTGTTACTCCAGTAATCTAATATAAGTCCGTAAGAAGTGTGGTTCTCTGATTGAGCGTGAGCGCGCAAATAGCATATAATTTTCTTGTCTTTTATAAAATTGAGGCTCGAAGCTACTATTTCTCCGTTGTTTTTGTCTATGCAGTAGTCAATGAATAGATTTTCTCCAAGAGAACCGGAGCCAGCTAGTTTGATGATAAATTCGTTAAATTTGTCTTCAAACGATAAGTTGTGCCCTTCTCTTTTGTGGTTTAGTAATTTATCCTGACGTACCTGCAGTAAGTTTTCGAGAAGTGGCCTAAACTGTTTCTCGTTTCCAAAAATTCTATTAAAAGACAATGCATTCGAAAATTTTTCGTACATTTGTTTAATTTTTTTACTTATCATCACATCATAATCCTGCACTTCTGAAACCTCGGTTATTTTTAGACAAGTAATTCCATCTTGTACTTTGCCTATATTTGGTAGAGATTTGAGTAACTTCAACTCAGAAAGGTTATACCATTTAATTTTTTTATATAGTTGTGATAAGTACTTAACAATTGCTCCAAAATCGTACAAATCTGACTCGTCCTTTATAAATACGCAGTTGAAATCATTGAATGGGTCACCAGTAAATATGAGCTCATTATTAAAAACGCTCAGCGAGAAATAATTTAGGTTGTTGTTTGATCGTACTAAAAAATTTACATCCGGTTTATATATTTCCAAGAAAGACAGCAACCATTCCTTGCTTGTAAAAAGATTCCGATAGTCCAGGGTGTCTCGATATTCAAGTAGTAAATCACTTATTTCGGCTACATTTTCATAGCTATATTGTCTAATCTTTGTTTGCATAGATTCTAATAGCTTCGACAGCGCTTTTCACTTGATCGCTCGTTTTACAACCAACGATAACAGAAGTAATGCCTTGGTTTTTAAAACACCAGTCAATAGACCACTTTGCTGGATTGGTATTTCTTCGTAACTTACTCTTTAGTTTATCAATAGATTTCATTGTCTTTAGAAAAGTTTCTCTATTTTGCCAATGTCTTACATCATTTTCCGGAAATTCGCTTTCAGCATTATATTTTCCACTTAAATACCCGTAAGCAAGTGGCTGTCTTGCGACAATGCCTAATCCAAACTTTAGACATTGTGGGATAAGGACATTCTCCGCCTCTTTTTGTAACCAATTATAACGCACCTGAATTACATCAATACCAAATTCCCGCACTTTGTTTATCTGCAACAAGTCATTACCTAGGACAACATCTTCTGAAATTGACAGTCCGAGATGACGAATTTTTCCAGCTCGTTTTTCCTCTTTCAGAACCCGCCAGAGCTCATGATTATTAAAAACCTCGTCACTGCCTGAGTGAAATTGATAAATATCTATATACTCCGTGTTCAGCGCAATCAAGGAATCTTCCAATTGTTGTTTTACTTCCTTTGGCGACCAGCGATCCTCGGCATCAAGGAAACCCTTATATTTATGACCAAACTTGGTTGCTATAATCCACTTATGTCGACTATTACGTTTTAGGAATTGGCCAATAAATTTTTCGGAAAGATGATCACCGTAGCATTCCGCCGTATCTATAAAATTTATTCCTAAAGATTCAGCAACACCTAATATCTCGCAAACATCATTTTGATTAAATTTCTTTCCCCATTCGCCGTTAAATTGCCAAGCTCCTAAACCAACAGCAGATACACTTAAATCCGTTGTGCCAAGTTTGTTGTATATCATAGACTTCTTAATCTAATTGCTAAATCATCAATGATTTTTGCGTTTTGGGATAGATTATGGTTTTTTTCTACAAAAGCTCGTGCCTTTCTCAATATTTCGTTTTTGATATTTTTATCCAGAGAGATAATTTCTTTTATCTTGTTTGCTAATCCCGTAGCAGTAATATTTACATCAACTAAAAATCCACGGCCTTCGTTGAGCATTGTAGGCATATAGCCAACACGCGTCGAAAGTACCAAAGCATCGCTTGCCATAGCTTCTAGAGCAACAAGCGGGCACCCCTCATTGACTGACGAAATAATCAACAAATCGGCATTTTGGTAAAACGATAGAACGTTTTCTTGGTATCCAACAAAGTCTACTTTTCTATCAATGTTGTTCTTTATTGCTATTTCTTTTAACAAATCTAACCATACCCCGGCGCCAACCACAGTAAGTTCCCATAAATTATTTTGGACACGAGACAGTGCCTCTAAAACTAGTTGAAAACATTTTTCCTCCGATAATCTGCCCACCAGTAGTATTCTTAGACAATCAGTCCCATTGTGTCTGTTGATGGTATTATTTTTTAACGAGATTCCCGATGGAATAAAAGTTATTTTCTTATGATTAATAAACCATAGTTTTCTTTTCATCTTGGGGTCAACAATAATCACTGTGTTATATAAAATGCTAAAAATCCTATCTAAAAAGGTTTTAAATCTTTCTGAAAAATTTGTTGTTATCCAACCATGCTTTATATCAATAAAGGTGGCTCCTTTTGATGATAGATTTCTAAATCTTGCAAGAATTACTAAGTAAGACGAGTGATATCCATTTGAAATTACTGCCCCAATTTTTCGGTTTTGTAAGAGATATTTCAACCTAAGAGAGGCATCTTTCAGTGAGTCGCCGAGGTATATGCTTGGAAAACTTTTCTGGCACTCCAGATAAAATTCATTATTGTGCGACACCGCAATAACAAACTCTTTACCTTGTTTCTTTAATTCAGTAGCAATGTTTTGAGTATAGCGTTCTGCACCACCGACATATTTGCCCGGACTTAAAACAAAAAGATAATCCAGTGAAGATATTTTTCTGAAACTATATCTCAAGAATCCCTTGTAAAAAAA
>CAZRHU010000015.1:0-8755 GCA_964600085.1 uncultured Candidatus Saccharibacteria bacterium
GAAGTCGGCTTCGTCTGTTATTTAAACTTTAACAACTATTAAATACACTTTGGACTTCTAATGGGGTTAATATAGACCTCAATTTCTTAAATATATCCACAAAAATAAATTTTTATTCTTTATTCGTGGTATAATTAAGATAAATATTAGTAAGAAAATTTTATATATGGAACAAAATAAAGATCAAAACTACGCCCAAACAGAAGAAAAAAAAGAGGTATTAGAAGAAAAAGAAAATTTAATTAACATCGGACTAGCTATTGTGGTTATAGTAATAATCGTTTTAGGTGGATTTTGGTTGTATCAAAAATACTCGGCCGACGATTATATGAGTACATCTTTTGAGAATATTGAGGGGGTACAGGGAATTATAACCGGCGCTGATTGGGAAAATAAAATTTTCTCTATTCACAGAAGTAAACTTCTAGAAAAAGATGGTGAGTACTCAACCAAAGATGATTACTTTACTTTTACCTGGGATGAAGAGACAGGTATTTTTCAATACAATAACGCAGCCGATGTAAAAAACAACAACAAAACATTAAGTGGTATTAGCCGTCTGAAAGAAGGAGCCCTCGTTATTGTAACTCCTGCCGAAGAACCGGTCCCGAATATAGAAATCTTGGCCCGAGAAATTATTATAATGCCTTAAGAAAGCAGTAAGTATAAAGTATATAGAGCAAAAACCCCCGCCACAGGCGGGGGTTTTTGGTGTTATTCTATCTCAACTTTCGGTTTTATAAAAAGGATCTTTTTTACCTGTTATTGTAAGAGAAAGTTCAGTCTCTAACAGTCTTTTTACTACATCTTTAAAGTCACTTAAATTAAGCCCATTAACAATATCTATTATTTCTTTTGGAGTAACAATCTTATTCTCACTTATCCAAGAATTTCCTATTATATTAGCCTCTATTATAGGGTTATCAATACTCATTAATAATCTATTAATAAACTGTTTTTTTAGATCTTTAAAATAACTATCATTTATTTTTAAATGGGTTTTTTTTAGTTCAGAATTTATCCTATTAACAACTTTCTTAGGTTTTGTGGTAGAAGTTATTATTGAAAACAAATTTATGTTTTTAAAAAAAGATTGATTGTTGACCTTTAAAGCGTAAATTAATCCTTCTTTATTTCTCAATTTATCATAAAGAACAGAAGCTTGACCAACCCCTAAGCATAGATGAAAAAGATCTAAAGCCAGATCCTCTTTTATGTTTTTTTTATTAAACGAAGTAGCTAAAGATAAGCTATATTGTTCGCTTGATGTTTTTTTAAAAATATATCCTTTACTTTCTAAAATTTTATCCTCTTTATTTGTTTTATCTAGTTCAACTTTTCTATCACTCCAATTTTTAAAATACATATTTGTTAATTTAACAACCTTTTTTTTATCAACGCCCCCCGACACAACCAATATACTATTTGAGGGAACAAAAAACTTTTTATGATAATTTATTAGTTTTTCTGCGGTCACAGAAAAAACCGACTCACTACTTCCTAGGGGATGTTGTTTTAAAGGGTTATTCCCAAATATGTTTTTGAGGGTGAGACCATACAAGTACGCTAGGTTATTATCTTTATACCTTTTAATCTCTTGGAGAATAACTTTCTTTTCGTTTTCTAAAACTTTTTTATTAAAAAGAGAATTAAAAGTCAAATCAGACATAAGCTCAAAAGCTGTTTTTATGTATTTTTTGGGAACTCGAATAATTAGACTAACAGCCTCACTGCCTGTTGAAGCGTTTATATAACCACCCAGTTTATCTATGGTTGAACTTATATCAAAAGCTGAGGGTCGTTTTCGAGTTCCTTTTAAAAGCATATGCTCTAAGAAATGAGCATATCCTCTTTCCTGTTTTTTTTCATATCGAGAACCGGCTCTTGTTTTTAATATTATAGTAACTGTCTCTAAGTCCTGCTTTTCATTAATAGCAACCTTCAACCCATTTTCTATTTTTATTTCTTTATAATTACTCATTTTATATTAGATAAAAAAATATTCTGAGAGAGCCCTAGCGCTTAACTAGCCACCAAGGATCTCTCAGAATTGGCAGGGGAAGACCTAGTCATCCTGATCAGGTCCTCCAGGATTGTTCTCCTGTTCTTCCTCCGTGGGATCAACCCAATCACCACTGAGAATGTCACTGATCCAGCCCATATTCTCACCCCCTTTCTATATTGTTGAGATCATTACACGAAAATTCTTTATAAGTTTCCTAGAGATAAGTTGTGTCATCATAATTAATACCCCCACCACCATCGTCTCTATGCATTTTTTTCACACCTTCTTTCTCATTAAAACTTTGAAAGATCGCCCCGACTGAACAAGGGAAAAACAATCTTCTTTCTTCCTGTAGAAATTCCACAGGAAAAGGTAGGGAACTATTTTCTATCAACTCATCGGAGTCTAAAGATGAGTCTCTGCTAGAGGAAAACATTACTAATGGCAACATTTTCAAGCTCCTTTCTTAAAAGAACTACTTTACTATCTAACTAATAATAAGCAAATTAATAAAAACTTGTCAACTTTAAACCCCCGCCACAGGTGGGGGTTTTTGGAAAGAAGAAAGCCCCAGCAATATATTGCTGGGGCTTTCGCGCAATCAGGTACTTGATCTATGCTTCAATCGAGAGATTTTTTTTGATGAAGTGATCCACCTGACCCTCCCCTCGATCCATCGAGAGGATCATGGAGTGCAACTCTCCTTCCGAGATGGAGAAAGTTGCGAGGATTTCATCCTGAATTCTTCGAGAGGTGATAGCCAGCTCCTCCTTCTCATCTTTCGTCAGACGACCATTACCCTTTCTCTTCTGAATCCTCACCGAGTGAAGAGTTCGAAAAAGGATTATGGCTTCCTCGGAAGTGGTCTTGTTTTCTTTTCTCTTCGTCTCTTGGCTCATTTCTTCTCCTCTTTAGCGATGAGAAAGCTGGCAAGAACTATGATTGCGCGAGATTTGTATACTAGCTTATTTAAATTAATTTGTAAACTAGCCAAACCTCTTCTCTAGCTCTCTCCGTATATCTTCGGGAATCGGTATCTCTTTCCCTTGAGGACTTATACCCGGATACCTCCAAGCTGAAATTATTCTTTTTTTACTGCTTTTAAGTAATTGGTACATAGTCCAGTACTCTTGAGGTCTTTTTGTGGGGGCCTTTTTCATAACAGCAATAGTTCCTTCAGCAACACCCTCTTCTGTTCTGTCCGGATTTCTTATAATTCTCTTCACCAAGCTCTCTGACAACCGGTAGTAACGCATTTTTTCAACCACGTGGTTGGTCCAGGCGTAATTACTATCTTCTTTTGGAATCTTAAAACTCTTCAGCATGTTTTTTTATTAAAAGGAAATCCTTCTTTAAAACATCTTTTTTGGTTGGATCATAAATAGCAGCAGCGGGATGATAAAGCGGAATAATTTTTAAATCGCCGTAACTTGCCCTAGTCTCAAAAATTCTTCCCCTCAACTTAGTAATAGAACCGTCTTCTCCTACTCTAAATTTGTCCAGAATATGATGCATTGAAAAACGGCCCAGTGTGGCGATAACTCTTGGTTGAATTATTTCTATCTGCCTGCTTAAAAAAGGAGCATAGAGAGCTATTTCCTCTGGTAAAGGATCTCTGTTAGCTGGTGGACGATCTTTTACAATATTAGTAATATAAACATCTTCTCTCTTTATCCTTACCGACTCTAAGAGTTCATCTAAAATTTTTCCAGCCACTCCACAAAAAGGACGGCCAGTAGCTGCCTCGTTCTTACCCGGCGCTTCCCCTATAAACATTATATCGGCGTTGTGAGAGCCCTCGCCAATAACAGGAAGGTTTTTATTTTTTACCCTAAACTCATAAAGTGGCGATTCTTTTAAATTAATCACCTCATCTTTAATTTTCCTCAACTCTTCTGTTCTCCCTTCTTTTGTTGACATATCTTCCTTTTTAATGTTTAGCAACCCCTCTACTATACGACCCCAGGGGTCGTATAGTTTAAAAATTACTTAAATTATTAAAACCATCATCTGTCCATTCACGTAGAAATTTAGTGTAAGAATTTAAATCTTTAAACTGATCCTTTATTATCTCGGCTCCCGATATAATGGGATCTTTTTTATTTTTTAAAAAATAATCTAGACTGGACCACTGATATTTTTCTAATTTTGATAATACTAATTTCCAATTTTTTAACTTTCCCTTTCGCCAACTTCTCCCTAAAATGAAATCTAAGGGATTTAAATGAATATAACGCCACAAATGAAGTAAATATTCGTTACTATCGACATGCTCTATTTTATAACGACCTTCAAATAAAGGTCCTTTTCTTTCTTTTTTTGTGTTTATGTATTTTGCTATTGAAGTATTAGTTTTATGAATAAAGTCTCTAATACTTCCATCCCGTTTTTCATTCAATAAAATATGATAATGAGTGGGCATAATAACATACGAAAGAACATCTGTAAGCTTGTCGCCTCCAACCAATATATCCATTATATGATCGACATTTGGATGATTGGTATTACGAATATAATCAAATGCTTTATTAGAAATCGTCGAATTTGCAGCCAAAAAAGTTAGTTTTAGACGATCAGCGTTTTTAGAATCTCCAAACTCCGGAATTTTTAATACCGTTCTATTATAGACGTGGTAATATTCTTTTTCGCTAGTTGTTCTTATTCTTGTTGACATTGATTTTACTACCTAACTATACGACCCCTGGGGTCGTATAGTTATTTAGTGAGATTGCGTTGGTGCTCGGCAGTATTTTTTAGACCGCACTTCTTCCATTTCTTACCAGAGCCACAGGGACAAGGATCATTACGGCCTATCTTTTTACCGCCTGGTTTTACCCTTTTAGCAGGCTGAGTAGCACCTTGAGCTTTCTTAGCTGGGCCTTGTAGTTGAATATTTTGAGTAGGGCTTGGAGCTTGAGAGCGAGAAGATAATTCTGCTCTAAAGACAAGAGCTGTTGTGTGAGTTCTTAAAGAAGCTAACAAATCTTTAAAGAGGCGATGAGACTCTTTTTTATACTCCACCAAAGGATCGCGCTGACCATAGGCCCTAAGACCAACCGAGGTCTTTATATACTGCATGCTCTCAAGGTGCTCCATCCAAAGCTCATCCAACAACCTTAACAAAAGAGACCTCTCTAAAACCCTCATAACTTTTTCACCTAAATCTTCTTCTTTTTTATTCCAAACCTCTAAAGCTTTATTTTTAATTTTATCTTCAGCTTCTTCTGGGCTCTTAGATTTATCTATGAGAAGTTTAAATTTTTCCTCTTCTTCCCCACTTAAAGGCAATAGATTCTGAAGATCTTTCCAGAGAGTTTCTTTGTTAAAATCTCCTGTGTCAGTACTGTGCCGATAAACTAACTCTTCCACTTCTTCATTCATCATTCTACTCACCTCTTCTTTAATTTTAACGTCCGAATCCTGCTGTATAAACTCTCTTCGCATAGCGTATATCTTCTCGCGCTGTTTATTAATAACCTCGTCGTATTCTAAAACGTGTTTTCTGATGTCAAAGTGATAACCCTCTATACGACTCTGAGCCGATTCTATAGCTTTAGTAATTATACCGCTCTGAATTGGTTCGTCTTCAGGTATCTTTAAACGATTCATCATTGTTTTAACTTTATCACCACCAAAAACCCTCATTAGATCATCCTCTAAGGAGACAAAAAATTGGCTAGACCCCGGGTCACCCTGCCGACCCGCCCTACCTCTTAACTGATCGTCTATTCTACGGGCTTCATGCCTTTCTGTTCCTATAACATGAAGACCGCCTGATTCTTTTACTTTCTCTGCTTCTTCTTTTGAGGGAGGATTACCGCCTAAAATAATATCAACACCTCGGCCAGCCATATTTGTGGCGACAGTTACAGCCCTCAATTTACCCGCTTGAGCAATAATCTCAGCTTCCTTCTCGTGGTTTTTAGCATTTAAAACTCTATGTTCTACCCCCACCTGGTTGAGTAAGCTACTTAATCGTTCGTTGTGTTCTATTGAAACAGTGCCTAAAAGTATAGGTCTGCCACTTTGATTTATTTTCTTTACTTCTCTAGCGATGGCTCTCAACTTACCGTCCTCGCTCTTATAAACCCTGTCCGGTAATTCTTTTCTTATAAGGGGTTTATGAGTAGGCACCACAACAACTTCTAAACCATAAACTTTAAAGAGCTCCTCGGAGGAGCTGACAGCTGTTCCGGTCATACCGGCTACTTTCTTATACTTACGAAAGTAGTTTTGAAAGGTAATAGTGGCGACAGTTCTTGATTCTTTTTGGACTTTAACTCTCTCTTTGGCTTCTATAGCTTGATGAAGACCTTCAGAGTACCTTCTGCCGGGCATAAGTCGTCCAGTGAAAGCATCGACGATAACAACTTCCCCCCCATCGTCTGAGGGTCTCACAACATAATCACGATCACGCTTAAAGAGTATCTCTGCTTTTAGAGCTTCTTCTAGATGGTGGACAAGACGAAGACCTCCTTCTTGATATATATCTTTTACTCCTAGTAGTTTTTCCACCCTGTCTATCCCCTGCTGAGTTAAGCTAACCGCTTTCATTTTTTCATCTACAGTATAGTCTTCTTCTTTTTTTAACTTAGGGGCTATGCGAGAAAATTTTTGATAAAGCTTGCCCGACTCTTCGTCTGGACGAGAAATTATTAAAGGAGTTCTAGCTTCGTCAATCAAAATACTATCCACCTCGTCAATAATAACAAAATTCCATCCTCCCTCTTTATCACTTCTCTGAACCGCCTGCTCAGCGCTCATAACAAGATTGTCACGAAGATAATCAAAACCAAATTCATTATTAGTACCATAAGTAATATCGGCCCCATAAGCGCTTTTTCTATCACTCGGTCTAAGAAATTCGTCTACAATTTTAAAAGATCCAGTAATATCTCTTTCTTCGTCAGCCACCTCTTCTTCTTTAAAAGTTTCATCGTAAAGATAAGCACCCTCTTGACTAAGACAACCCACGCTCAAGCCCAAGAGATTGTATATCTGACCCATCCAAACAGCATCTCTTCTAGCTAGATAATCATTTACTGTAACCACGTGAACCCCGTCGTTTTTTAGAGCATTTAGATAAACCGGCAGGGTTGAAGCCAGAGTTTTACCCTCTCCTGTCTTCATCTCCGCAACTCTTCCCTCGTGGAGAGCTATACCTCCAACCAACTGAACATCATAGTGTCTTTGATTTAAGGTTCTTTTAGCGGCCTCTCTAACTAAACTAAAGGCCTCTACTAAAACGTCATCTAAGGTCTCGCCTTCTTCTAAACGATCTTTTAATTTTTCTGTTTTTAACTTCAACTCTTCGTCTTCAAGCTTCTCTAATTCTTCCTCTAAAAGATTTATTTCTTTAACAATCTTAAAAGCTCGCTTTAGAAAGCGATCACCCTCATCACCCTTTAAGAGGTTTTTAATAAAATTCATAGATGACGGCAGTATAGCGTAATAAACTTAAAAAATAAACGACCCGAAATAGCCCTCGGGTCCCTTTAAATAATCTTTAAAATTTTTTACTTTTTAAAATCAAAAAACTTAATCTTACGAGCCAACTTGCGAGCTCCTCTAAGAAATTTAGTTTTTTGTTTTTCTTTTGTCTTTCTGGCCTGTCGATCTATCTCACCACTTGCCCTATCTATGACTTCTATTAAAGTATTTCCTCTCTCCTCTGCTCTGAGTAAATTCCCACTGATAGTTAGATTTATTTCACAGCGAAAGACATCGCCTTTGCGATGGTGTTTAGAAGGCCTACCCAAATCAATCTCAGCAATAATCTCATCAGAACTTATGTCGGGAAAGTATTTTTCTAAAGATTTCAACTTTTCCTTGACATACAGTTTTATTTCTGGCTCCAATTCTATATTTTTAGCCACTACTCTTTCTTTCATTGTACTATTATTTTATCAATTAAAGGTATAAAAATAAAGTTAATTAAGAGTCCAAACAACGTAAGTGAGATGGGTAGCAAAAATTACCCAAGCTGCGTAAGGCATTAAGAAAACCGACGCAATTTTAGAGATTGGCCAACTTAAAAAAATTAGAACTAAGACAGACAACCCAAGAACCCCCGCCTCTATAGTAGCTAGACCTAGTTGGTGGACCCCGAAAAAGATATAACTCCATAAAATATTTAAGAGAATATTGAGCAAAAATATTCCTATTATCCACCAAAACTTACTAGATCTATCAGCTGTGTTCCAAATCAAGAGAGCTGAAATAGTGCTTAATATAAATATAATAGTCCAAGCACCACCTATAACACCTCCAGAGGGCGTCCAGGAAGGAAGATTTATACCACCGTACCACTCCATACCCCTAGTAGTTATAGAGCTACCCAAAAAAGAAACCAGAATGGTTATAAGTGGAATAACGATATAGTTTAACTTCATTATTTTAAAAATCTTTTTTCCTTTTAACTAATTTAATATAAACAACACTAAGAATAATAGCAGATAAAAGAGCTCCTGTTAATAAAATTATATTGGAAAAGTTATTTTTATCTTCTTTGTCGTCACTGCTTTTTACTTGAGAAATAACCGATGCTCTCGTTTCTTTCCCGGGCTCAACAAAGCTCTCGCTGGACGGATCTTTTTGTTGAGCTTGAGGATAATTAACTTTTTGCTCGGGTAAATTTACTGCCAACGATTCACTTTTTTTATTAGAGAGTCCAGGGGTAGCGTTTAGGGTCCAGTAAAACTTATTCCCGTCTCTAGAGGCAGAAAAATTCGGGATCAACTCGCCCAACAA
>CAZRHU010000015.1:8855-10926 GCA_964600085.1 uncultured Candidatus Saccharibacteria bacterium
TCGGTGGGTTTTGTACTTCTTGATCTTGTGCTTCTTGGTTTTGAGAATCTGTAATATAATCATCACCCTCTTCTGACTTGGGCTCGGAAGACTGACTTGAATTAACATCTCTTGGAGTAGCGATAGCCGTCACCCACTCTGTAGATAATTGAGCGGTATCTTTCGTATCATTATCACCCACAATAGATAGAGCACCGCCTATCTTCCACTTGTCTGAACCATCGACCCTATCTTCTTCAACGCCTTCGGCATTCTTTAAAATTAAAACCTCTCCTGTATTACTAAGAGAGCCGGTATAAATAATATCAGCGGAGATAGAAGGAACACTAGTATCATCTGTCCTCTCTAACAAGAAAAAACCGCCTGGCGATAAAGCGGGCGGTAGGTTAACACTATCTTGGTCAAAATTTATTATCAATCCTTCGTCAAGACTTTGAAGAATCCAACCAGATAAATTTACCTCCTCTGATCCGGAATTATATAACTCTATCCATTCGTCTGCGGCTGAGTTTTCTGTTCCCATCCAAGCGATTTCATTTATAACCACGCTGGCTTGAGAAAAAGAAGGAAAGCCGAAAAACAAGAAGAAGAAAATTAAAAGACGAAAATTAAATCTCTTGACTAACAAAGTACCTTTTTGCTTAGTTATTATATATAGTATATCACAAAAATGAAAAATTTTTCTAAAATAGCTTTTTTATTTATAGGCGATGTTTTAATTTTTTACCTGTCGCTTGTTTTTGCCTTATTTTTAAGGTACGGCGAGATTTCTTCGGAGACCCTGCTTCAAAATCATTTACTTCCCTTCTCTATAATATTTTTAGTTTGGATAGTGGTTTTTTATATTCACGACCTCTATAACTTGAACTCTGCTAAAAACACTCTTTCTTTTTACACAAACTTCTTAAGAATGCTTTTAGTTGACTTTATTATTGCTGCTGCCTTCTTCTACTTTGTTCCTTATTTTGCTATCACTCCTAAAACAAATCTTTTTTTATTTATAGTCGTCTTTGCTGTAACCTTTGCTCTCTGGCGTCAACTAGCTAACAATATTCTCCGAAGACGCCTCTACACTCCCACCATTATTATTGGACACGATAAAAGAGCTCTGTCTTTAGCTACTTCTTTAAATAAAAATCCTCAGTTAGGTAAGCGGGTAAGATTTGTATTTTTAAAAGAAAAAATTGATTTCCCTGAAAAGTTTTCTTTCCAGATAAAGACCACTAGAGACTTCTCGGAACTATCTAATCTGATAAAGAAACACAACGTAAGAACAATTATAGTTGACTCCCGATCTTATAGAAGTAAAAAAATGATAAAAGAGCTTGATAGTCTTATAAAAGATTCTATAGAGGTTTTAGAGTTAGATCTTTTTGAAGAAGAGTTGAAGAGAAAAGTAGAGTTAGAGGATGTTGACGAGCTTTGGTTTTTAAAGCATGTGGCTCAAGGAAGAAGACCGGGATATGAATTTCTTAAGAGAGTTGTTGATATATTGGCCAGTTTAATTCTTTTACCGATTGCTTTAGTGATAAGCGTTTTAACAGTAGCTGTTATAAAGCTAGATGATAACGAAGAGATTTTTTACACTCAGGAAAGAGTTGGTAAAAATAAAAAACCTTTTGTTATGTATAAATTTAGAACAATGCGCCCTGATGCAGAGAAAGATGGAGTTCGCTGGACAGTAGAAAACGATACTAGAATAACAAAGGTGGGAGGATTTCTAAGAAAGACAAGAATAGATGAAATACCACAAATTATAAATGTTTTAAAGGGAGAGCTTTCTTTCGTGGGACCAAGAGCTGAAAGGCCAGAGTTCCACCAGCTCTTAAAAAGAGAGATCCCCTTCTATGAAAGAAGGTATCTGATAAAACCAGGATTAACCGGCTGGGCTCAAATAAATTATACCTATGGATCTTCTGTTGAAGACACTAAAGAAAAATTATCCTACGATTTTTACTACTTAAAACGTCGCTCTCTTATATTTGATGTCGGCATAATTCTCAAAACCGTTAACTTGGTTTTACGCGGTCTGGGAAGATAAATATGAGAGCTCTGAAGATTGCTTATAGAA
>CAZRHU010000016.1:0-10706 GCA_964600085.1 uncultured Candidatus Saccharibacteria bacterium
AATGTTGAACAGTTGGGGCGCATTTATTATGAATAGTCAAATTCGTCCGGTCGAACCTGTCCGGTCGAACCTGTCCGGTCGAATGACTGGATGACTGGATGACTAGATGACCCTTCTTGAAGAGTCGGATGACTCCTCCCGAGGGGTCGAATGACTGGATGACCCTTCTTGAAGAGTCGGATGACTCTTTACAAAAATTATCACTTATGTGACTATGTCTTTAGTTCCCTAATAGCCCCTTCTCATTAAAAGGAGAAAAAATGATTGGAGTAGAGAGAGGACCCACCCTTCGTAAAGCCCGAGAGTTGATTGAAAGAAAAAGTATCAGCTCAAATAAAATTCAGGAAGTGAAAGATCTCTTGGGCTCTCAAAAAGAAGTGATAGACCTTCTCTGGAGAATAAAAAACCCCAAGCTATCAATGAGATTCATTTCTCATGATTGGGGTTGGTTCTCACACCCTCAAAAGCTCCAGATTTTGAGTGAAGTTCTCACCTTCGACAACGTTGAAGCAGAAACAGCTCTTTATATCTTAATAGAGTGTAAGAGAATGATTCAGGGATACGCAGATAGAGAAAGAAGAATTCCTCCGGAACTTGTTGAACTCTTCAAGATTATCGCTGATTCCGGGGAAGAAGAAGTGATCCAGAGAGTTCAAGACATACGCCTCCCCGGCGCTCCCTATCTACCAGAAAGATTGAGAGATAAGCTCTTTAAAGCTCCTTGAACCAAGAACCAAAACCTCCCAGCTCGAGCTGGGAGGTTTTATAGTGTTCTTCAGAAAAAAAGAATACTACTTTATTTCATAAGTTCCCATTAATTGAGCTTCTTCTAAAATATGATCTTTTATAGTCTCTTCTAAATCTTTCTTTTCTGTATCTTCACCTAAATCTAAATCTATATCAAGAGCATAGAGTTTAAAAAAGTAACGATGCTTTCCGTGTCCTTTTGGAGGGCACGGACCACTATAACGATTAAAACCGAAGTTGGTCAGACCTTCTACCGAACTCTCCGGAGACGAGTTTTCTAAAATTCTAGTCGTACTTGGGTCAATATTCCAAACCAACCAATGAACCCAAGTACCGGCAGGAGCATCGGGGTCATCGACAATAAGAGCTAAACTTTTGGCTTCGCTCGGAACATCCGCGATATCTAAAGAAGGATTAACATCTTCCCCTTTACAGGTATATTTAATAGGAATTTCTCCCCCGTCTTCAAAAACATTACTTGTTATTTGCATAATTAAACTATTTTAAATTATCAATTTTTAATACTTTATTCTTAGAGCTCCGTCCAGAGATGATATTAACCTGATTTTTGTTAACTTTTAAGTGATCGGCTATAACTTTTATTATGTCTTTATTTGCCAAACCCTTAACCGGCGGTGACTTTACCCAAACTTTATAGGAGCCATCCTCTGTTTTTTCTACTTTTTCTTCTTTAGAATTTGGTTTTGCTTTAATTTTTAAAAACGTTCTCGCCATTAATAATTACTTAGGAGTTATATGTTTTAATGCGTATTCAAAAGCTAAGTCGTCTTTCTCTAACCCCTCTAAAGAAACTTTTTTATTGGGATTAAAAATATTCTTAGGATCAAATATTTTTTTAACTTTCTTAAATAAATCATAAACTTCCTGGCCATACATTTTCTTTAAAAAGGGTGTCCTAATAAGACCATCATTGTGTTCTGCCGTAATAGATCCATTAAAATCCTTGACCAAGTCATAGACCTTGGGAGTTATTTCTCTTATTTTATCTTTACTCTTAGGATCTTTTAAGTCCATTAACGGGATTATATGGAAGTTTCCATTTCCCATATGCCCGGTGATGGTGTAGATGAGATCCGGGTATTTTTCTAGAATTTTTTTCAATTTAGGCAAAAATTGAGGTATATCCTCCGGGTCTATAACAATATCATCTATAAAGGGGGCTGTCTGACGGCCCTTAATTTTTTTTCTCAAGAGGTTAAAGCTCTCCCTTCTAACCGCTCTATACTTTTCTACCTCGTCATCCGTTTTAGTTACTCTGGTTTTAACATTGAATTTTTTTAATGTCTCCTGGGCTTTTAACGCTTCTTTTTCTACATCTTTTTGATTATCACCGCTAAACTCGGCTGTTAAAATTATCTTTGGTAATCTGCCACTACTTAAAAGAATAGTGGCTTCAGGAATAAACTTAAAAGCTAAAGAAAATATATTTCCGCCTAAAATTTTCAAAAACTGAAAAAAGAAGCGAAGAGCCAACTTTAGAGTCCTGTCATCGTAGGACTCTAAAGTTTCAGGATTAAACTTTAGAATCGTTTTAATTATAACACCCATATCTTTTATGCTTGGCATAAAAACAACTAAAACTCTAGTGTATTTTTTAGGTCTAATAAGCCCTATTGTCGCCTCCGTGATAATTCCTAAAGTTCCTTGAGATCCGACAAAGAGTTGAGTTAAGTCGAAAACCCCTTCTTCTTTGTTATAGACATTCCAGAGATAATAACCGGCTGAGTTTTTAGAAATCTTCGGTCTCGCCTTCTGAATGACTTCGTAATTATCCTCTATTAATTTAAAAGTTTTTCTATAAACCTCTCCTTCAAAATTTTCTTGAGACATTTTTTCCCTTAACTCTTTTAAAGTTAATGGCTCGATAAGATACTCTTCTCCGTCAACTAAAACCACTTTTAGTTTTTTTACGTAGTCCTCAGTTTTACCGTAAGCTAAAGTTTTTTCTCCCCCAGCATTATTAGCCACAATTCCTCCAATAGCGCATAAGTCTTTTGAGGCGGGAAAAGAAGGAAATAAAAGTTCTCTCTTAAGAGTTTCTATCTCAAAATCTCGATACATCATACCCACTTCAGCTGTAGCTTCGTCACCTTCTATACCTCTGAAATTATTTAAGTTTTTAGAGATATCCATAATAATAGATTCATTTATAGACCCTCCGCTCATACCGGAACCGCCGGCCCTAACAGTTAGAGAAAGTGATTTATCTTCTTCTTTATTTTTATTTACATAATTTACAACTTCTTGAATATCTTTTACATCTCTTGGAACAACAACTAACTCCGGCGTCAATTTAAAGAAGCCGGCATCCCGACTATAAACATCCAGTATTTCTGGTTTATCAAAAACTTCGCCCTTGATTATTTTTTTGAGTTTTTCTGCTAAAGAAGTCATAGAAATTATAGCTCTAATTTTTTATTTTTTAATATTAATTAAACCTCTTCTCCTCCTTTTATAAAATTATCTTTTTACTCAAATTAAAATAATGATTTTAATATCTCTATGTTCTTTTTATCTGGTCCACTGCTATCAAAACCCGGGACTTCTAAAATCCAAGGAGCTTTATTAAGACGACCGTCTTTAACGATCCTTTTAAAACCAGGTCTTCCTATACAACCCTTGCCGACATTAGCGTGCCTATCATTGTTAGAACCGAACTTAGTTATAGAATCATTAGCGTGAACAGCAACCACATTCTCTAAACTAATAGATTCGTCCCACCGACTCAAGGACTCTTCTAGCTTCTTTTTTGTTGATGTATCCATCTCACCAGACTCAAAAGCGTGGGCGGTATCAAAGCAAACCTTCATTCTATTAGACCTGACTCTAGTTATTATTTTTTGAATATCTAAAGGACTATCACCAAGCTTTCCTCCACCACCAGAAGTATTTTCAACGACGAGCTGGGTTCTGCCGGGAACATTTTTTAAAACCTCTCTAGCACCTCTAATAACTCTATTAAGGGCCTCTTTTCTATCTCCATCTTTACCAGCAGAACCGGGATGAAAAATTAAACCCTGCGCTCCGATTGCTTTTGCTATAGAAAGATGACTGCTCAGATTTTTAATTGATTTCTTTTGAAGATCTCTTTTAACACTTGCGAGATTAACCAGATAAGCAGCGTGTAAAAAAACAGGGCCCAATTCACTACCCTTGAGTAATTGCCAATACTTTCTAACATCTTCTTTGTTCAGCGACTTTACTTCCCACTGCCTTGGATTTGAACCAAATATCTGAAAACACTCGGCTCCTATATCTTGAGCATTACCAACCGCATTAAAAAGACCCCCCGAAACTGAAACGTGAGCTCCTATTTTTGGTTTTTTCATAAGCTTAAATTTATTTTTATATCTAACCTATATTATCTAATTGTTATTAAAACACCGATAGTGATTTGAATTATCGCCACCAGAGTACCGCCCCACACGCTAATCAAAAGCATCCCCCACCAGCTTTGATACCAGGGTTTTCCTTTTTTACTCTTAAAAAATGACCCACTCGGGCTCTTCATCTATGATTTTATTATATCACAAACCCACTAAAACAAGCTAAATCAAGTAAAAAGGCCTGCTAAAATCATTAAGAGTCCAAAAAAGAGAATAAATAAACCAAAGTTTACTTTTTTAGCAAAAGCTAATAAGCCGTGAATGGTTAATAGACCAAAAATAAAAGAAGCTGTTAAGGATAGCAACAGCTCTATCTGAAGAGTTT
This sequence comes from uncultured Candidatus Saccharibacteria bacterium, assembly GCA_964600085.1. Taxonomy (GTDB): domain Bacteria; phylum Patescibacteriota; class Minisyncoccia; order JACQLN01; family CAZPCT01; genus CAZRHU01. Next base: position 4,480 of record CAZRHU010000016.1, read on the forward strand.
TAAAAAGATTAAAATTTAAAACTATATTAGCCACCAAAACTACCGGCAAGCTCATTAAAAAACTCAACCTCAAAGAGATCTCGTCATTAAAACGACGCAAGAGCAGGGTCGCCACCGTAAGACCAGAACGAGAAAGCCCGGGCAAGACCGCAAACCCCTGAGTCACGCCCAACATAACCGTATCAACGTAAGATAATTCTCTTATATCTTTTTGTCCCCCCTCTCTCTTCTTAAACTGAAGTCCGGCGGTTATTAAAAGTAATACTCCTATTAAAACGGTAATCACCCCTCCGACGCCACTATTAAAATTTAAAACTTTTTCTGAAATTTTAATCAAGACAATCCCCACAACCCCGCTTATAGTCGTAGCACCAAGTAAAAAAGTTAGAAGTTTTTTATCTTTACCACTTGACTGCTTATAGTAAAAAATTGAACGAACGATGTTTTTAACATCTGACCAAAAATAAACCAGGGCTGCTAAAAAAGTGCCTAGGTGTAAAAAAAGAGCTAATCTAATTAAATTAGAAAAATTATCGCCACTAAAAAAATAGATCTTGGTTAAAAAGATAAAGCCCTCCGAACTAACGGGTAACCACTCAGCTACGCCTTGAACAACACCTAAAATCAAACCTTCAAGCATAGTTATTTTTTTAGAACCTTACTCTAATTTCTAAAGCATCGTCGTTTTCAGCCAATCCGGAAGGATTGGCTTTTCTTAATATAAGAAAGCCGTTTTCGCCATAAGAAGGTTTTTCAAAACTCAGATCAGCTTCAAAAGAAATATACTCTTCGGTCATCCAAGAATCTTGAGCAGTGGCATATCCTTCAGCAATGATAAGACCATCCCAATCTGTTAAAATCACCGGAAAGTTACCTTCAAAAAACCAAGATCCTCTAGCCTCTCCCCTTACCCTTAGAGGACTCTCAATAACCTGATCTGGCTTGGGTTGAGCCAATTTTATTAGATCGTCTTTTTTTATGGAGTAATCAATCTCTTCTACAAAAACCTCTCCGGCTGGAGTGTGGCACTGTCGAGGATAACTTTCCATAATTTGATAGCCCGCTTCAAAACACTCTTGGAAGTCATTAACTTCTGAAATCTTCCCGTCCTCAAATCCTTCTTTTGAGGTAAATAAGAACACAGCGCCAAGAATAATAACAATTATAAGAATTGTATAAATTAAAGACTTTAAATTTTTCATGGATTTAATCTTTGTTTATTTTTTTATAACCAATCCAGATAAGAATTATTAATACTATTCCTAGTATTATAAATCTTAAGTAATCATCCATATTGGACCAGTAACGAATCGTACCTATGATAAATGAAAGAACACCGCCAAAAATAAAGCCTGATGAGACAGAAGAAGTTGACTGAATCCCATAACCCACACCCAAGGCAATTAAACCTGCGATTATCAGAACAATAAAGACGTTTCTTTCATAAAATTCGCGAGCATCTTCATATTCACCTCGACAAGAAAAGAAGACATTACAGTAATTTTTAAACTCACCATCAATAGATCTTGGCATCACGACACCCCCTTGAGAGCTTAAACTGTTACCAGTAATCCACTTACCTCCAACTTCTTCGCAAGAATCTTCTGTATCATAAACTCCCTTATTCTCAAAATCACAGTACTCTTCAAGCTTTGGAGCAGGGTAAAAAGTTTTAATACCGATATTTATAAAAAGGTTTAAAACAATAATAATGCTCAGAGCTAGAGCGATTACCTTTAAAGATTTTAGATTAATCATATTTATAAAAATGTTAAATTTTCTAATCTGAACCTTGACTTAGATTATACATTAAAAAAGACCTTTCTGTAATTGACCACGAGAGTAAAAGGTGCTAAAAGAGAGTATATCGTTCTTTGAATACCACTGCTTATACTCTGGTATTCGGGTTCTTCTTTTGTAAAACTTCTTGGAGGTGAAAATGGTTTACCAACACCACGATCATCCGGACGATTACTTGGACAGGGCCTTTCCTTCTGTCTATCTAACCGTGATTAAGTGTTTAGCTGTAGTGTTCTTTAGTTTTGTTGGTGTCTGGTTCTTACGCCAAACTATTGAGTTTGGTTACTATTTATTCTTCACCTTCTTTCACTAACCCCTGCCTCGCAGGGGTTTTTGTTAGACCGAAGTCTTTATTCTTGTTAAACTTCTTAGATGTGTTTTAAGTATAACTGTAATTCATAGAAAAGTAATGCAACTATCAAAATCTGAATATATGATGTTTCTCAAGCACCCTGCTTGGTTATGGCTTAAGAAGCATGACAAATCAAAATTACCAGAGCCAGATGAAAATCTTCAAGCAATTTTTGACGCTGGTTTTGAATTTGAAAAGTACGCTGAAAAACTATTCCCAGAAGGAGTTAGGTTGAGTTTTGAAAATTTTAAAGATTATAGATCACTACCCCTTAGAACCGATAGAGAGATAAAGAAAAAAACAAAAACAATTTTTCAAGGAAGGTTTGAAACAGAAAATATAACTTGCATCTGCGACGTTTTAGATAGAGTGAAAGATGGTGTTTTTGATCTATATGAGATAAAAGCCAGCACTAAAGTAAAACCCGAACACATCTTAGATCTTGCCTTTCAACTAACAGTTCTGGAAAAAAATGGCTTAGAGATAAGGAACATCAACATTATTCATGTAGATGGTAAATACATTAAAGAGGGAGAGATTGATATTAAAAAACTTACCTCTATTAAAAATGTAGGTCCGGATGTAAGAGAAAAGATCGGCTTCACGAAAGACAATATTAAAAAAGCTTTTGAGACTGTTTATAAAAAAGAAATACCAGACATCTCTCTCCGTCACGTCAACCTTGGGTCTTTTAAAGACTGGATGGAAATATTTGAAATACTAAAAGGGGAAGTGGATAAATACAGCATCTATAACTTAATAGCTCCGGGAGCTAAACGTATTGGAGAATTAGAAGATATAGATGTTTATAAAATAGAAGATATTCCAGAAAATTTTAAATTGACAACCAAGCAACAAGCTCAAGTAGAGACAACTAAAAAAAATAAAGAGATAATTAAAAAAGATAATATTAGAAATTTTTTAAGACTATTAGATTATCCTCTCTACTTTCTTGACTACGAAACGACAAATAGTGTTATTCCTTTTTACGACAAAACAAGACCTTACCAACAGGTTCCTTTCCAGTACTCTCTGCACATAATAGAAAAAGAGGGAGCTGAAATAAAACACTTTGAGTATTTACATAAAGAAAAAACAAATCCTATTCCAGAGCTGGCCTCTAAATTAAGAAAAGATATAGGGGCTGTTGGTAGCGTTATCGTCTGGAGCAAGAGTTTTGAAATGAGGTGCAACACAGAGATGGGAGATTCTTTTCCTGAATTTAAGCCATTCTTAGATAATGTAAATGATCGTGTGGTTGACTTAATGGAACCATTTAAGCTTGGAGATTATGCTCATAAAGATTTTTTGGGAAGCTCTTCTATTAAAAAGGTTTTACCTGTTTTGGCACCAGATTTTAGTTATAAAGATTTAGATATAGGCGACGGAGAAACAGCTAAGCGTCTTTGGACTAACACTGTGATTCGGGAAAATAAAAGTATTGATAAAAACAAACTGTTCTCTGACTTATTGAAATATTGTAAATTAGACACTCTGGCGATGGTTAAGATTTGGGAATTCTTGGAAAAGTTGTAAAAAATAAAACAGGTGTTTAAAAATGCCCCCGGCGCAAAGCGCCGGGGGCTATTCAATAGTACAAAAGAGAACTTATCCTCCGCTGAAGTTGACCTCTTGAACCAGTCCTACATCTTCAAACGCTACAGCGTAAGAAGTGTAAGGAAAGGTTGTCCCCGTCGGAGGGGTGATGGTAACAGAGTACTGCCCTGCTGGAAGATCGATGAACGAGTAGTTGCCGTTGGTGTCGGTTGAGACAACAGCCGACCTGGCTCCACTTAGCGTCATGGTAACTCCAGACCTGGGCGCTCCTCCAACACTCACCTGACCTCGGATGGTGTTGGTCTGCTCCACAGGAACAACTTTTGTTCCTGTGAAGTTGACCAGATAGACTCCTTCTGGATCACTGACGTTGGTTGACTTCTCCACGATGGTGAAGGTGTACTGATCTGAATCAGGAGAGATCTGAACCGAGTAAACACCAACTCCCAGATCAGTGAAGGAGTAACCGCCGTCAGTGGCTGTCTGGGTTGTCTTGATAACAGACCCGGAAACAACCAGGGAAACCGCCATGCCAGCGACTGGCTCGTTGCTAGCGATGACTACTCCTAAGATGGTTGCTTCGTCTGGCTGAGGAACAACCACCTCTTCTCCCGCAAAGTCAGCTCGATAGACACCTTTTGGGTTGTCAATCTGTAGCAATCTCTGCGTAGAAGTAAAAGTGTACTGAGCGGTGTCAGGAGAAATGCTGACCGAATACTCGCCCGTTCCCAGACCAGAGAAGCTGAAGTTACCGCTGGAGTCGGTGTAAGTTTCTTCGCCGAGAGCCAAACCCACCAACTTCACTAACACCCCTGAAACAGGTTCTCCACCAGCAAACACAGAGCCGAGAATTACTGCTTCTTTGATTTCGGCGCCGATAAAGGTCACCGTCTCGTTCGTTCCTTCCGGAACACTTGCCACCTTGGACAACTCTGAAAAAGAGATGTTGGAAAAGTGATTGGTTAGAGTAACGACATAGGTCCCTGCGGACAGAGAGTCGAAAAAGATTCTTCCATCCGAATCTGTGAGCCCAGCTCTGTTGACCGGTCCTTGGACTTGAATGGTCATACCCGCCGTAGAAACAGGGGCTTGAACCACTACACCAATACCGCTCGGCTGGGGTTCGGGATCAGGAATTGGCTCTGTCGGCGAATCGGCCTTGCTACATCCTCCAACCAGAAGAACGAGCAAGAAAATCTGAAACCTGCGCATCTTAATCCTCCTTTCTAGCGAAAGATGTAGTTGAAACGAGCAGAAACCGCGAAACCCCACTCCCACCAAGAATCATCTCTTTCCAGAATGTTCTGGTTAGAGTACTGGATATCAGCTCCGATAGTGAACCTCTGGCCAATAGGCTGAATTCTTAGGCCAGCAAATCCGCCGTAGGCGCGAGAGAGATACTCGTCTGTTTCGCGAGTAACCTCCCAGTTACCTCGAGCGCCGATTGCGAGACCGACCAGATCGCGAGGATAGAAAGAGATTTCTCCTTCAGCCAAAGTTTGTGACTTCTTACCAAAGACAGAATCCTCTTCCATTGGTTTCCAGCCACCTGTAAGAGTGACTTCCCACCGATTCTCCGGCTTCTCAATAAGAAAAACTAGAGAAGCGGTCGGCATTGGATAGGCCTCATCTCCTGTTTTAATGAGGTTGAAGCCGACACCTCCGCCGAAGTAAAAGCCAGAATCACGGTGATTATTCACCCTATCTTCCAGGTTGTCCACTCGTCGATCAACTCTGTCTAGATCACTATAGATTCGAAATTCTGACTGATCGATGCGTTGATCAACATAGGCCGAATCAACACCGCTCGTTCTGACAAGCGAGTACTCAACGATGTAAACAAACACACCGCGACTTTCGTGTCTTGGAAACGATTCGCAGATCAAACCTCTCCGATCCACGACTTCCCAAGCCCAATTAGCTCTGGCGTCAGCCAGACTATTGTCGAGACGATGAAACTCTTTCTCTCTCCGAGCTTGCCAACTATTATCGTCAGCAGTGCCTCGAATAAGAATGAGATCATTCTTGCCAGCCGAAGAAACAAAATCTCTTATCTCTTCAGCCTCTTCACCCGGAAGATCGAGCGAACCGCCGAGAGAAAAGGGTTGAAAAAAATTTGAACGAACTTCGAGAACCCTAATTCCTGATGGAATTGGGCATCCTCTAAGATCGTCTTCCTGAGCTGAGAGACGACACATCGGCGTTATGATAAAAAACGCCAACAAGAGCAATACCTTCATGGGGGACCTCCTTCTGTTTGGAGAATTTATCTTCTTTTTTGAAAGATCTACTCCGATTCTACTATATTAGAGGTATATTTGTCAAGAGACGAATAACCTCCATTAGTTGTGACTAATAAAGAATAAATTATTTTATTCTTTAGATTAAATACGTTAAACATCTAATATTACACATTATAAACCCCCTATCTTGTTAAACAAGACAGGGGGTTTAGAGTTAAAAGAACGTGAAAGAGATAGAACGCGGGGGCTACTCAACCCGACGGCCGTCAGGTCTG
>CAZRHU010000017.1:0-6845 GCA_964600085.1 uncultured Candidatus Saccharibacteria bacterium
GGCGGACTCCTCCTCGACCCCGGGGGTCTTTCCGGGTTTATTGTATGGCTTAAAACCTGTAAAATAAACGGCTCAACCGGGTGAGCCGTTTATTTTAAGCATAGTATAAGACATCCGGATGTCTTATTTATTTTGTTTCATTTAATAATTCTCTCAATTTACCGAAGTCAACATCCGGCTTTTTGCCTCGTTGTCCACCAGTTGAATGATTATTTTTCTTTTTCGGTTTCTTCTCTGTTGATTTTGATTTTTTCTTATTTTTAGACATTATCTCAGCCAGGCTAAGATTCTCTGGCAAAATTCTGTCTTCTTTTCCACTCTTTATCTCTTTTAATTTATAAGAATCTTTACGACAAAGAATTGGTTTTTTGCCGTCTGGTTTAAAGGATACTAAAATTTCTTTACCGCACTCCATACATGATGCCTTATAAAGCTTCTGTCCTTGAGCTGTTTCAAAAACACTCTGTGACGGCTTATTGGTTTCAATGTTTTTCTTTTTAGGTTTTGAGCTTGCGGGTAACTCATCTAAATCTTCTATATCTGCCCAGTCTATAATTTCTTTCTCAACATCTTCTCTCGTTCTAGTGTATTTTTCTCTAGAACGAGCTATGATTTCTTCTTTAAAACTTCTCTCTGGCCGAGGGTGAGGTGGTAGTGTGCGAGCAGAAAAAGGTCTCGAAACTATACCGTCTATCATTAATTTTAAGTAAACTGTAAACTTCGGGAGATTTACCAAGTCATTTATTGTAAAGACGGGTTCAAATTCTTTTTCTAAAAACTCCGCGTCGTCAGCGCCAATCCTGAAATTCAAAAGGGTTCCAACGTTACCGAAGACAGCGTCTCTCACCGTAGTATTTCTTCCTCCCTCAAAGGCCTCTGTCAATTGAGCGATATACTGGTTAGCCAAAATTAAGTTGAGACGATACTTTCTAGCCTCAGATAGTATGTTGGCAAAAGATTCAGTAGCAAAGTTTTGAAACTCATCAACATAGAGATAAAAGTCATTCCTCTCTTCTTCGGACATATTAACCCTAGACATTGCCGCTAGTTGTAACTTAGCCACCAAAAGTCCTCCCAAAAGTTTTGAATTGTCTTCTCCAACCTTTCCTTTAGACAAGTTCATAATTATAATCTTCTTCTCGTCCATTGCCCTTCTCATATCAAAAGTGCTATTTTTCTGGCCAACAATATTTCTAACAATGCCGGCCGACAAAAATTGACCTATTTTATTCTGAATTGCAGCTGTGGCCTCTACTTCATACCTCTGTTGATAGCGAGCAAACTCGTCTTTCCAAAAAGAAAGAATAACTGGATCTTTTACATGTTTTAAAACTTTTTTCCGATAATTCTTATCAGAGAACATTCCCATAACACCTAATAGAGTAGATCCCGGCGACTCTAAGAGAGCTAAAATCGTATTATTCAAAATATACTCCATCCTGGCTGACCAGACATCAGGCCATATCTTTTTAAAGACACCCATTAAACCAGAAGCTACAAGGTGTCTTTGTCCAGCCTCAACTTTTTCTATCGGGTTAAAAGCTACAGGATGATGGACGTCAGACGGGTCAATATAGATAACATCTTCTACTCTTTCTCTTGGAACAAAATCCAATATCTTTTCCGCGAACTCTCCGTGAGGATCAACAACGCCAACACCATTACCGTTAACAATATCGGAGATGACCATATTCTCTAGAAGAGTCGTCTTCCCGACACCCGTCTTACCAATAATGTACATATGGCGCCTTCTATCATCTTTTTTAATACCAAAACGCCTCCGCTGGTTACGGAAGTTTGTCTCGGCAAAAATTGTTACTTCATTTCTATTTTCCATACTAAAGAACTAACGGAAAAGAACTTTAAAGATTAATTTATTAAGAAGTTGGAAGAGTTGAAGGAGGCTCTCCTTTCTTTACTTCTATACGAGGAACTGTTGGACTAGTAACAATATGCCCCGGAAAGTGATAAATAGTCGCCAACTCTTCTATGCTAAGTATAAATGATTTCTCTGGTTTACCGCGAGAACGATACTTGTGTAAAAGACTATTTTTTCTAAAGTTTTCTTTTCTTTTTTTAAATGGTTGATCTTGCGAGGTTTTAGCATCGCTGTTTGACTTAAAAGAGTTTAGGTTTTGAGTACTAAATTGTTTTAAAGAGGCGGTTATAGTGCCAAAAGCGCTCTTATCGAAAACATCTTCTTGGGCTAAATAAATAGCCCTGATGGTGCACTCAAAGCCAACCTTAGCAATATTTCTTTCTATGGCTTCAACAACCTCTCTTTCTCCGGGAGAAAGAAATTGAATTAATGAAGGAGGCCCCCCGTCTTTATCTTTCTTATCTTCGGGTAGAGATTCAAAAACTGGCGGTTCAAAGGGGGCTTGAAGAGTACCGGAAAGATAATCCCCGGCCTCTTTTTTTAAAAGCTTCATAATGTGAGATTTTTTCTTATCATCTTTCACTTCGCGCCCTATGAGTTTTGAAACTATTTCTTCCCCTTCTTTTTTCCAATCATCTCCTATTGGCTTTATGCCCAACTGAAGCCAAAACTTTTCTCCTTCTTTTAATTGAGAGAGTGATTCAATCAAGCCGGCTATCGGGTCCACATTAGCCTCTCCTTCTTTTGATTCAAATTCAAAATCACGCCAAACCCTAATCGGATAGGCGTCTTCTTTTTCTAAGATAAACTCTGTTCCTTTTAAGTCGTAACCGGCGCTAGGAATTGTCTCTGGAACGTCGTAAACATAATCTTCGACTTCATTAATTTCAGCATCCGGATATTGAGAATAAATATAAGATTCAACTAAATTTCTATTTTTTTGAGGAGTTCTTATAAAAAAATAAATCTTGCCCCCTTCAGAGACAATCTCAAGACTAAACCACTCTTGAACTTTTCCTTTAAAGTATTTTTCCCAAAAATTACCACCGGATTTTATACTGTATAAGCCAGCAAAAATCTGCTCCATTGCTAACGGACTTTTAACTACTTCTTGAGGAACAGTAAGTTGTAATAAAACCCAATCTATATTAGCTATATAACGACCTCTAATGTAATTGAGCCAAATATCCCACAGGATAATAGCCAAGATGATGGGTAAGATAACCCACCACCATGAAGTTAGTATTTGAATTGCAAGTTGTAGGGCTTCGGCAACCCCCTCCGCTATATTCACAGGCCTTCTTTAGTTAACGAACTATTAAACTAGGGTGTATTTATCCTCTGAGTTCTTTTTAAAAGAGTTTAGATTAAGAATCACGGTTGAGGGCTTCACAAAACGCTCAGCTAGAACCGCTTCCACTACCTCATCTTTAGTCACCGGGCCGTTGTCTTTTATAATTTTCTTTATAACATCTTTAACAGTTCCTTCTGTGTAACCCCACTCCTTGAGAGCGTAAAGACCGCGACCAACCAAGATAAATCTGGAATCCTTGATAAGTTCATTGTGAACTGTTTGAGCTAAGGCTCGGCGATCAGAAAAATCTTCTTCGTTTATAAGATCAGCCACCTCTCTAAAGTGAAGAGGTTTTTCTTTTTGCTTCATCACTAAGTAGGCCTTGTCTTTTACGCCTCTCGGCTTGATCTCTGGCCAGTGAGCCAATCCCCACTGTCCAAATACATTCTTTTCAATTTCTTTTGAGGGATTTAAATAACTCAACACAGCTTCTTTATTTAAAGCTTCAGAAGTAAAAGAGTTAGCTAGAGAAACAACTTTATCTCTATCAACGACACTCTCTACACTTTTTAATTTTAGACCTAACTGTTTAGCTACCTTTTCCTGTCTCTCTAAATCTTTTTCTTTCAGATACCAGCGAGTCGAGAAGTTTTCATTGGTTGATTTTTTATTGAAGCGTGGATCCAGAGTTAGAATAAAACGAACCAAGCCTTTGTACTGACGAGGGTTCTTTGATCCTTTAAGATAGTTTTGAGCAAATTCAACTGTTAGCTTGTCCTCATCAGCAACACCACCTCTAGAATATAGAAACTCTTCTAGAGAAACACTAACGGCCTTAATAAAATTACTCTCTTGATTTTTTACCTGCTTTAAAGCATCAGCTTCTATTTGACGAACTCTTTCTCTGGTAATGCTGTAACGTCTCCCGATAGATTCGAGAGTTTCATAATCATCCCTACCAATACCGAAGCGGGACAAGATAATATCTCTTGAACGCTCAGAAAGACCGGCGAGAGCGTCGGCTAATAGATTTTCCGTATTGTAAACTTTTTTATTCATATTTTTAATATAACATTAGGGTTAAATAATGTCAATCCCATACACCCTCTTATATCTTTCACTTATTCTTACCACCTCCAGTTTATATAGTCAATACAACAATCAACAAATCCTCGACCCGCCAAAAGGTTTGTCATTAACTATTCTTAACAACTCGCCTTGAGCCTCGTCGAAGGGTTAGTAGTGGACTAGCTACAAATATAGATGAGTATGTCCCCGACAAGACACCTAAGACGAGAACGAAGATGAGATTTTTAGTACTTTCTCCTCCCAAAAACAAAACCGCTAAAAGCACAAACAGTAGTGTAAGAGAAGTGTTTATAGACCTTGAAATAACCTCTCTTATACTTTGATTAGCCACTTCATTAAAATCGTCGCTAACGTGAAGTCTTAAATTTTCACGAATTCTATCAAAGACCACAATTGTATCGTGGACAGAAAAACCTAAAATCGTTAATAGAGCTGTTATAAAGAATACATCAACTTCTATATTACCAAACTTCCCCACTACAGCCACAACCCCTGTTGGAATTATTATATCGTGCACAAGAGCCACTATCGCCACCAATCCGTACCTCCAAGAAGAAATTGGTTTAGACACTTTTCTAAAGGCCCAAGCAATATACAAAATAATTAATGCTATGGCAATAATAAGAGCTTTTATGGCTTTGTTTTTTATCTCTTCTCCTACCACCGGCCCAATAGATTCAAATCTATTCTCTATAAAATCACTATCAGTTCTTAGAGTCGCTAACAATTCCTGGTGAGTTTCTTCGTTGACGTCTCTAAATTTTATTAAAAATTTATCTTCCCCGCTTGGTTGAATAGAAGCTTCGCCCACTACCGGTTCGGCTAATTCTTTTAAAGTTTCAATCTCCGGCCTCTGATTGGTGTACTGAAGTTCTACTAAAGATCCTCCTGTGAAATCAATACTTAGAGGAAGGCCCCAAAAAATTATAAAAGCTATACTAGCCAAAACTAGAACAGAAGATAGTGTGAGAAATATTTTTTTATACTTTATAATCTGCACGAAGATTTAAATTATTCTTTTAATGTTTCCACATCCACTTTACTTCTCGTAACCTGGTGCTAGCCAAAGCCCGCACAAAACTTTTTGTAATAATAACCGCTGTTAAGAGTGAAATTATTAAACCGAGAGCCAGGGTCAAGGCGAAACCTCTTACCAAACTAGTACCAAACCAATAAAGAACGATAGCCGTCATAATAGTAGAGGTGTAGGCGTCACGAATAGCTGTCCAGGCCTTACTAAATCCCTCTTCCATAGCCGGTCTAAACTCTTTTCCCTTTCTCAACTCTTCTTTCATTCTTTCAAAAATTAAAATATTAGCATCCACCGCCATTCCTACAGAGAGTATAAACCCAACAAACCCTGCCAGTGTTAAAGTAACCGGAATAAGTTTAAATATGCTAAGAACTAAAACTGTGTATATGGTAAGAGCTGTTACCGCCACTACTCCCGCCAAGCGATAGTAGAAAATCATAAACAAAGCTACCAGTAAGAATCCTATAAAACCAGCCATCATACTTTTGTTTAGAGATTCTTCACCTAAAGTAGCCCCGATTGTCTGTTGAGAAATTAATTCAATAGGAACAGGAAGTGCACCAGCATTTAGGTTTTGCACAAGCTCTCTTGCTTCGGGAACAGTAAATCTTCCGGAAATCTGGGCTTGACCACTAGGTATTTCTTGTTGAACAACAGGAGCGCTCAAGATAAATCCATCTAAGTAAATAGCTATCGGCTGTCCCACATACTCTCTAGTTAAGTCGGCAAACATTTTTGATCCTTCGTCATTAAATTCCAAAAGAACAATTGGTTCGTTTGTCTGGGGGTCAAAGACCATAGATGCCTTATTTAAAAATCTTCCGGTTAGCTCGGTCGGCTCAAAATTAACTTGTTGATCCTGATTTATAGTGGCGTTACCCTCATCGTCAACCGTCGCTTCAATTGTTCCGGGTTTTCTAAATTCTAAATAAGGAGTTTTGCCAATCTGATTTATGGCCTCATTAACATCCATTACTCCGGCCAACTCAACGATTAAACGCCAGCTGTCCCCCGATTTATTTATAGTTACTACTGGTTCAGAGACACCAAAAAGATTAACTCTTCGTTCTATAACATCTTTCAACCCTTCCATAGCTTCATCTTCTTCACCTGAAGAAATTTTGTTTAAATCAGCTTGATAGACAAGATGAGCTCCTCCTTTTATATCTAATCCAAACTTAAAATCTTTTTGAAACCACTCTGGAAAAGTAAAACCCACCTTCTGACTAACAGCGGGATAAACAAAAAAACCAGCGATGATCGCAAGTATAATTATTATAGGAATGGCGAGTCGTGGCTTCAAATTAGTTTAAGTTAAAAATTATAAGCGTTAGATCTTTAAATCAATTCAAAAAAAGTATAGCGAAAAAATAAAAAGAAGTCTACCCCGTTAGAGGCTTGCCACGACAAGAGGTTTAACTCTTTAAGAAGACGAAGTCGGCTTCGCCTATTGTTTAAACTTCAACAGCTATGTTTACTTTGAGACTCTAACGGGGTCTACCCCGTTAGAGGCTTGCCACGACAAGAGGTTTAACTCTTTAAGAAGACGA
>CAZRHU010000017.1:6945-9927 GCA_964600085.1 uncultured Candidatus Saccharibacteria bacterium
TTCGCCTATTGTTTAAACTTCAACAGCTATGTTTACTTTGAGACTCTAACGGGGTTGACATAAATATTGTTGTTTTGCTAGTATCTCTATATTGAACCTTTAAATAGAATATGCGTCTTGCGGAGTTGATGGGGTGGTTGTCTATCCTACCTAAGAGAGTTTCGCTTGTCCGAGTCTTTGGACATCCTCTTAACCCGAGGTGGCTAAGCGTGGTAGTGGCATGGAATGGTACCCAGAACCCTACCCCCTTAACTCTCGGCAATCTATCCCATCTCCGCAAGGCGCTCTAAATACAAGAGAAGAAGAGAAAAAACTCGCTGGTCGGCGAGAAGGTGCGGAGGCACCTATGGGATTGACCATCCCAAGGATACGATGGACCGGCCCGGACTATCACGGGGATGCGCGTTGCGCTCAAATGAAAATCACGGACATGGAGCGGTAAGTGTTTCCTCCTGAAGTCCGGGCCCCTCGTATCTTTCTTCTTCTCTCTGTTCTTTCCGCTCGTTAGCACACCAACTAACAAGCAAGCCCCTGACTCAAGTCGTTGATGCGCATCTCTTCTCCAATAAAGGTACTCACGCGCATTTTTACGTCTTAGAGCCAGGGGCTCTTTTTTTATCCTCATAATATTTTGCCCCGTTAGAGACTTGCCACGATAAGAGGTTTAACTCTTTAAGAAGACGAAGTCGGCTTCGCCTATTGTTAAGTATTAGATAGCCCTGTGTGCTTTGGATCTCTAACGGGACCCCCTACTTCTCAAAATCCCTCTCTAAAACACCGGGCGTATTGACTGGCGGTTTTTCTGAGCGACCATAGATAAATGGTCTTAAAATAAAAAGATTAACTAAAGCCGACAAGAAGAAAAAAGAACTAGAAAAAATAAACAACTTATCAAAACCGAAACTATCTACAATAATCCCGCTAAGAGCCCCGGCGATAGCCACGCCAACAGAGTAAGAAATAACAGAGTAAACACTCCACTCTGAACTTTCATAATTTTTATCAAGGTGTCTCGAAAACAAACCATAAAAAGCAGGGATATTTATAGCGAAAGCCAAACCTAATAAGGCCTGAAGGGCATAGACATGAGTAGGAACTCTGGCCCAGACATAAAGCATCATTCCAAGAGCAAATAGAAGCTGGCCTATAAAATAAGCATAAAAATCATCTTTTTCTCCCTTAATCTTGTCTAGATATTTAGCAACTGGTAACTGAAAAATTGCTTTCGTCATCCAAAATATAGCCATAGCAAAACCAACCACTTTTGCCGAACCGCCTATAATATTATCGGCTGCAAAAATAGCAAACATAGGGCTAAAAACTCCGAAGGCAATAGCAAAGAAGAACTCTACCACCACCATGGTTCTGATAACTTTGTTCTGAAAAACTTTTTTAAACACTTTTTTATTTTTTTTAAATTATTAATTACACTTATCTTACCCAATATCGTTAAAAAATAAAAGATAGCCCTTGTTTAATATTTGATGTTGAGCGATTAATTTTCTTTGCCCTTAAAATAAACCCCGCGTTAGCGGGGTTTTGTTTTTACTTTCTTTTTGAGAAAAGATCTTCTTGAAATCTCTGGATTCCAAGTCTTTTTTGTTCTTTAAGAACTTTCTTAGCATTTTCAGCAGCTTCCACAAAAGTATGCCCGAATCCAATAGCATCTCCTGTTTTTTCTGCTGTTCTTTTATCGATACAAGCTTGTAGATAACCCTTTAGACGAATCATAAAGGGTTTTTGAGAATTGGGGTCATACTCAACTACAAAGTTTTTTGTAAAAAGCCAGTTAGGAACTGTAATCTGTTTCATCGTTCTTCAACCCTCCTCAACTCTCTGCGAGACGAAGATAGACCCAGTTAATTTCAAGTGGATCGCCTTTTTGATCCTCTGAAATGAGCTCGTCACTTCTCCAACACTTGTCACGAATCACCTTGCCGTCACGCTCGAGAACAACCAACCAACCGGCTGAACATTTTCGAGCACTACGAACAGTCATTTCTCTTTTTCCATAAATTCGAGTTAGGTTTTTTTCCAGACAGAGACCTGCAACCTCCCCCATACCACTCGGCTTACCCCAAACAACTCGCATGCCCTTCTTTGGAGTTGACATTTTTTTCCTTTCATTTAAGGTTTGATATCTAAAGAACATCTTTTTTATTACCACATAAAATTAAATATATCAATACTTTATAAAATAGAAAGCCACCTGGGGAGAACAGGTGGCTCTTGTTGAAGGTTATTCCTCTAAAAGTTGTAATTGGGAACCGGGGATGAAGAAGGCGCGCCTAAGCTCGTCTCTTACCATCACAATCTGCGGATGTTCCATCTTTTTCACCTCGTGAGGCTGAGCATCATCTACTCTCAAGATCTTGAAAGGCCCCTCAACTCCTTGAGTAAAAGCCCACGAAGGTTTCTGACCTTCAGCCCAACAAACATCCTCTCCAGTTTCAAAAAGAACAACATCAGTCTTCATTCTTCTCCTCCTTTGTTAAGATTACTGATTAATTTATTAGTACCATTTATAAAATGTCTAGTCAATACAATAAAAGAAAGCCCCCACTCCTTTGACGGAGATGGGGGCTTTGAGGTTGAAGGAACGTGGAAGAGATTGAAGCGGGAGCTTGCCTCGTCCGCTAAGCGGGGCTACTCAACCCGACGGCCGTTAGATCTGATGTGGAACCACTCGCCGTTCTTTCTTGCTGGAGCCAGGCCTTCGTGAAAAGGAAAGACACAGTCATACCGCTGTTCGTAAGCAGGGGTACCGTCAGATCTGATGTGGAAGTACTCGCCGTTCTTTCTTGCTGGAGCCAGGCTTTCGTGGAAAAGTCCGACCCAGTCGTAGCCGAACTTCTCCATGATCTGTTGAGGAGTTGGCTTCTTTCGAAAGATGCTAAAGATACTCATTATCTCTTCTCCTTGTGTAAAGTTTTGGAAGGTGCTATGCCTTGTTTCGAATTCTGTTAAGAAGTGTATCACTAT
>CAZRHU010000018.1:0-7497 GCA_964600085.1 uncultured Candidatus Saccharibacteria bacterium
TGAAAAATTTTCTGTTTTGGTTCCCTCTTAATCAGAGGAAAGCGGAAACGCTCTAATCTTAATCGCAAAAAGGTTTAAATTCTTTACAATAAAACAATATTTTGGTAATATTATATTGTAGTTAGTGGATTTAAACATATAATTATTATACTACAATTTAATATTACTATTTTAATATGGTAGAGTCAAGCAAAATTAAACGAATAAGAGAAAAAATGGGTTTATCGCAAGAAAAACTAGCTCGTCTTGCTGATGTTTCAAATAATACGATTATCAACATTGAAACAGGCAAGCAACAAAATCCAACAGTTGATACAATTAAAAAAATCGCGAAGGCATTAAAGGTATCAATTGAGGATTTAATTAAATAAATATTTTATGGTATAATATATACATAATTTTTATGGAGATTTTTATTAAAAACAATATGTTAAAAAAAATAATTAGTTTGTTTGTTTTTATCTTATTGCTTTTACCTGCTCAAAATGTTTTTGCCGTAATGTATGATCCTGGCGAAACTCTTGAACCAGCTTGCGCGCCGACTGATGTTGATTGTGGAGTTACTCCACCGGTTTACACCGAAGATGTTTTAAGCGACGGGGCTTTACTTTTTGCTGAGTCTTCCGCATGGTCGTTACTTTCAGCCGGAACTGATGGGCAAGTTTTGAAACTGTCTGGCGGTTTACCAACTTGGGGGAATGACGCTGGCGGAACAAGTTATACTGCCGGGAGCGGACTTTCTTTGGCAGGTTCGAGCTTTAGTCTTGATCTTAGTAACGCTAACACTTGGCTGGGAATACAAACTCTCGGTAATGGTTTTATTGTTGGTGGCGATACAATTACAGATTTAACAGGAACCGGCTTGAGTGTCAGTGGTGGGACTTTATCCACAACACTAGGTACTAGTATTGAGTCATCAGAAATTACTAATGGCACAATCATAGCCGAAGATATTGCTGATGGAACTTTAACTCTGGCAAAGATTGGGCAAAATTCTTGTGCTTCAGGGGAAACAATGAAATGGAACGGTAGTGCATGGGCTTGTGCGACTGATAATAATAATACCTATACTGCCAGCACAGGATTAACTCTTGCCTCTGATGTTTTCTCTTTAGATGTTAATGGCTTAACTACTAGTGGTGTTATCAATGACGCTGATACAGTCGCCATTTATGATGATAGTGAAGGAGGAATAAGAAAAATTAGTCGA
Organism: uncultured Candidatus Saccharibacteria bacterium; assembly: GCA_964600085.1. Classification (GTDB taxonomy): domain Bacteria; phylum Patescibacteriota; class Minisyncoccia; order JACQLN01; family CAZPCT01; genus CAZRHU01. The sequence continues at coordinate 1,211 of CAZRHU010000018.1, forward strand.
GCTAATTTTCTTTCTGGTATTACCGGAGCTTTGGTTTATCAGGGGACTTGGGATGCAAGTGTTAATTCTCCTACTCTTGCTAATGGAGATGATGTTCAAGGTCATTATTATGTTATTAATGCTTCTGGTTCTCAAGATTTGGGAAGTGGATCTATTACTTTTACGGTTGGTGATTGGGTAGTACATAATGGCTCTGCTTGGGAAAAGCTTGATTCTACGAGTGAAGTAAGTAGCGTCTTTGGGCGCACTGGTGATATCACTGCTTCGTCTGGAGATTATGAATCTAGCGAAATTGATCATATTGCCGGCGGAAATATTGTCTCTACTAATGTTCAAGATGCGGTTGATGAGCTAGACAGCGAAAAATTAACCAAAACGCTTAATAGCGGTCTAGTTTTTGTTGGCAGTTCTTCCAATGTTGCCACTGGAGTGGCTCTGTCTGGAGACATTACGATTGACAATACCGGAGCTGTTACTATTTCCAATGACTCGGTGGAACTAGGCGCAGACACTACTGGTGATTATATTGCGACTTTAGCAGACAGTGGATTAGGTATATTTACTATTGCGAATTCTGGCAGTGAGGATGCTGGAGTAACTATTGCTCTGGAGGATGATGTTTTAGATTTTACTAAATTTGCCGATGCTCTCACACTGGACGCTTCTACCAGTATAACTTTGGGTGGCAATGATCTAACCTTGGCAATCACTGGAGCCGGTATCCCCAAAATTACTCGCACCAGTAGTGGTCAATGGCTAAATTTAAATGACGGCACAGATTCTTTCGGAGTTTATAATTCTAATGGCACACCCGAATCTTCAATCGCAGCCGACATTGGTTCTCTCTCCATAGATACTACCAATGGTTCTCTTTATATAAAAACAACCGACACTTTAGATACCGGCTGGTCACAATTATCGGCCGCAACTACTGGCATGCTTTCCTTAAATGGCTTAACCGGTCAAACGCAAACATTTGCTACTGGCACTACTGGCACAGATTTTGGCATTGTTTCAGATGGCACAATTCATACTTTTAATATCCCAGATGCTTCAGCTACTGCAAGAGGTTTGGTTACTACTGGCGCTCAGACAATTGCTGGGGAGAAAACTTTTTCTGGAAATATTTCAGCTTTAAATCTCTCCGGTTCCAACACAGGAGACGAGACGAATGCTTCTATCAAAACCAAACTCGGAGCCTCTGACAATGACAGCGACGGCTATCTCACTGCAACAGACTGGAATACATTTAACAACAAACAAACTGCTCTTGGATTCACTCCATACGATGCCACCAATCCTGATGGATATATTTCTGATGGCAACACTGGCTGGGACAATTCCTATGGATTTATCACCGGCCTCGACTTTTCTCAAGTGACTAATGGAGCTGGCATATATCTAGACTACAAACCAAACAATGTTGCCTGTACCGACAACCAAGTGCTCAAATATACTGACGGCACTGGCTGGGATTGTGCTGATGGCACCGATACCGACACCACTTACAGTGCTTCAGGTGATGGCATAGAGCTAGTAGGAACAGAATTTGAGCTCGAGCTAGATGGAGCTACTTTGGCTCTGGGATCTTCTGGTCTCAAAATTAACACTATCGGCTCAGCCGAAATCACCAATGACTCAATCGCCAACGAAGACATCTCTGCTACTGCCGGTATCGCAATCTCCAAGTTGGCTAGTGGGACATCGGGACAAATAATTGTAAGTAATGCAAGTGGTGTACCAACATACACCACTCTCTCTGGCGATGCTACAATTGATAATGCGGGAACCCTTGTTATTTCCAATGACTCGGTGGAGCTAGGCGCAGATACTACTGGTGATTATGTTGCTGGCGCTACAGCTGATTCCGGCCTTGTTCTCACGGGTACTGAGGGCGGAACTTTGGGTATTCAGCTCAATGGCACAACTTTGGCACTTGATACATCAGGGCTTAATCTTAATTTAGCTAATGAAAATACCTGGTCTGGAGCGCAAACTTTTTCTTCGGCTATTACTGTTCCAACTGCAACAAACAGTATTAACGGACTTATTGTAAATAGCGGTGCTCTTTCAGGAGTTACCGGTCTTACTATGGCTTCTGGCAACCTTGATATGGCTAATGGTTTGATTACAAACATTGGGAATGCAGGTACTGACTTTGATTCTAGTGGGGGGTTAACCCTTGCCTCAGGATTAACTCTTTCTGGTAGTACTGCCAATATCGCCCTCGGGAGCAACTATCTCTCTGGTGATGGTGGAGATGAGGGGATTTTTGTAGATAGTGGTGGCAATGTCGGCATCGGGACGACGGCACCAGATTATGCTCTTGATGCAAGGGGTTTGATATCAAGCAAAAATGTAAATGGGGGGAAATTTTACGGGTGGCGGGATTCAATTCCTTCAAAATATGACAACTTTCTTGTCCTTTATGGCGGAGCAGAAATGGGAGGCAGTGATATAGAGGGTGGGGGGCTCATTGTTAGAGCCGGTGAGGATTGGGTTGACGGGAGTAACTCGGGGACAGAACTAAGTTTGTGGGTTACGGAAAATGGGAGCTGGAATAGTCGCAAACTGGGAATGATTATTTTGGGTAATGGCAACGTCGGTATCGGGACGGAGAGTCCCGCGGGGCTTCTGCATGTTCGGGGTTCAGGCGGCACAGGCGGCAACATCCAGCAGGCTGATTATACTTCCCTTGGCACGCAACTTTCAGGAGCCGGGACGGTGCTTGGAAATAATGTTAGGGCGGATACGGTCAATAACAATGAAATGGAGATAATGAGCACCAACGCTAACATTGGCGCCCGCGCAATCCGCATGGCGGATGAGGAGGGAATCACATTTCACACAATTGATGGCAGTGTTACCGCCGGAGATGCTTTTACATCTGAGCGTATGCGGATTGACGAGAGCGGCAACGTCGGCATCGGGACGACGAATCCGAGTGTATTATTACATGCTAATAAAAGTTCAAATGAAGTTATTGAGACAAGGACTGAGAATCAAAATACAGGGACAGAGAATCAAGCCCGCTTCACAGCAAAAAGTGATACTTTGCAATTGAATATGGGTGTAACAGCAGCATCAACGAGTCATTTTGATGGTTTCGCAACCCCGTTTATTGAGTCTACAAATGGGATTCTTCTTACTGCTCAGGGGGGAGCTCCATACAATCAGTTATATCTCAAAAACAACGGCAACGTCGGCATCGGGACGACGAATCCGGGGGCGATGCTGGAAATAGCAGGCTTATCAGATGATACTACCCCTGAAAGTCCTACCTACAGTCATGGGCTAAACCTACATAGTGAAAGCACTGTAGATGATTCTTATACAAGTCTTTCTTTTTCAAATTCAGTACAACAGGCAGCCGCAATTATCGCACAGTTTCCAAATGCAGATGGAACATATGGAGATTCTGGAGGAGGAGGAATGAAGGATGGAATTTTGAAATTTCAGACCGCAGATCCTTCAGAAAACGGAACTATTAAGACCAGGATGACTATCTTGGGGAACGGCGACGTCGGCATCGGGGAGGCAGACCCTGGATATCTTCTCACAATGGGAGCCGGTGGAGGCTATTACAACCAAGACACGGGTGCTTGGGTAGATGGTTCTGATAGGGCATTAAAAGATAATATTGCTGATTTATCTGAATATGGCTTATCAACTCTTCGTGATTTACACCCAGTTTCTTATGTTATGAAGCATTCCGGTGAGGCAGGGATTGGATTTATCGCTCAAGAATTAAAACTTGTTATCCCAGAATTAGTCAGTGGAGAAGATGGAAATATGGGTGTAAATTACGGCGGTTTTGCTCCAGTATTAGTTAAAGCTATTTTGGAACAACAAGAGCAGATTGAAGCTTTGCAAGCCGGTTCATTGGTCGGGCTAGACACGTTGGATGATCTTGTTTTGTCTGGCGGTCTCTCAATCGCCGGCGAGGTTGATCTTGGCAAGGATACTGTCGGTGAGGCAGTGATCAGAACGGGAGCGACAGAGGTGGAAATTGTATTTGAAAATAAATACAATTATCAGCCGGTTGTAACTATTAGTAAAATGACCGCTGGAACTCTTTCTGATTATTATGTAAGCGATGTGACGGTTGATGGTTTCAAGATTGTAATTGACCCAGCTCAAACAAGTAAAGACATTACTTTCAGTTGGCATTCCTTTGGAAGCAAAAATGGTGTAAGATTGTTTAGTGATGGATTGAAAGAGGAAATTGAAGTGATCGATGATTAAGAAAATATTGAACAATCATCAGAAGTTACGACTCCAATTCCAGAACCTGAACCGAAGCCATCGCCAGAGTAGTTAAAATTTTATAATTTATTAACTAAAAAATATGTTTAAAAAAACAGTAAAAACAGGAGAAGATAATTTTTCCAAAGGAGGAAAAATGAAAAAAATATTATTTATCTTAGTGGTTTTATTGGCGATTGGCGGGATAGTTACATCCGTCTATTATTTCAAACAATACAGCGCGCTTAGATCCAATCCGAATCTGGAAGTGCAAAAAGAAACTGAAAATTTGGTTAATAGTTTGGGTAAATTAATGGAACTTCCGGCAGATGAAACTCCAACTGTAGCTACAGTCTTGGACGTAGAAAAATTGCAAGATCAACCATTTTTTGCCAAAGCGCAAAATGGCGACAAGCTTTTGGCTTATACTAAGACTATGCAAGCAATTCTTTATCGTCCGTCAGCTAATAAGATAATCAATGTTGCACCACTAATGATCGATCAGCAAGAGCAGAGTGGTATTGGCGACACGGAGTCTGTTTCTCAAGTTTCAACTAATCCACAAATTGCTTATTATAATGGAACTGAAACGGTAGGACTGTCTTCTCAAGCGGAAAAGTTGATTAAGGATAGATATCCTAATTCACAAACTGCCGATTTAACCAATGCCAGTAAAAAAAATTATCAAGAAAATCTAATTATTGATTTGTCTGGTAAATTTTCAGATGAAGCACATGAAATTGCCTCTGCTCTCGGTGGAGAAGTAGTCTCTATGCCAGAAGGTGAAGTTATTCCCAATGCTGATATTTTAATAATTTCTGGTCAAAAATAAAATTATGTATAAAAGAGTTTACTTATTATATTTTTTTGTATTAATGGTAGCTCTTTTTTCTTTTGCCTTTTCGGTGTCTGCTGGAACTATTTTGAGTTCGTATAAATATGCTTGGAGTAACAATGTCGGCTATATTAATTTTGAAAATGTAATAGTTAGTGATAGTACACTTTCTGGTTATGCATGGTCAAAGACTCACGGCTGGATAAAGTTTAATCCTGCGCAAGGGGGAGTTTTAAATGTTGCTGGTAATCTTTCAGGGTCTGCCTGGGGGGAACAATTGGGCTGGATAAATTTTGATAATGTTTCTATAGATACTTCCACCGGCCGATTTTCCGGTACTGCTACCGGCACTCTTGTTGGTACTCTTACTTTTGATTGTCCGACATATTGCGATGTGCGGACTGATTGGCGACCAACTTGCCCAATAGTTGCAAATGCTTCTACTTATAATGCGTACCCGACTTGTGGTCCGGCGACCTGTAATAGTGGTTATGTGGTTTCTGGTGGAGTCTGTGTGGTTTCTGGTGGAGATGATTCTGATCCAAGCCCAGAACCGGAACCAGAGCCAGAAAAACCAAAGCATGTTGAAACACACAACAGTGATTTAACTATTGATCCTGATCAGTCTGGTAGATATACCAAAGACACGGATAAGGGGCAAGTAATAGTTTATATTCCGTCTGGAAGCGCTTCAAAAAAGATAACAATCTATATTGCCGAGGATCTATTGTCTGGAGAAAATGAACATTTGGTTTTTCCAGAGCTTGAACTTATAAACTCTACTTTTTATGATGTGATAGCCAAAGATCAGGACGGAATTTTTTTTCATTCTTTTAGCCAGCCAATTACTATCACCTTACCAGTCCCAATAAATCTTCAAAGTGCTCGTAACCTCGGTGTTTATTGGCTCAATGAGACAAATAATCAATGGGTTTTGATTCCAGACGCAGTTTTTGCGGATAATAAAGCTGTGTTTCAAGTTGATCATTTAACTAAATTCGCAATTTTTGGCGACATTGAGGAAGAAATTATTGACGATGAACAAATAAAAGAAAAACCAGCTGAAAATCTGGCACCTAGCTTGCCTGTTAATGATGACAACCAGCCAGGAATTACCGAGAATAATAACGGCGATGATAAAAATCAATCAAATGAAAATCTGGCACCTAGCTTGCCTGTTAATGATGACAACCAGCCAGGAATTACC
>CAZRHU010000018.1:7597-9586 GCA_964600085.1 uncultured Candidatus Saccharibacteria bacterium
GAGAATAATAACGGCGATGATAAAAATCAATCAAATTCAAAAGGTTGGTTTCTGTTGATTTTTTTACTATTGCTAATAATTTGGTGGGTATATAGAAGGATGAAAAGAAAAGAGAATAAAGGTAAATAGTGGCGCGCCAGTTTTTAACTGGCATAGCCTCAAACCTTGCCGAAAAAAATAGGGCGAAGCCCGAAAAGCAAAAGGGCAAAAAGGAAGGGGTTGGGGGGGGAAGGAATTTTTGCCCATTTGCGATTAAGAATAGAGCGTTTCCGCTTTCCTCTGATTAAGAGGGAACCAAAACAGAAAATTTTTCATCTCCTATTAAAAGACAAGGTGAATTGCGAAGCAAGAGAGAGTGCCCTGGGGCAAAAAAATGGGGGGGGGCAGAAAAAAATATGAAGCGAGCATATATTCTGCACTCGTTCGGAAATGTAAAATTACGCTTCGCTTCATTTTCCATTTCACTCACTCGTTTGAATATAAAAAATGTAATGAAAAAATTTCTGTTTTGGTTTGCCGAAGCGGAGCGGAGGCGTGCCGGAGCGGTTGAACGGGCGTCCCTGGAAAGGACGTAAACCTTCACGGGTTTCAGAGGTTCGAATCCTCTCGCCTCCGCCACTAAGGTGTAAAAGTTTATAATTAACATTTTTAATAGTTAAGGGTAGTTATAGGAACTGGGATTCGAACGGCCGCGAACGACCCTGAACTTGTTTCAGGGGAGTGACAAACTGTGCGACTAAAGGAGCATTGTTTGGCGGCCAGGACAACGAGTCGCCTAAGGCGACGAGGCGAAAATCCCTTCGCCTCCGTTAAGAGAATTTAGTATCGGAGCCAACCCGCCTGCCTCGCAAGCTCGGCGAGCGGGCAGGCCCGAGTGGCCCGCCAATTTTCAATTTCGGCGTTTTTGTAAAAAAATGAGGCACCTCTAATTATGAAGTGCCTCTTGACGAGAAATTGCCACAACTGCAGCCGCGGTCGAAAAAATCTTCGTCCGATCCTCAACTATTTCAACCTCTCCAGTGATATCGTTAAGCTGCTGATCCGGACGAGGAATCCTGAATTGATGACTGACTGGAAAACTACCATCATCAAGCTGTAGCCTAATTAATCTGGTCGTTAATTCAGCATTAAACTTGCCAAGCCGTGCATATAAAAGAAGTGCGAGTGCAAGCTCAACCGGATCGCTACCGATACTTTCGCCGTTGATGATACCAGACTCGTAACGAACATACCACGGTGTTTGCCACCAGTAAGCTCGCGCATCACCCTTTGCCAAACGATCCATAATATAATGTCTGGCCCTATTCTTAGCATGTTCAGTTCGAAGAATACGAGTAGCCAGCGCTGTCACGCATGGATGTGACATTACCCACCCATTTACCGGGTATCCCATTAGGGTAACTGCTTTGGGCAAATAAGTTGCAATTCCACCATCAGCCTGCTGATGAGAAGTTACAAATTTTTCGGCTTTGCTCACGATTACTCGATCGTGAAATCCTACCTTGCTCAAAAACTGCATTACTCTTAACGTAGTGTCTGCATCAGGTAGAGAATCCTGATTATAAGACCATCCGCCATTATCCCATTGTAGAGATAAAAGTACCTCAAGCATTTCCCTAGAAATTATTCGAAATTCTGCTAGAGTCGAGCCTATGCAAGCGGTCGTCCATGCCACACTTGGTCCGTGATGAAGTTGGCTAAACTCAAGACAAAGACCATTCTCAATGCGTGACAATAAGTATTCCCTGGCAGAATTAATAGCCGCTCTATATCTCATCAATCTCATCACTCCCGTCTCCTTTTTAAAGGTGCATTGTACGATAAATTTTAGCTTGGGTTAGTGAGTCATCATACATCTTATCGGTAAAAAGTCAACTTTAAAATAAGGTACTATATCTACCCGGTTATCTGATACTTTACAATATATAGCCAAAACCCACGTGCCTCAAAATGGCCACTGGAAAAATTATCAGAAAAGCCCTATAATAC
>CAZRHU010000019.1:0-8460 GCA_964600085.1 uncultured Candidatus Saccharibacteria bacterium
TGGTCGCAACCTGAAGAGCGGCCGCTGGTGTAGTCGTCCCAATCCCAACGTTGCCGTAGCCAAAGACAACGTCTTGGTTGTTGGTTGTGTTTATGGAAAGCTTGTCGCCGGTATCTAAGAGGTAGGTCTCTGATACTAAAAGATTTGAAGCAGTAGAGGTGGCCTTTCCACCAATACCAACAGAAGTGCCGAAGTAACCGCTCCTCCACCGCAACCACTCATCCACGTCTCCTAAATCGTATGTATTATCGTATTTGGGAACGATAGAGGAAGCTATACGGCTATCAAAAGTTACGGTATTAGTGGCAACTTCCCCACCAATAGTGGCATTGCCCTCAACCAAGAGATTGCGCTCCATTATTACCGTCTCTTCAAAAGTAACATTGTCTTGGAAGGTTGCGTCGCTTGAGACAGAAAGCTCTTGTATGGTCGCCTCGGTAGCAGAAAACTTATTAAGACCGGCCAAGCCGGAAACACCAAGCGTATTTAGTCGAGTATGACCATCAACAACAAGACCACCGCTCTTGATATACCCATTGTCGGCAATAACCGAATCCGTAGCTTCAACATCACCGTGAATTAGAGCTCGACCGTAAATAGTAGCCCCACCGGTCAAAGTGCTTTTTCCGTAAACAGTTAAGTCTTCTCCCACAGTAACCGAAGAAAGAGTCGATAGCTCTCCCTCTACTAGAAGAGTATCTAATAACCTCGTAGCTCCCGTCGCTAAAAGTTGGGTCGTCTCTGTTCCTCCCCGCAGGTAAACCTTGTCGTAGGTAATATTGCCGTTCTTGGTTACAAAAGCCAGAGTAAACTCTTCTGCTGATACGCCGTCTACAAAATCGGCCGATAAATTCTCAACTGTGGTAGTAGAATTAATAACCATTGGGGCAATTCCTTGGTCAATATAAGAACGAAGCTGACCCTTGGTTTCTATGTGACCGTAGATAGATACCTTTCCCTCTTCGTCTAGTAAAAGCACTTCGTTAGCGTGAGTACCGGGGGTGTAACCCTGTATTGTCTCCGCGTTATCTAACGCTTCTTTAACCTGCCAAGCAACCCTATCAACATTTCCAAAGCTAAATCCTCCCACTACTAGAAAAATCAAAACCACCGCCGCTATCATAACCATCATTATTCTAGTGGGGCTCTGAACAGAAGTTTTTGAAACCTGATTAAGGCTAGAGACAGCCCCTCTCGTCTTAAATCTATCCTCTAAAACAGAAACAAACCTATCCATCACATTCACCAGCTGATCACCGCTATCCTGAGACGAAAGTTTTTTCTCTCTTATTTTTTCCTCTTGATCTCCTGGAGTATCAAAAAAATCTGCCCTTACTCTTTGAAGCTTTTCATTTTCGGGGAGCTCTTTTATTTTTTTAAACCAAGACTTCTTACCCTGATTTTCTAAATCTTTTTTAACTTTTTCTTCATCAACCGGTATCTCTTTCTCAAATTCTTTTTTAGGTATTTTTATTTCTTTACTCTTACCCTCACCAACATCCGAGGTAAAAGAACGAGCTTTAAGAATCCTATCCCTCTTTTCTTCTAAAGAAGCTTTCGATGTTGAAATCTCATCTCCACCCTTATCTTTGCTTGATACTTGATGCTTAATACTTGATACTGGTTTTGGTTCCTCTAAAACTTTAGAGAGGTCCGCCGGCCCTTCTTTATTCTTAACCTTCTTTTTCTCTTCCGCCGGAGAAACCCCGGGGGTTGGAGAAGAAGAGATAACCTCCGATGTTTTTTCCGTTGGAGAGGCGGTTTCTTCTGATTCACTATTCTGCTCTAACGAAGTTAGAACAATATTTGGATCAGAGATCGGTTTTCTTATTCTTCCTTTCGTCGCTTTTGTTTTTGGAATAAAAACAGGAACACCTTGCTGTTGAAGATATTCCTGAATACTTTGAGGATTGACGTGCCAGTTGCGACCGATTTTCTTGGCGTCAAGTTTCCCCTTACGAGCGAGTAGTGACAAGTAAGCAGCCGAGTACGGAGTCTTGTCGGCTATTTCGCTTATTAAAATATATTTATTTTTTGAGTAACTTTTTCCCTCCATTTTTCACCTTCCAAATACTATCCGATAACATATCGGATAACTCTATTATAACACCTTTTTGTGGGCTTTTTTATAGTCGTCAAGTGTGGAAAACAAATCATGATATTAATTTATTAATTTTATTAATAATATAAAATGATAAAGAATAAAAAATAGTATTTATTAATAATATTAGCGCGTATTATTATATTAGTATTACAATATTAAGAAGCTAGTAGTTAATAACAAACTTTACAAATTAGATATTACAAACCTTATTAAACGTTGTGGATAAAGATCCTTGACTGAATATTAATAAGAATATAAGATTGAAATAAGTAACAAACGTTACGCAAAAACCTCCAAACCTTTCAAATACCTATTGTTAAACATTATTAAACATACTAATGAAACGCAGATATCTAAGTATAAAACAAGCAGCTTCCGTTCTAGGAGTAACTACCGGAACCTTAAGAAACTGGGACAAGAAAGATATTTTAAAACCCTACCGTAACCCCGCAAATAACTACCGCTACTACAGAGTTGATCAAATTGAAGCTTTTCTAAGAGAGATGGAATCTTCCAGAGAGAAGACTCGTAAATTGAAAATTGACGTTTATTAACGACCCGTTCTGACTCTTGTCTCTCTAACCAGAGCTACAACGGTCAGAACAAATCCCATCATTATAGATGGGACACCCTCCAACCAAAAAACCGCCCCCGGGCGGTTTTTTGGTTGTGTTTATATTTTGAGGCGGTTGATTATTTTCTGGTGAGGAGATTCTAAGACATCTCTTAAAAATCTATCAAACATATCGTAACGATAAACAAACTCTTGATTACTTAGAATGATATACCTTATCTCTTGGCCGAGCTCTGACTCTACATCCTTTATTAATTTAGTAAAACGATTTAAATTAATTTTTTCTCCTACCACCAAGAGATCTACTCGGGCTTCTGAGTAATTTATAAAAACGCCTGTTGTCACTAACAATTTTATTTGCCCCACTCTTTTTATCTTTCTCTCAAACTTAGGCAGAGAATCCGGAGCCGCTTTATTTATTAAAGATTTAAGCTCTCTAAAAAAGGTAAAGTCTTCGTTTACTTTAAATTCTTTAACTCCCCCACTCTTTGCCTTTCTCGTTTTATTCTTCGTCTTAGAGACCAGAGATTTCTTCTTGCCTTTTTTCTTCTGAGTAACCTTCTTTTTCACAACTTTCTTTTTTGTTTTAGAAGAGTTATTTTTAGTTTTCTTTTTTCTTTTTTTTGCCATTTCTTGTACCGCTTTGAACTAACCCTATTTTTTCTAATTTATTTATTTGGTTACGACACCTTCTTTTTTCAACCTTTGTTTTAGAAGCAACCTCGGATACCGTAAAACTCTTCTCTGGATTATTGAGAAATAGCTTTAATATCTTTACATTTGAAGCCGAGCCAAACAGCTCTGATATCTTCTTATCTACCATGTCAATATAATAGCACCCCCTTGAACAAGGTCAACCTCTTAAAAAAGTGTTTATATTATTAGAATTTTTATCTTTTCTGTTGTATCTTTAATGATATGAGATTTAAGACCGGTGAATTAGTAGTAATAGATGAAGATCCTAAAAGTTCGTCTTTTGTGGAGACTTTTATTTATGAGGCGAGTGATAAACTTGAGGAAAGTTTGGGCAACCTTTATATTGTTGGACAAGTATATTCCTCTCTAAAGAAGAAGGATAATGCCGCTCTTCTGGTTCAAATGTCTGAAATAATAAAAAACGAATACTATAGAAATCCCGACCGTGAATCACTATCTTCTTTTAAAAGCTCTCTAAAGAGAATTAATGGGTTTTTAGAAAATAATAAAGATAACTTTGCTAAAGATTCTTTTAAGATAAATATGACGGTTATAGCTCTAACCGGAAGAGATTTTTTTACTGCTCAAATCGGTGAAGGAGTTATAATGTTGTTACGGGAAGGAAAGCTTAATAAGATTTTAGTCCCCCAGACCTATAAAAATCGGGGTAACGAGAGTAGAGGTTTTATCAACGTTGTAGAAGGAAGCTTTAAAGAAGACGACACCGTAATAATCACCACTCCTCAAATATATAAAGTTGGTCAAAGTAATATAATAAAGTTATTCCAAAACAAAATCCTGGAAGGTTTTATAAATAAAAATAAAAAAGATTTTAGTAATTTAGGTCTGATAACAATCTCTCGTAAAAAAGGAATTCTTAAAGCCAAGAAAAAAAGGAGAATTTGGAAAAAGAAAAAAGGAAAGAAGTTGACTCCCGACGCTTCAAAAATTGAAGAAGTGTTTAGAGCTATTCTCGTTTTATTAGTAATTCTATCTGTTGGAGCTATAACAATATCGGCTATAGCAACAAAAAAAGAACTGGGGTTGAAGAAGAGACAGGCTGAAGAAATAATAAAAGAAATAGAAATTTTACAAAACAACGCCCTTTCGTTAACCGAGCTTGAAAACTACCAGGAAGCTGAGGAAAGTTTTAAAAGGTGGGAAGAGAATATTGAAGCGCTTAAATCTCTTGGCGTCTTAAAAGAAGAAGTAAAAGAATTAGAAGAAAAATTAAATGACGCAGAACCCATTGTAAAGAGATACCAAGAGATAGAAGTAAAAACTCTTTTTTCTCTTGCTAATAATTCTCTAGGTTTTAGTCCTGAAAAATTTTCTTTGGGAGAGAAAAACTTTTATTTATTTAAAGAAAATCAGATTTACATCTTTAACCTTGAGTCAAAAACAGGGGGCTTCACCACCCTTCCTAAAGAAAAAGTCCACATAAAAAGCATGGCTATTAATTTAAAAAGAGATTCGATTTTTATATTAAATAAGAATGGATCCATCTTAGATTATAGAATAAATGGTCAGTCAGGAGGATCGGATCTGGAATTTTTAATTCTAGATGAACAATTAAAAGATGTGATGGAGATTGATTTTTATAATGAAACCATATACGCCTTAGCTGAAGATAAAATCCTATACTTAGAAAAAGATAGGGATTATAAAGAGTTTGATCTTTGGAGTGATAGAAATTTTAGTAAAGCAAGAAGTTTCGCCATAGATACTTTTATTTATGTTCTAGAAGAAGGAAAAATAAATAAATTATTAAGCGGAGAAAGAAATATAAGTATAGAAACAGATAAAAACTCTTCTTATATAACAACCAATCCTAATTCGAATAATCTCTACTTATTAAATCCTAAAGAAGGCGTTGTTACTATAAGAAACAAGTTTGGAGATGTAATTAAAAGAATTCAAAACGATAAATTTAAAGAGATAGATCAGATAAAGATTGGAAAAGAAGAAACTTTATTCTTCTTAAAAGAAAATGAGGTTTTTTACGTAAAATTGTAAAATTTTCTCTTTTAAGCTCTAAAAAACGGCCCTGAGGGCCGTTTTTTAGAATTAAAGTAAATTTACTTTAATTCTACTGTTGCACCAGCTTCTTCAAGTTTTTTCTTCATCTCTTCAGCTTGTTCTTTAGGAACACTTTCTTTTACTACTTGAGGAGCGCCATCAACAAGATCTTTGGCATCTTTTAGAGAAAGCTCTGTTACTTCTCTGATAGCCTTAATAACGTTTATTTTTTGGTCGCCAGTAGACTTTAATTCAATATTAAAACTGGACTTCTCTTCTTCGTCAGAATCACCGCCCGTAGCAACCGGAGCGCCACCTGCTACCATCATTGGCTGAGAGGCGGAAACACCAAACTTATCTTCTAAAACTTTCACTAATTCTGAAAGTTCTAAGACACTCATTTTTTCTATTTTTTCCACTAAATCCTTGAACTCTTTAGGAACCTCTTTCTTTTCAGCTTCGGGCTGGTCAGCCTTTGGCTGGTTTTCTTCTTTTTTTTCTGCCATGTTATTTATTTTCTCTTATTTGATTAATTACTGATACTAAATTATTAATATTAGCCCCCAACGCCCCAACTAAATTTTGGCGTGGAGAGTTTATAACATAAACAAACTTACTCAATAATTCTTCTCGGCCCGGTAATTTAGCTAACTCTAATATCTTCTCCGGCCCCACAAAAACTCTTCCTAGAAATCCTCCTAAAACACCAAACTCTTTATACCTGCTTTTAAAATCATCTACGGCTTTAGCACCCAAAACTCCCTCATCATTATTATAAGCAATCCCCACTGATCCTTTATATTCGCTTATAGCTGAAACATCCTCGCTCTCAATCTTTTTAAAAACAAAAGGCCAGAGAGATTTTTTTGTAACCTTATAGATAATCCCCTTTTCTCTCAAATCTTTCTTGAGTTCATTAATCTCCGGCGCAGATAAGCCAGAGAAATCAGTAAAGATAATACTATTATTGGTTTTTAATATCTCTACAAGATCTTCTATTGTTTTTTCTTTTTTTTCCCTACTTATCATAATTTTTTAAAAAAAATAAATACGGTTTAACCAAAAACCGTACATGTAACCTGCGCTGGTCTTATGCTCTCTATAACAGCCAACGGTCTTTGGGAGTAATGTTTAGTATAGCAGAATCCTTCTTGTTGTCAAATTCTAAACCATAGAAACTAAACTGTAAATTTAGATTAGAACTTCTCTTTTACTTTAGATACTTTACCCTGGCTTTATTATGCTCTTCTAAGGTTTTAGAGAATATCGTCTCTCCTGTATCTTGACGAGATAGATAGTACCAGTAATCGCTTCCTATGGGCTCTAAAGCCGCCTCAATGGCCTTTAGTCCGGGATTAGAAATGGGGGTCGGTGGCAATCCGGTATATTTGTAAGTATTGTAAGCAGAGTTTAATTTTTCTATATCACTTCTTTTAATTGGTCTCTCTAAGGCATAAACAAGAGAAGCGTCAACCTGTAGAGCCATATTAACATTAAGACGTTTTTGCAGTATGCCTGAAACAATTTTCATATCTCTGTGAGGAACTTCTTTTTCTAAAATAGAAGCTAGGATGACAACTTTATAAAAATCATCGTTAGTTACCTTTAAATCTTTTACCTTATTATTAAAATTGTTTAGAAGTTTTCTTAAAACAATTTCTGTCGTATCGTGTTTTTTAAAACGGTAGGTGTCTGGGAATAAAAATCCCTCTAAAGTATTATGATCGGGCGCACTCTTTAAAAAAGAAAAATCGTCTTTCCAGTTGAACACTTTTGTCGTTGAGACGCCTTTAGCGCCCGCCAACTCTTCTTTTAACATTCTCTCTTCTATTTGTTTTAACGTGAATCCTTCCGGCAATACTACCTCCACCTCGTCTATCCCTCCTCCATTATTCAAAACACTAGAAATTTTATAAATAGATACCGGTTTAAAAAACTCATACTCACCCGCTTTCAAACTTCTAGCTCTGCCCGTGATGACTGAAAAAATCCAGAAACTAAAACGACTTTTTATAAAACCCTCCTCCGCTAAACGATCGCTAATAACTTCTAATGACTCTCCTTCTGTAACTTTAAAAGTTACACTCTCACCAGAACCATAGGGAGTAAAAACTATAAAAGAAAACAGGACTGCAAATAAAGCCAAAAGCAGTGCCCCCGCTAGAAAAATATTTTTAAATTTTCTTTTCATTTCAATAATATAAAGTTTGCGAAAAAACACTATTCGACCTATACTAAAACAACAATCAGATTGGGGGCGTCGGTTAACCGGTAAACCACTGGTCTCCAAAACCAGGACTGGGGGTTCGAGTCCCTCCGCCCCTGCTTAAACAAAAACACCTTAACGGGTGTTTTCGTCTAGAGTTTATTTTTTAACTTCTTTGTGTAACAAACTTTTTTTACACCACTTACAGTACTTCTTCAACTCAATCTTTCTTTCAACTTGTTTTTTATTTTTTCTGGAAAAGTAATTTATACGATTACACTCGCTACACTTTAACTTTATTAAATTATCTTGTGACATCTTAAAATTATTTAACGATTAACTTTTTCCCACTCGTTTATATTATAGTTTTTACGATATATATCAAACGGCTCGCCCACAAAAGGATCTGTTCCGCTAGCAACAATAAAACCTTTAGAAGAAGTTTTTAACTCCCCTATAAAGTCATAGTCAATACCAACCGGAAAAGTTGGTTTTGCTTCTACAACAAAAGCTTTAGCAGAAGCTCCGTCCCCATACTCAACATAAAACCCTTTGTCGTCAACAAACCTAAATTCCTGAACTCGCCAGCGACTATCCTCTATAGGGTCTTCTGAAACTAAATCATTTATAGCTAAATCAAAGGCCGTCATAACAACATCACGATCTATAGAAAAATTGATAATTCTAGAGACCCAAAAAGCCACGACTAGAATTATGATCGCTAATAAGAAACCTACTACTTTTTGAATTGTCTCTTTTTTCATATAGATTATATTTTTTACTTTCTTGAGCCGATGGTCGGACCTGTCCGGTCGGACCTGTCCGGTCGGATGACTGGATGACTGGATGACTGGAACCTAT
>CAZRHU010000020.1:0-8417 GCA_964600085.1 uncultured Candidatus Saccharibacteria bacterium
CGTGAATCCTTTATTTCCTCTGCTTTTATATCTTTAATTTTCATCTCCTCTTAATAATAACATTAAATCGGCTACATTTATTCCGGTTGGGCCGGTAATAATAAGATCGTCTGTTTGCTTTAAAAAATTATAAGCATCGTAATTATCTAAATAATCTTGAGGAACAATATTTAACTTCTGGGCTTTTATCTTTGTCTTGCGATCAACGATAGCGCCGGCGACTTCACTATTATCAATACCATCTGAGGCAAGAGAAATAAAAATCTGGTCTTCTCTTATCTCTTTTAAAGCACTCAGAGCAAGATGAGTATTTCTTCCGCCAGAGCCCTTTAGGTTCTTTTTAACTTCCACCGCCACCTCGCCCCCCGCCAAAACAACACCCCCCTCTTCTTTAAAAATACTCTCCGCAACGTCTTCAGCAGAACCGTATAATGAATCAGAATATATCTTCACTCTCAACCCCATCTCTTGAGCTTTTTTTCTCATAGCACTTAAAGATGTTTTGTTAGAGACCATAGGAATATTCGTTACCTTCTCAAAAAACTTATCTTCTTTAGGGGTCTCCATTAAGTCATACTCGTCTAAATTGTATTTTTTTATAATTTTTTCAGCATTTTTAATAGTGCTCTCGTCTTTATAAGTGGGGCCAGAGGCAACATCTTCATAAAAATTACCGGGAACATCGCAAAAAATTAAACCTACTACCGTAGCTGGATAAAGAAGCTTGGCTAATCCTCCACCCTTCAGCAAAGAGATGTGCTTTCTTATTGTGTTTAGTTCTCTTATACTTCCTCCGGTCTTTAAAAAATCTTCATAGAGCTTCTCTCCCTGCTCATGCTCTCTTTCAGGCCAACAGAGTAGAGCTGAACCTCCGCCAGAAACAATAACGAAGACCAGATCATCCTCGTTAACTTCGCTCGCTAATTTAGCTATATTTTTACTTATTTCAACGTTAGTCCTAGAAGGTTTTGGATGAGTGCCTTCAAAAGTTTCCACTATTTCTGAGTTTTCTTTTTTTATATCTATAACCAGACCGTCATTTATTAAAGATCCTAAAACCTCTTCTAAAGCTAAAGCCGCCTTAGAAGAGGCCTTGCCAAAACCAATAACCCTTAATCTTTTAAAGCTATCAAGAGGAATTTTTTCATCTTTTACAGTAAGAGTGTGGTCACTCAAAGACACTTTATTTTTTATTATTTTTTCTGTATCAGAAGCGCTTAATCCAGCCTCAATAATCTGGAGCGCTTTCTGGCGTCCCTCGCTAACAGCTAACTCATCAAAGTTTTTAATCCATTTACTCATTGATTATATTTTGACTTTTTCCTTTAATAAATTTATCTATATTTTTTACTGTCGTATCCAGTATCCTCTTCATTGCTTCTTTAGCGTTAAAAGCGTTGTGTGGCGTAACAATAACATTAGGCATATCTATCAAGATATGATTAGACATTAAAGCTCTCAGATCTGACTCTTTTGGATGCCCCGAGGTAATAAAATTTAATTCATCTTTAATTACGCCCTCTTCTTCTAAAACGTCTAAACCGGCACCGGCAATATAACCCTCCTTTAAAGCTCTGACCAACGCCTCTGTCTCTACCACTGCTCCTCGGCTTGTGTTTAAGAGATAGGAGTCTTT
The DNA here is from genome assembly GCA_964600085.1 of uncultured Candidatus Saccharibacteria bacterium. Classification (GTDB taxonomy): domain Bacteria; phylum Patescibacteriota; class Minisyncoccia; order JACQLN01; family CAZPCT01; genus CAZRHU01. The sequence continues at coordinate 1,637 of CAZRHU010000020.1, forward strand.
CTTCATTTTTTTTATATTTTCATAATTTAATAAATGATGGGTTGATTCCGTATAGGGAATGTGGAGGGTAACTATATCGCTCTGTGATAACACTTCGTCTAACGACTTATACTTAAAATCTAATTTTTTAGAAAATTCATGGTCTGGTTTCACATCAAAAGCAACAACGTTCATGCCAAAGCCCTTAGCTATTTTTACTACATTACGGCCGATACTACCGACACCGACAACCCCCAGGGTCTTCCCCTTTAAATCAAATCCTTGCAACCCCTTCAAGCTAAAACTGCCGGTTTCACGAATCCTATCGTATGATTGATATATCTTTCTAGAAAGAGTCAAGAGTAGAGCAAAGGTATGTTCAGCAACCGTATTTTCTCCGTAATTAGGGGCGTTAACCACCAAAGTGTTGCGCTTGGCACATTCTTTTAAACTAATATGATCATAGCCCGTAGAGCGAGTAGCTATAAGTTTTAATTTAGGTAACAAATCTAAAACTTCTTTATTTATTAAAGAGTCAGTAAAAACAGATAAAATTTCCGCATCTTGATAGTCAGATAAATTTTCTTTACTAACCTTATCTTCAATAAAAAAGACATCGCCGGAAAGATTTTCTTCAGCGATTTCTTTTTCTAAATGTTCTTTTTCCCACTCCTCAACCTCAAAAAAAACTATCTTCATAAATTAGTATCAAGTATTATGTATAAAGTATTAAGTATAAATTTCAATTATCTCTATGAAGCCAGCCATCCGCCATCTACATAAAAGACAGCTCCTGTAGAATAACTTGACTCTTCTGACGCTAAGTAAATAACCATAGCTGCTATCTCCTCTGGAGTACCTACTCTCTTGAGAGGAACTTTTGTCAATAATCCTTCCAATGCTTTCTCATCTATGCCAGCATCTTTTATCATAGGTGTGTCTATCGCTCCTGGGGCAATAGCGTTAACAGTAATACCGTACTCAGCCAACTCAATGGCTAACGTCTCTGTCATGCCTAAAACCCCTCCTTTAGAAGCTGTATAATGAGCTCCGCCAGCTATACCTACGCCCGTCTGACCAGAAGCAACTGAAGCAATGTTTATGATTCTACCCCATTCATTTTTGGTCATTTCTTTAGCAGCTCTCTGAGCGCATAAAAATTGCCCCGTTAAATTAACTCTTATCATTTTATCCCACTCTTCCTCACTTAAATCCAAAGCTGGTTTTGGACTATATATACCGGCATTATTAATCAAAATATCAACCCTTCCGTACTCCTGAACCACCTTGTCAAAAACCTCGTCTATCTCTTTTTTATCTGTAACATCCATCTTGAGAGCTATAGCTTCTCCGTTATTTTTATCAATCTCTTCAACCACCTCTTTACACTCTACCAGATCTATATCGGTAACAACCACTTTAGCTCCTTGTTTAGCTAAAGCCACAGCGTCTGCTCGACCCATACCTCTACGAGCTCCTGTTACAAGAGCTACTTTGTCTTTTAAATTAAACATAGTTTTTATAATTAGTTATTTATTATAATACCCTAAAAACCACAAAACTTCATCCTAAAAAAGATGTAATCTTATTATCTCTACGGAAAAATAGATAAAGAAAATAGATATTCCCACCAACATTAGATTTGTGAAAATAGAAGGCCTTATCTCTTTTGGTAAGCGTGTGTTGTTAAAGTAGATAAGAAGGGGAGTATAAATAGCCATCGTTAAGCCACCTAAGACGGCCGATATTACCAATAAAGTTAGCGGTTGATGAAGAGGAATTAAAAAAGCGCCGACGATAACAACTATGGTTATGATTGTATAGTAAAGATAAGAAAGAGAAATTCTTTTGAAGGGTTTAAACAATTTTTGAAGCGGTCCTACTTTTGAATTGGTGTAAATAATATCACTAACCATTCTTGTTAAAGCGTCTATGACAGTCCACATTACCGAGAAAAGCATCAGACCAGCCATTAAAAGAAATAATTTAAAGCCCCAAATCCCCCACTGATCGCCAAAAATATGCGCCTGGACTACCGCCACATCAAGCCCTTCCGGCACCACGCCAAGAGGAGATAAAACGGCGTAGGCATTTACAGACAATAGAAACAGAGTAATAAATCCCAGCAGTAAAAATATCAAACCTTGATCAATTCGTATAAATTTCATCCAACCGCGCCAGTTTTTTAGATTTTCTTCATTCGGCTCAAAAACATAGCCGGTGGGTTCGGTTGCCTCTTTTTTACCGGTAATAGGATTAACTATTCGGCCAGCATACTTACCCATTCCTGCTTGCTTATCACGATACCAGAGAGAAATACAGAGATTTAACATTCCTCCCGCTCCGGCAAAAACAACGGCGCCCAGAAGAACGTTTATATCAACTCCTTCTGGTATAAAACCAAAGCTTAAAACTCCCGCCAAAGCTTCTCTTAAAATTTGAATATTTAAATTAAAAAAACTAATCACCACAAGAAGGATGAAAAATATTGGCACCGTAACTTTAAGAGAGCTCTCGAGCATCTTATAAGCTACTCGACCACTAAAAGTCAAAACTAAAACAAGAGCCAAAGTTATCCAAGCCCATGTCTGATGGCCCCAAAAGCCAAAAAGTTCACTAAAAGTTGTTCCGATAGCACTAGCCCATCCAGGCCAGATATATAGCAAAACTGCCGAAATCAACCAGAAAGGAGCTGTCCAAGAAAACCAACGAGCTGAAGTTGTGAAAAACCCTTCACCAGTTGCTAATGATAAGCGAGCCACTTCTTGATTTATAAAGTATTGAAAAATAATTCCTACCAAAGCCAGCCATAAAAGACCGAGACCGTGCTTAGTTATCAAATGAGGCCACATAATAAGCTCGCCCGTACCAATAGCTAAACCCATAACCACAACACCCACTCCGATAGCTTTTGTCCAGTGGGGAGGTTTTGGCAACTCTTTAATTTTTAACGGAGTGAACTTAGAATTCATGATAGCTTAATTATATCTAGAATCCTTCATAAATTAAAGATTTGTAAAAATAATAAAAAGAGGGCGACACTATTACAGTGTCGCCCTCAAAAAGAGCTGTGCTATTCATTAGGAACAAGCTTAGCCCCAAGAAGCCAGAGCATATTGTCCCCATTGATGTTTCGGGTTCCGCTGAACGAGATGCTCAGCTGATCACCGAAAGGAATCGTGATACTGGCTCCCGGCAGAGAGTTGGGTGGATCGTCCAAGAAATCCAGAGCGTAAAAACAAAAACCCAACGGACCGACGTTCAAATAGACGCCACCAAACTGACCTGTGTAGATGCTTTCCGGATTTTCAACCCCGTCATTCTCTGTTTTCCAAGGAGTGGGTTCCTCTTTTGGGAAAACCCCCGGCCAGTAGAGAAGACCCATATTGACATTATCCGACGCCTAGTAGAACAGATCCGCGTAAGGACCCCACCAAAACGCATCCTGCTGATGCCCGATGGTAGCACCAAGAGAAAGAGTGAAGTCGCCTTTCTCTAGATACTGACCATAGACGATCCAGCCCGCCTCGCTTTGAGCAGAAAGCTCCACGAAACGTCCGTCGGTTCGAGCCCAGCGCGTCGTCAGAGCGACGCCACCGGTAATGGGCCCCTGACCCGACTCGAACTTATACCACTCGGGGGAAAAATCACCGACGCTCTGGGCGTCAGCGACTATGGGGAAAGCAACCAGAGCCAGTCCGAAAACCACGATCTTGAGGAAGATATTCCTCATAACGAAACCTCCTTTTTAGAAAGATTGTTGGTACTAATTATTACTCGTACTGTACTTTATATTGTAACATATTAAAATATTAGTGTCAATCAAACTTTGGAGCACCGCTCAAGTATAACTCTAAAAAACAAAAACCCCCTATCTCGTTTGACGGAGATGGGGGGTTTAGAACTAAAGGAACACTTACTCACCAAGAGCTTCTTTTTTAGAAAGAACTTTACCGTACTGACATATTTCCCAATTTCTTCTTGTTCTACCGAATCTTTGTCCTGCATAAGCAATAACATCTCTTAGGCGAGTGAAGAATAGAGCCCCGGTAACGCCAGGATTAAGAACTCTACGACCCTCAACGACGCCCCAATTATCTTCTCTATTGTAAGAAAAGATATCCAAAGCCAAAAGAATTTCAATAGCAGGGTCTTGAAGATCAGAACAACACTCTCTCATACAAAATTCGTCCCAATGTACAAAAACTTCTCTTCCCTTCGACTGAACCAAGAAACGACCATTCGCTCTGTAATTATAATTATCAAAAACTTCACGAAAATAGCTCTCAGTACAATCCTGACAAAGAAGATTGGCCCAGGGGCGAATGATAAAAGAAAATCCATTATAAGAAATAGAAAAAGAATCTTTCTTTACGGGGTTTTCACCACAGGCCAAGCACACTCCCTCTTTCATTACATCCTCCCTTGCGACGAACTGGTTAATAAGAACTATTTTCAAAATATAACAAAAAACAGCAGTTGTAAAGATTATATAACTACGCTTAGTGATTTTATCGCACTTTTTTCTTTGTCTTTCATCTCTAGCATTACATCAATATTATCATCGTTCAACTCTCCGATTATTTTTTTAAAGTGGTTTAAGTTTATCGAATTAGAGTGAGCTCCTACCCTCTTATTTTTATCTTGGCTACTATAATCAATCATTGGCACTCCATCTTTTTTCTGCCATGTCTTTTTTACAGACCTAAAGGCAGTTTTTAAACTCTCACCATTATTGAGTATTTGGTGATGAAAAGTATCAAAAATTATAGGAATACCTATTTGCTCGTTTATCTCTAAACAATCTTGTAAGCTATAACTTTTATCATCGTTTTCAATTGCCAATCTTTTTTGAACTCGCATTGGAAGTTTTTTAAAGTTTTTTACAAATCTCTTCACAGATTCTTCTTTGTCGCCATAAACACCGCCGACGTGTATCTGAATCTTATGAGTATAGTTTAGCCCCATTAGGTTTAAAACTTGAGTATGATAAACAAGATCCCTAACGCTGTTTTTGAATATCTTTTGGTTTTTGGCGTTTACTAAAACAAACTGATCTGGGTGCATTGATATCCTGAAGTTATTTTCTTTTATATAGTCGCCTATTTCTTTAAAATCTTTTCTAAAATAATCTTGCCAATTTGTTTTACATATCGAATGTGAAGCAAAAGGAATAAGTCCTGATCCAATTCTGAAGAATAGTATATTCTTCTCTTTATTAAATCTTAAAATCCTAAAAAGACAATTTAAATTGTCTTTTGTCTTTTCTTTCAACAACTTGGCCGAGTATGATTTTAATCTAAATGTTTTATTACTCGTACAACCAATTGAATTATTTATACATGGGTAACCTATTCTCATAAATATTTTTTATCTTTCAACTCATCTGGCAGATAGCTCTCTTTATCATACTTTTTATAATCTTCACCGTAGCCCTTTTCTTCCATTAATTTTGTCTCTGGATTTCTTAATTTTAACGGAATAGGTAAATTTCCTTTCTTTTTTACATCATCCACCGCCTTAAAATATGCATCGTATGAACTCCTATCTTTTTTGCAATTTGAAAGATAAGCTACACCGTGAGCTAAATTAATAGCGCACTCTGGCAAGCCGATGGTCTCAACCGCTTTAAAAATTTCGTTCGCAACAACAAGAGCAGTCGGCTGAGCTAATCCTATATCTTCACTGGCAAAAATAACCATTCTTCTGGCTATAAATTTTGGGTCCTCACCGGCATCTACCATACGGGCTAAGTAATAAAGCGCCGCGTCTGGCTGGCTTGCTCGCATACTCTTTATGAAAGCGCTGATAGTACTATAATGCTCTTCTCCTTTTTTGTCGTATCTTAAAAATTTTGACTGGAGAGTGTTCTTTAGAGTGTCTAAGTCTATTTTTCCATACAGGCGATTTGCGTTCTCTAAAACCGTTATGGTCTGTCGAGCGTCTCCATTGGCCATTTTTATCAACCAGTCCCTTGATTTTTTATCTATCTTGAATTTGGTTCGCTTTACAATCTTTTCCATCTCTTCTCTTGACAGCTCGTTGAGAGTAAAAACCCTACAACGAGAAAGAAGAGCCGGTATTACTTCAAAGCTAGGATTTTCGGTTGTGGCGCCGATAAGAGTTATTTGTCCGCTCTCTACAAAAGGTAAGAGAAAATCCTGTTGGCTTTTATTAAAGCGATGTATCTCGTCTAAAAACAAAACTTTCGGACCCTCAAGATTGCCGATGTTGTTTACTATTTCTCTAATCTCCGCCTTACCGGCTGAAACTGCGGACAGTTCGTAAAATCTGGCATTTAAATTTTCGGCGTATATTTTTGCTAGTGTTGTTTTACCAACCCCGGGCGGACCCCAGAAAATAAAAGAAAATAAGTGCTTATCTTGAATAGCAATTCTTATCGGCTTATTTTCACCGGTTAGATGTTCTTGGCCAACAAATTCTTTTAAGTTTTTAGGGCGGATTTTTGAGGCTAATGGTTCCATGTTAAAAATATACGCTAAATATCTTATATTTTCAAAACCCATTAACTAATTCGCGCGCCTGTCCGCCTCTGGGGGGAATTAGTTGTTGGGTAAAAAGTAAATAAAACGGCTTAAAATCTAGGAAATAAACGGCTCACCCGGGTGGGCCGTTTATTTATAATCTCTTGCAAACAAAAGCCCCCACTCCTTTTGATAGGAGTGGGGGTCTCTAGGTTGAAGGAACGTGGAGGAGATTGAAGCGGAGACCTATCTCGTCCGCTAGGCGGGGCTACTCAACCCGAGTGCCATTGGGTCTGATACGGAACCACTCGCCGTTC
>CAZRHU010000021.1:0-8307 GCA_964600085.1 uncultured Candidatus Saccharibacteria bacterium
CGTTTTTTATTTTTACTGGTTACCTTCTTAAAAGAGGCCAAGTATTTTAACGATAAATAAGACGTAAACAGAGACGTAGAAAAATCCTTCCCACATATGAATTCGGCGAGATATTCCTGAAATTATAAACATAAAGGTGGCTATTACAAGAGCTGGTAAGCCAACGCTAAAAGTTTGTTCGTCTACTCTCAAGTTAGCGAAGAGACCGGGAATTCCTATTACCACTAAAGCGTTGAAAACATTAGAGCCAAAGACGGTTCCAAGAGCAACTTCATATTTCTTATTTAAAGCTGCTCTTCCAGAAACGAAAAGCTCTGGTAGAGATGTTCCGAAAGCAATGGCCACTATAGAGATGACTCCAGCTCCTACGTTTAAGATTTTAGAAAGTTCTATAACAGAGTCAATTAAATATTTAGCACCAAGAACTAAAGCAACCCCACCAATTATTAGCATTAAAAGATCTTTCCAAATAACTTTTATTTTTTCAGTAATTACTCTGCGAGAAGCTAAAATCAATCTTCTCCTTTCAGCTCGACTCGGTAACACAGAACGAATTAAGTCATCTTTCTTTCCTCTTTTTTTGCGACCATGAGTGGCGGTGTATGCAAGATAAACAATATACATAACTACCAGTATTACCGCTTCATAGAAAATAACCTGTTTATCCCATAGAATTCCTAGAAGAAGTACGGTGGAAGCCGTAAGAAGGGGAATATCTAAGTCAATTAAATCTTTATCTACAGCCAGGCGTCTTCCAAGTATAGCTGAAACTCCAACCACTAAAAGAATATTAGCTATATTAGAACCAATGGCATTAGCTGGAATAATTTCCGTGACACCTCCTAAAATAGCGGCAAAAGCTGATGCTAACTCTGGTAACGATGTTCCCACGCCTACTATTGCTATACCAACAATAAATGGCGACAGCCCCGTAGCTAAACCTATTTTTTCAGCACCAGCGAGGAACCAATCAGACCCCTTCACAAGAAGGAGTAAAGATACTACGAATATAAATATCCAAAATGACAGCATCTACTGTTAATTATGACAGCATGTAAAGAAAATTCCAATAGGTGCCTGAGGTGGGAGTCGAACCCACATGGCTATAAAGCCAATGGTTTTTGAGACCATCCTGTATACCAATTCCAGCACTCAGGCCTATAAAAATGGTAACAAGAAGCTGTTTTTATTACAATATTTTTGCTAAAATTAAAGTAGTGTCTACCATAAATAAAAACAATTTAGCTTATCTGGTAGGAGTTGCTATTGGCGATGGGAATCTTTCTAATCCCAACGGAAGAGCTACTAGACTACGTGTTACTTGTGATACTAAATATCCCGGCTTAATAAGAAAAATATCTGGGGCGATACAAGAAGCTTTGCCAAATAATAAAGTTTCAATTATTAAACGAGCAAAAACATATATAGATATAAGTTGTTACTCTAATAAGTGGGAAAATTGGCTTGGATGGCAGGCAAAAGGAGGTCCTAAATATAAACAAAATGTATCTGTGCCCGAATGGATAAAAACTCATCCTGATTATACAATATCGTGTCTAAGAGGATTGTTTGAAACAGATGGGTCAATTTATAGCGACAGAGGATATAAGATGGTTAATTTTACCACTATTATACCCAAGTTATCACAAGATGTTTTAGGAATGATTGGATCTTTGGGGTTTACTGCCCACATTCAAAAAACAGATAAAGTAAAAAACAAAAGAAAAACAAAGTATATCGTTAGAGTGTCAAAAGAATCTAATAAATTTATTGACCTGATTGGCATAGAAAAAGTTTAATATAGATGTTAGAGTTATATCAATAAAAATGGCTAAGATTATTTCTTTTGTAAATCAAAAAGGGGGAGTGGGGAAGTCAACCAGCGTTCTCAATACTGGAGCTTTTTTAGCCGCACACGGCAAGTATGTTCTTTTAGTAGATCTAGATCCTCAAGCTAATGCAACTTCCGGTCTAGGAATTAATTTTAATAATTTAGAGTGGAATCTTTATAATGTTTTAAGTGAGAAGTTGGTCCCAGAAGAAGCTATTATTAAAACAGGCGTTTTTGGTCTTGATATTTTACCATCTCATCCAAATTTAGCTGGATCCACTGTAGAGCTCGTTGATCAACCGGATAGAGAATTTGAATTATATAAAACCCTAAGAAGCATTCGAACTAACTATGATTATATATTAATAGATTCGCCACCTTCTTTAGGTCTCTTAACGGTTAATGGTCTAGTGGCCGCTGATTACGTGGTGGTTCCTGTTCAGTGTGAGTATTATGCTCTTGAAGGTCTTTCTCATCTTTTAAGTACTATAGATCTAGTCCGAGAAAATTTAGGAAGAGATACTGAGGTTATGGGTGCTTTTCTAACTATGTATGATAGGCGCAGTCGTCTTAATAAGAGCGTGGTTAAAGAAATGCGTCGTAATTTTCCGGGAAGAGTTTTTAATGCAGTTATTCCACGATCTATAAGTTTGGCAGAAGCACCTTCTTATGGTAAGACTATTCTTCACTATGATCCCTCTTCAAAAGGAGCAAGGGCATACAGGCACTTGGCTGAAGAAATAATAGCTCTAGAAGATGAGGCCACTTAAATCCGAAACTTGACACAAGGCTATTTTAAAGAAAGTAAAGTAAAATTTTATCAATTATTATTTTAAGCTTAATCATTATATCGAATTTCGATATTTGAATTTTTAAAAATCTATGGCTTTAGGAAAAGGATTAGAGTCTTTGATTCCCCACAAAAAAGGGGAGGGGGGTGGAGAGAAAACAACTAACACCCAAAGAAAAAATAATTCTCCTTTAGGGAGGAGTCCTTTGGTTGACAATAATCAGACGATAAAACCAACAAACAGCGACTCAAATAAAACCGGCGGAGAAAGAGAAAATATTTTTTATATCGAGGTTGGTAAAATAGAGCCAAACCCTCTCCAACCCCGAAGAGACTTTAATGAAGAAGGTTTAAAGACTCTTGCCAACTCGATACAAGAGCATGGAATATTACAGCCCCTTGTTGTTAGTAAGAAAGAAATAAAAAAAGAGCACGGCCGTGGTGTTGTTTACCATATCGTTGCTGGAGAAAGAAGATGGCGCGCTGCTAAACTGGCTGGCTTTAATCAGGTTCCGGTTATCGTTAGAAAAACAAAAGACAGAGACAAATTAGAACTTGCTCTTATAGAAAATGTTCAGAGGTCTGATCTCAATTCTATTGAAGAAGCTAGAGCTTACCAAAAGCTAGCTGATGATTTTTCTCTTACCCAAGATCAGATATCTAAAAGGGTTTCTAAGAGCAGAGAGGTTGTTGCTAATAAATTAAGATTATTAAATTTACCTTACGAAATTCAAAAAATGGTGAGCAACGGCAGTATGTCTGAGAGCCATGCTAAAGTTTTGTTGTCCTTAAGTAACCCAGAGAAACAAATTTATTTAGCTAAACAAACTACTCAAAAAAATCTAAGTGTCAGGGTTTTAGAGGACATGATAAGAAAGAGCACTTCTTTAAAGGAGAAAAGGCACAGCCCTAAAAAGATGCTAGACCCCGAACTTGTTGAGTATAAGAAGAATATTCAAGAAACTATTGGTTCTGCTGTTTCTATCTCTGGGAGCAGAGAAAAGGGGCGTTTGGCTATAAACTTTTATTCACCCGAGGAGTTGGAGAGAATAATTAAAAAACTAACCGAGTAATCTAGCGACCTCTAGGGTCGCTAGATTAGGTATCAGGTTTTTTATCGGAAAATTTTAAGATTTACGAAGAGTGTCTCTTATTTTAGATCTAGCTCGTGAAGTTTTAACGAAGTTTAACCAGTCTTGGCTAGGCTTTTTATTTTTTATTGTTAAAATTTCTACTATATCGTTGTTTTTTAACGAACTAGAAACCGGTATTGGTTTTCCATTGACTTTAGCTAAAGACAGCCTGTCTCCTAGATCAGAGTGGATTGCGTAAGCGAAGTCAATCGGTGTCGCTCCTTCGGGTAGGTCTATAACATCTCCCTTGGGTGTAAAGACGAATATTCTATCTCTAAAAAAATCTATCTTTAAGCTCTCTATAAGCTCGTCGGCGCTAGCAGCTTTTTGCCACTCTCTTAGTTGTTGAATCCAAGCTAAATTTTTCTTAAATGGCTTTGCTTTTTCTTTATAAGCCCAGTGGGAAGCGATTCCAAGCTCAGCTTCTTCATGCATTTTAGGGGTGCGTATCTGAAATTCAGTTATCTTACCGTTTTCTCCAAAAACAGTTGTGTGTAGAGATTGGTAACCATTTGGTTTAGGTAGTGCAATATAATCTTTTACTCTCTCTGGAACGGGCTTCCAGTGATTATGAAGAATGCCCAAAGTCGTGTAACAACCAGATACGTTGTCGGTAATAATTCTTAGAGCAACTAAATCGTATATCTTTGTTATGTCATTATCATATCTTTTTAATTTACACCACAGACTATAGAGGTGCTTAGTTCTAGCTTCTACTAAAATTGGTTTAATTTCCTCGTTTTTTAATAACCTACGAACTTTTGGTTTTAGTTTTTCTATATAAACCTTATTATCTCTAAGTAAATTTTCTGCTTTGCATAAGAGTTCTTTATACTCTTTAGGGTGAACGTGGGGAAATGCTAAGTCTTCTAATTCTCCTTTTAACCAGCCGATACCGAGTCTAGCAGCAAGAGGGGAGTATATCTCCAAGACCTCTTCTGATATTTTTTTCTTTTCTTCTAAAGGAGAGTTGTTTATATTTTTCATTTCGTACAAAATGTCAGCCAGCTTTATCATCACCACTCTAATATCTCTTGCTGTTGCCAATATCATTCTTCGAAAGTTTTCAAAGAGTTCTTTTTTTTGACCACTAAAGTCAAGACTTTTTAAATTTGATGCAGAATTAACTAAAAAAACAATATCTTTGCCAAAGATTTTTTCTATCTCTTTAAGATTTAAACCTTGATTTTTATAGAGTAGCGCAGCGACCACTGCGTCAGCATCCATATTTAGCTGACTTAAAGTTTTAGCCATCGCTAAAGATCGAGCAAACTCGTCATTTTTATCGCGAAAATTAAAGGCCTTCTGAATTATCTCTTGCCCATCTTTATCATAATTATTTTTTATTTTTTCTATTTTTTTCTCCATCTTTATCTCTAGGGTCTTTCCAACTAGCAAATTCGCACTTAGGCCAACGAGAACAACCGTAGAATTTTTTACCTCTTTTTGTTCTTTTTATTATAATTTCTCCTTCACACTCGGGACACTTCATGCCTATCTTTTCTAAAAAATCTTCTGTGTGTTTACACTCCGGAAAACCCGAGCAAGCATAAAACTTACCAAAGCGTCCTAATTTTATGACTACGGGTTTTCCGCACTTCGGACACTTTTTTTCTGTGGGCGTGTCTTTTATAAAGTCTTCTTTTTCTAATTCTTCTAATTTTTTTTCTAATCTTTCTTCAAACGGCTTGTAAAAATCTCTTACAACCTTTTTCCACTCTTTTTCTCCTTCAGCTACGTCGTCTAAATCTTTTTCCATATCGGCTGTGAAGTCAACATCAACAATTTTGGGAAAATTTTCAACTAGTAATTTATTTACAATACCGCCTACTTCTGTGGGATAAAATTTTCGGTTTTCATCTTTTTCAACATAACCTCTTTCTGTTATGGTGCTCATAATCGGAGCATAGGTAGATGGTCTGCCTATGCCATTTTCTTCTAATTCTTTAACCAGCGTAGCTTCAGAGTAGCGAGCGGGTGGTTGTGTTTCTTTTCTTTCTGGTATTAATTTTTCCAAGTAAACCTCCTCTTTTTCTTTTAGTTCTGGTAGCGTATTCTCTTTTGACTTTTGAGACCAAACTTTTAAGAAGCCATCAAATTTTTGAATTGAACCATTACTTTTGAAGGTATAAGAAGTATTTGTTTTTATCTCTACCTTAGTGAGGTCGAAGACGGCTGGTGTCATTTGAGAAGCAATAAATCTCTGCCAAATTAATTTATAGAGCTTAAACTGTTTTTTGTTGAGGTGTTTTTCCAGGCTTTCTGGTTTTCGCATAGGACTTGTTGGTCTAATTGCTTCGTGTGCCTCTTGGGCACCTTTTTTCTTGGTCTTAAAGTTGCGTGGTTGGTTATATTTGTCTCCGTATTCTTTTTTTATAAAATCTTCAGCGTCTTTTTTTGACTGATTAGATATATTAAGCGAATCAGTTCTCATATATGTTATAAGTCCTTCGTGATTACCGTCAAATTCTATTCCTTCATATAACTGTTGAGCAATAACCATAGTTTGCTTGGCGGAAAATCCTAAGCGATGCGAAGCTGTCTGCTGGAGAGTTGAGGTGGTAAATGGGGGTAGGGGATTACGTTTTCTTTCTTTTTTTTCTATCTTTCCTATTTTCCAGTCAGTGTTTTTTAAATCAGATAAAATTTTGTCAACCTCCTCTTTTTCTTCTAATTCTTGATCTTTAATTTTTTTATCTTCTTTTTTCCAAAGTTCAGCTCTGAAAACTTCTCCTTTCTTGTTTTTTAAGTCAACTTCTAGAACCCAATAAATTTTTGGTTTAAATTTTTCTCTCTCTTTTTCTCTCTCAACTATTAAGCGCAGAGCTACCGATTGAACTCTACCAGCTGAAAGTCCTCTCATAACCTTTTTCCATAATAGAGGTGATAACTTGTATCCAACTAAGCGGTCTAGAATTCTTCGAGCTTGTTGAGCGTTGACTAAATTAATATCAATTTCTTGAGGGCTTTCTAAAGCTTTATCAATAGCCGACTTGGTTATTTCGTGAAATACAATTCGTTTTGTTTCTTTTTTGCTTGTTGTCTGCTCCTTGCTTTTTTCAAGGTCTAAAGCTTTAGTTATATGCCAAGCAATAGCCTCTCCCTCTCTATCTTTATCAGTGGCTAAAATTATCTCATCAACCTCTTTTGAGATCTTTTTTAAAGCATTAAGATTTTTTCGTGATTTGGTCGGAATAACATACTTGGGTTGGAAGTCGTTATCAACATCAACCCCTAGTTCGCTCTTAGGCAGATCTCTTATGTGTCCATAAGAAGATAGGACCTTAAAATCTTTTTCTAAAAATTTAGAGATTGTTTTTGCCTTAGTTGGCGATTCTACTATTACTAATTTACTCATAAAAATATGAAGACATTAAAGCGTGAAAATATAAATATAAAACTTATTTTAGTGTTTTAACGATTGCCACACATCTCCACCCGTATTTTTTATAACGTTCTTCAACTCTAGAGAAGTTAAGACAGATCTTACTTGCGATGGATTTAATTTTGACCTCCTTATTACTTCGTCTATATGAAGAGGTTCTCTTTCTATAGTATTAATAATCATTTTTTCTTCCAAAGTCAACTTCTCTAGGGTATCTTTTATTTTATCTTTATGCAAAGGAGCAGATAACTCTTCTAAGATATCGTTACTTTCTGAAACTAATTTAGCCCCCTGTTGAATTAATTTATTAGTTCCTCGACTATTTGGGAGATTTATTGGTCCGGGGAGAGCAAAAACTTCTCTATTGTATTCTAGCGCTTGTCTAGCTGTTATTAAAGCGCCTCCTGATTCTTGAGATTCAACTACAAAAACACCAGAACTTAATCCGGCAATAATACGATTGCGAGCAGGAAAGTGTTGCTTTAGCGGGGGAGTTCCCATTGGATACTCCGAGACGAAAAGCCCTTCTTTTTGAAGAATATTGTCGGCTAATTTAGAATTTATTCTAGGAAATATATCATCTAATCCGCGACCCATAACAGCTATGGTTTTACCTTCTTTTTCCAAAGTTAATTTATGAGCCTCTGCATCTATTCCTTGGGCTAAACCGCTAACTATAACCAACCCCGAAGATAAAAGATCCTCTATTATTCTAGGTAAAATCATTTTTCCGTAACCAGAAGCTCTTCGTGTTCCCACTATAGCTATAGATGGTTGATTTAAAAGAGATCTGTTTCCTTTGATGTATAGCCCCACTGGAGGTGAGGGTATTTCTTTTAATAAAGCGGGATACTCCTCGCTTTCTAAAGATAAGAGATTAACCTTGTGTTCTTTTAATCTCTGCCAAGCTTTTTCTATATTTAAATTTTTTCTTCTCTCTACAAAAACGTCTAATTGATTTTTTTCTATATTGATATTTGCTAATTTAGAGTACCCAGAATCCCACACTTTTTCTGGAGATTTAAATCGTTTCAAAAGACCTTTTACCCTATGAGGCCCAAAAACTATATTTATAGCGTTTAAGTACTTTAGATTCATTTTATTATTTTTAGATTAACTCTTTACAAAGACGAAGTCGGCTCCGCCTATTGTTAAGTATTAGATAACC
>CAZRHU010000022.1:0-7899 GCA_964600085.1 uncultured Candidatus Saccharibacteria bacterium
CGCTTTGCGCCGAGGCAACCTCTTACGATTTCGCAAAAAGTGAAAATTGGCGGAGGCGGGAGGATTCGAACCTCCGAGGGGTATAAACCCCAACCGGTTTTCGAGACCAGCGCTTTAAACCACTCAGCCACGCCTCCAGACTAAAACGGTAAGTTGCCAGAAAGGTCTTGAATATTAGTTAGTACCTCAAGTAGTTGAGATAAGTGAGGTTGAATTTGAGTGTAACCCCAGGCAAGAACACCTAAAACAGCAAGCCATTTTATAGTCGTAAAGAGGCGACGATACCATATATCTCGTCGCATTCCTTTGACTATACTCAAAACCTCTTCATTGGTTTCAAGGTTTTTCTCTAATAATTCTTTTATTTCCTCATCTTCCATAATTTATATACTAAACTAAAATCTTTGACTACTCAACTGCAAATTCGCTATACTCAGCTTAGGCCTAATGCCTATTTTTAATGTAATTTATATGACTGCCTTAAATCCTAAAAAAGCTCTAAAAGAAAGACCGCCAATTATTGTTGTAATGGGCCATGTTGACCATGGAAAAACAACTCTAGTGGATGCTATTCGCCAACTAAAGGTATCCGAAAAAGAAAAACCCACTACAGAAGAAGAGGCGGGGGGTATTACCCAGCATATTGGCGCCTACGAAATCGAGCACGACGACAAAAAGATTACTTTTATTGATACCCCTGGCCATGAAGCTTTCTTTAGCATGCGTTCAAGAGGAAGCGCGGTTGCCGATATCGCTCTTTTAGTGGTAGCTGCTGATGATGGTGTTAAACCCCAGACAGAAGAGGTTATAAAACACATCAAAAAGGCGGAGATGCCCTTTATTATTGCTATAAACAAGATTGATAAACCAGAAGCGTCGTCCGACAGGGTTAAGAATGAGTTAGCTCAACACGAGATTTTGGTAGAGGGTAGAGGAGGGCAAGTGCCGGTTATAGAAACTTCTGCTACCGCTAAAAAGGGTATAGACGAACTTCTCGAAACCATCAATCTTGTGGCTGAATTAGAAGAGCTCGAGTTCGATGCTGTGGCTCAAGCTGAAGGTTATGTTTTAGAATCCCACTGCGATCCTAAAAGAGGTATTAGTACTAGTATTGTTTTAACTGATGGTACTCTAAGAACAGGCGATGTGTTGGTTTGCGGTTCTGCGTACGGCAAGGTTAAAATAATAGAAAACCACAAAAGAGAAAAGATAAAAGGAGCTGTGCCGTCGATGCCTCTAAACGTGATTGGAGTTTCAGGAACAAGCGTTGCCGGTGATTTTTGTAAAGTTGTTAGCACAGAAGGTGAAGCAGAAAAACTTATTACTGAAGAAAAAAAGAAAACAGAAGAAAGGTTAGCAAAATTGCAAATAGTGTCGGATGGTCAGGAAAAGTTTCTTTCCATAATACTCAAAGCTGATTTTCAGGGCTCTCTTGAAGCTCTTATCGATATGTTGAAGAAGATAAAGTCGGACAGGATTGGCTTAAAAATTGTTAAATATGAAGTTGGTGATGTTTGTGAGGACGACATTAAGTTTGCTGAAGCATCAGACGCGAAAATATTTGCTTTTAGAGCCAGTATCAATAAAGATGTAAAGAATTATGCTGATCAGAAAAAAATTAGTATAAATAATTACGAGATAATTTATGAGCTTATTGAAGATGTAAAAAAGGAGATGAGCCATCTCTTAGAAGCGGAGTTAGAGAGAGAAGATATTGGTAATCTTAAGGTTTTAGCAATCTTTAGGACCGAACCTAATAGAATGATAGTAGGTGGTAAGGTTAATTCTGGTAAAATTGAAAAAGGGGACAAGATAGAGGTTGTTAGAGACGAAGAATCAATTGGCTTTAGTAAGGTTGTTGGTTTGCAAATAGGAGAAGATAAGAAGGATTTGGTGAGAGAGGGTAGCGAGGCAGGAGTATTGCTTGAAGGTAAGACCAGAGTAAAAGAGGGTGATACTTTAATTGCTTTTAAAGAAGAAAAAATTTATCCGGAATTATAATAGTATTAAGCATTGAGGAAATGGAAGAAAGACCCTACAGAAATGAAAAAATTGCCGAGCTTCTTAAACAAACTATTGGCGAAATAATAAAAAAAGAAGTTGATTTTACCAAAGATACTTTAGTGACCGTGGGTGGAGTTGACCCTTCACCCAACCACCAACACGCTACGGTTAGGATTACGGTTTTGCCTTACGAAAAGTCAGAAGAAGCGCTGGAAGTTATAAACAAAAACATACACAAGGTACAACACCAACTCAATAAAGGTTTGAGAATGAGACCTGTACCGAAGTTAAGATTTAAAATAGACGATAGCGAAGTCAAAGCCCGAAGAATTTTAGACATACTAGACAAAAAGTAAACACAGCCAACCTTAGAGGTTGGCTGTGTTTGTTTGGTGCCCAGAGAGGGACTCGAACCCTCAAGACCTTTCGGTCACGACATTTTAAGTGTCGCGTGTATGCCAATTCCACCATCTGGGCTTTTTATTTTTTCTTTCTATTCAAACCTCTGTGGCTTGGTTTCATACTATGACAATTAGGGCAGAGTATTTTAAGATTTTCTAGTCTATTATCTTTTGAGTTTCCGTTTATATGATCAAGCTCTAAGGGAATTCGTCCGTCTGGGGATATTTTTGCCCAGCCACATTCTTCACAATATCTTGGTTTTAGGTTTTTATCAAACAATCTCTTTTTAAGTTTGTAACTTTGATAATTACTGTTTTTTACTAATATTTTGTTTAGAGGTATTCGTGGAGTCCCAACTCCTTTTAACCCTTTATTCCAAGCCTTTCCTTTGAAATGATTATTATTAAAACCATATTCTTTAATATATTTCTTAATCTGAGCATAATTTCCTCCAGCTTGTCTTAAGCCGATTTTTCTTAATACTTGACGGTAACTTGTTGATTCTCGGACAGCTTCCCCTAATTGATTTTTTGTCCATTTTCTTTTCCTCATTGTTTATTATTTTATCACAAGGAACACGAACAGAAAATATCAAAAAAGCGTTTACCGTTGCTTAAAAGCGCTGACGGGAATCGAACCCGTGTACTGGGCTTTGTTCCGATTTCTGCAAATTTGGAGGCCGCGACGGGAATCGAACCCGTGTACTGAGTTTTGCAGACCCATGCCTAACCACTCGGCCACACGGCCCTAAATTTACAGAAATCAAGGATCCACGACCCATAATTTTAATTGAAGGTCGAGACAGACCCATGCCTAATCACTTGGCCACGATGCCAATACTATACTATTGTATTTAGTTTGACGCAGTTAGTCAATTTACTCAACTAAAAAATCTCCTTTCGGAGATTTTTAACTTATAATTTTCAACCAAATCAAGCTCCCTGTATCTTTAATTTCTTAGTTCTAGAACGTTCCATTTTAGGTAACTTAATAGTTAAGACACCATCCTTAAGAGAGGCTTTTGCATTTTCTGTGTCTACTTCTTGAGGAAGAATAACTGATCGGGAGAAAGATCCCCAGTAAAGCTCTTGGTAGTAGTAATCCTGGTTATCAACCTCATCTTCTTGTTTACGCTCACCCTTAATAGTAACCATGTCATTAGCTATGGTTATGTCTAAGTCTTTATCGGAGACACCGGCTATGGTTGACTTTATAACCATCTCTTCGCCGGTTTGGAATACATCAATTGTAAGCTGACCTTCTTCTTGCCAGTCGTTTTCTTTTTCTTTTGAAGCCATTTTTATTTCTTCTTCAATTGGCTCTTCTTCGTTAGAGCCGGTAACTAATTTTAATAATGATCTTTTAGCCATATCAATTTTATATTTGATAAAAATCCTTCTTAAGTTTATAGAAAAGCAGATTAACCCATATTGCCATTATTCCGAGCAGTAAAATAACGTAGAGCGTCGGAAGTAGTCGGTGAAAGCCCTGACTGGATAGTGTAAGTATATTATACAACCCGTGTAAAAAGGCGGCAATAGCCAGACCTTTAAAAATTTGAAGTTTTTTAAAGAAGAAATGTTTTCTGGCAAGATAATAACCAACAATAGCAGAGGCTAAAACATGAAGTAATGTGGCTGATAAAAATCTGAGAAGTATAATCTCAATAACATCAACCGATACTTGAGCAAAACTGAAGAGAGCCAAGACATTTTCTATAGCTGCAAAGCCGAGCCCTGCTACAATCAAGTATATCATCGCATCTGTTGGCTCGTCAAAATGTTTATTTCTCTCGACCCCCAATTCAACAGCAAGAAGTTTTAAAAACTCTTCTACTAAACCAATAACAGCGAAAAAGACTAGAAAATTAACTAAAATAGTTGGCAAAAAGCTTATCTCAAGAACTTTTATAAGTAAGTATTCTACTCCGGCAGCTATGGGAGCGGTTAAAGCGCCGAGAAAAAAGATAAATAAGATTAAATAATTCGGTTCTGGATGTTCGTCTTCTCTTAAATATATTGAAAGCCAAACTAGCGAAGGAATTAGACCTAAAATTATATAATGCCAATTCATAAAACGTTTTTTTTAATTCTTATTCTTTAGAAGAAGGCCACTCGGCAATCATTAAGAGAGAGGGTTCTTTGTGAGGTAACTTTTGCCATATAGATTCTGTAACAAAGGGCATAAAGGGGTGTAGTATCTTCAAGCTATTGGTTAATATTTTGTATAAAATTGCTTGAGCCGATTCTTTTTCTTTTCTATCTTCTCCATTTATCCTGTTTTTTGTCTCTTCAATTATAACATCAGCAAAGGTGTGCCAGAAGTAGTGGTAGATCTTTTCACTTGCTAAATGAAATCTAAAATTATCTATATCATCAGTTACTTCTGACGAGAAATTTTCAAATTCTTTTAGATACCCCTCGTCTTTTTCTGATAATCTTACTTCTTTTTCAAAATCAAAGTCCTCTAAATTCATTAGAGTAAATCTAGAAGCATTCCATATTTTATTGGCGAAGTGTTTATAAGCTTTTGTTTTTTCTTTTGTTAAGACAGTATCTGTCCCGGGGGCGTTACCGACTATCATAGCCATTCTTAAGGCGTCAGCTCCAAATTCTTCTATAAAATCTAGAGGATCAATAGCGTTGTCTAGCGACTTAGACATCTTTCTTCCTTTTTCATCTCTTATGAGTCCGTGCAGATAAACTTTTTTAAAAGGAATTTCTCCTAGCAGATAAGTGCTCATTAAGATCATTCGGGCGACCCAGAAGAACAGGATGTCGTAACCGGTCTCTAGAACATTTGTGGGGTGAAAATTTTCTAAATCTTTAGTTTTATTTGGCCAGCCGAGAGTGGAAAAAGTCCAAAGACCAGAGGAGAACCACGTATCGAGAGTGTCCGGGTCTTGCTCTATTTTGCACTCGCCACAAATAGGACACTTATTCGGTTTTTCTTCTACTACTATAAATTCTTTATTTAATTCCTGTTTATTACTGCAGTAATAAACAGGAATCCTGTGCCCATACCAAATTTGTCGACTTATATTCCAGTCGCGAAGATTATCTATCCAGTGGAAATATGTCTTCTCAAATCTTTTGGGGATAATTTCTATTTCATCCGATTTCACAACATCTACCATTAATTCTTTTAGGGTTTTACCACCTCTTTCCTTAATTTTTTTATTTACGTCAACAAACCACTGAAGTTTCGGCAGTGGTTCCACCAAGCCTCCGGTTCGGTAAGAGGTGGCGATATTGTGGACTATTTCTTCTTCTTTTTCTAAAAGATTATCTTCTTTAAGTTTTTCAACTATAATTTCTCGGGCTTCTGTTGTGCTTTTTTTGTTAAAATTGCTACCTGAATTTATAATTTTTCCATCTTCATCTATAACCTGTTTAAGTTCAAGGTTGTGGCGTTGACCTATATCCCAATCAATAATACTATGAGCCGGTGTTACTCCAACTGCTCCTGTTCCAAACTCTGGATCTATAGACTCGTCAGCGATAATTTTTATTTTTAAATCTTTTCCGACAAAATTTAATTTGAACTCTTTACCAATATGTTCTTTGTGTCTCTTATCTTCTGGATGAACAGCTACGGCGACGTCTCCCAATTTTGTTTCGGGACGAGTGGTAGCTATAGATATGGGGAAGTCTTTACTGTATTTAAAAGTATAGAGTGTAGTTTTACGTTCTTTATGTTCTACTTCGTCATCTGATAGTGTTGTTTGTCCTTTTGGATCCCAGTTTACAACTTTGTAGTCTCTATAGATAAGACCGTCGTCATACATCTTTTTAAAGGTAGTATAAATTGCCCCTTCCCTTTTTTTATCTAAGGTATGGGCCTCTCTAGACCAATCCAAAGAAGCTCCCATCTTTTTAATTTGGTTAACGATTGTATCGTGGCTTTCTTGAGCAAACTTTTCTACTTTTTCTAAAAATTTTTCTCTTCCCAAATCGTGTCTCGTCTTCTTTTCTTCTTTATAGAGCTTGTTTTCCACTTTAGATTGGGTGGCGATAGCAGCGTGATCTGTTCCTGGAATCCATAGGGTTTCATCACCCTTCATTCGATGATATCTAGTCATTAGGTCTTCTATAGCCAACATTAAGGCGTGGCCAGTGTGAAGTTCGCCGGTTACATTTGGGGGAGGTAAGACCATACTCCAAGATTCAGCTTTTTCTCTATCTAAATTATCAGGATTAAAAAAACCAGACTCTTCCCAGAGTTTGTATATTTTATCCTCGTGTTCCTGGGGATTATAAGATTTATCCATATACCCATTAAAACATGAAAACATTAAAACATAAAAACATAAATAGATTTGTTCTCGTGTTCTAGTGTTCTTGTGTTTTTATGATAACTAATCAACTTGGTCAATTCTCCAATTTGGCAAAGCTCTTAATTTTTCTGTTTTTTCGCTTGATTTAAGGATATTCTTTTCGTACCAAGCGGTTAAAGCTATCATCAGACCGTTGTCGGTTGTTAGTTTAGGGTCGGGTAGTATGAGCTCAATATTTTCCAGCTTATTGTCCACTTTTATTTTCAGTTCGTCTCTAAGAAGTTTATTAGCAGCTACACCGCCACCCAAAACAATTGTCCTCGGTTTATATTTTTGACTTGCTTTTATAGTCTTAGAGACAAGAACATCAACAACTGCTCTTTGGAATGAGGCGGATAAGTCATTAATATTTCTTTTGGTTAACTTTAAGGATTCTTGCCCGGTCGAATGACTAGGGAATCCTTTAACCAGATATACCATAGCTGTTTTTAGACCGGCAAAAGAAAAATCAAAATCTTTTGAATTTATCATAGGACGGGGTAAATCAAATTTTTTTGAATCTCCGCTCTCTGCTCTTCTTGATATCTCTGGGCCACCCGGGTAATCAAGCCCAAGAAGACGAGCTACTTTATCAAAGGCCTCGCCGGCGGCGTCATCTCGAGTTCGCCCTAAAATTTTGTAGTGGCCTGGTTTTTCCGAGAAAACAAGCTCGGTGTGCCCACCGCTAACAATCAATGAAAGAATAGGATAATTAAATTTTATCTTTTTAAAAGTTTGAGATTTGTTATTTAAGGTTTGTTTGTAATTTGGAGATTGTAATTTAGAAATTAAGGGTTCTATTAAAGCTATATATATGTGTCCTTTAAGGTGATTTACACCAACAACAGGAACTTTTAACTCTTCAGATAATTTTTCAGCAAAATTTATGCCTTCCCAAAGACAGGGGGAGAGACCCGGACCTTCTGTTACAGCGATTAAATCAATTTTATCATCTAATTTCTCTTTTTTTATTCTCTTCCAGAGCTCTGGAAGATTTTTAGCGTGTTCGCGCTTAGCTAAATTGGGATAAACACCTCCATAGGGCTTGTGAAGCTCTATCTGCGAACGCAATAAATTAGCTAGAACCTTAATTTCCAGTTTCTTATTCTCTACTTTCTTAATTTCCGGCGCCTCTATAAGCGCCACTCCAGTTTCGTCACAACTTGTTTCAATTCCCA
>CAZRHU010000023.1:0-7891 GCA_964600085.1 uncultured Candidatus Saccharibacteria bacterium
TCTTTCCTGCTCGAGCTAAGCCTCCGTGAAAAGGACCGACTAAATCATACCGCTGACCGTAGGCAGGGGTGCCGTCAGGTCTGATGTGGAACCACTCGCCGTTCTTTCTTGCTGGAGCCAGGCCTTCTTGGAAAAGACCGACGTGGTCGTAGCCGAACTCCTCCATGATCTCTTCCATGATCTCTCGGGGAGTGAGTCTTTCTTGAGAGGTGTTCATTATTTCTTCTCCTTGTGTAAAGTTTTGGAAGGTACTTTATTCTGTCTAGTATTATAATCTATAATAATAATCTTGTCAATAGGGGAGAAAACCGCTTAAACCCTGTAAATTAAACGGCTCAACCGGGTGAGCCGTTTATTAAAAATTAATAAAGAGTTTCAATAGAGTAAATTAAATTTGGATCATTAAAGTATTCTAAGAGTTTCTCTCTCCACTTAGCGTCTTTTATATTTATCATTGGTTCTACACCTCTGCCTTCTATTGGTTGTCCGTCGTCACGCAAGGTTATTCTATGAACCAGGAACAGAGAGTGTTTTTCATCTGAGGTAATCTGGGTTTTTATAGGAAAGGTGTTTTCAACGGTGCCCCAGCCCCGGGTCGTCTCTCCAATAACAACTCCCACGTTATATTTCTTTAATGTAGAAGCCATTACTTCAGCCGAAGATTGAGTTTTACCGTCTATTAAAATTACAACTTTTTTATATCTCACTAATTCAGGCAACCATCCCGTTTTTGTTTTTATAGGCTCGGTTTCTCCTTGTCGGTAGAACTCATAAGCGTAAGAGTTGGGGCCAATAAAAGGTCCTAAAAAGTAGGGTAGGATATCTATAGCGCCACCCATGTTCCCACGTAAGTCTAAAATAAGAGAATTGCTCTGTCTTTTATCAAGATCTTTTGCCACTCTTTGAAACTCATTAAAACTAATAGGGGACATTTGTTTTATTTTAATGTAATTTATTTCTGAAGAGATTTCTTTTCCAAAAACAGTTATCTCGGCGCCCGTGGTGTTATAGTTAGATCTTGCTTCTTCTTCAGCTAGAGTTTCAAAAGCTCGCTCAATTTTTTCTAATTTTTCCTGACTCTCTTCTGATCTTTCTTTTTTTAATTCTTCTGATTTTTCTCTGTAATTTCTTTCTACTTCTTCTTGGGAAGCGCTTTGATCAACTCCTAAAATTTCATAAAGATTGGTTGTATGATCTATATTAGCCACCGTGTCTCTAAGCTTTTTTTCTTGAGCCTGGGTATAGAGACGGCTTCTGCCAAAGGGCTGTAAATTAGCTAAAACCACATCTGTTAACTGAACGACAAAATTCTTTTTATCTTCTTCGGTCAATTCTTTCAAGGCTTCAACAATCGCTATTTCTAGGTCTTCTCTACTTTCTAAATTAAACTCTTGATCTTCTTCGTTTATTTTTTTTATCGCTAAGCCATAGAGATGGAGCAGGTCTTTGTCTGGGGTTTTTTCCCAGTAATTATCTTTTATTTTATCGTAAGCTTCATCAACAAAAGATAAGTAAGTGTTATTATTTATTTTTTTAAAATTATCTTCAAACACCGAATAACCGATTCCCGCCAAAAGTATTAAAATCAACAAAAAGAAAAAAGCTAAATTTAATTTAGAAGTTCTCCAGAGTTGTTTTTTAAATTTAGTAGATAATTTTCCCATAAAAGTCTTATACTTAGTATAATACAATAGAAAGCTATACGAAATGGAAGTGATTATTACTATATTGATATTCCGCTTACTAACACCTTTTTTGGTTATAAGGTGGCCCTTTTGGGGTTCTCTGGCTATAATTTTTGTCGATACATTTGATTTTACGGCTCTTAATTATTTTAATATAAACACTTTAAACCCTGAATCTTACCAGAGCTTTGATAAGGCCTTCGATCTTTATGGTTTATTTTTCCAACTTTACACGGTTAGATATTTAAGAGAAGTTAAAGCTAAGAAGATATTAAAAATCCTATTTTCTTGGCGCTTGATAGGAGTTGTTTTATTTGAATTAACCAAGATGAGACAACTGCTCTTCTTTGCTCCTAATATATTTGAATACTTCTACTTATTAATTTTTGGTTCCAAGAAGTTCTTTCCAAGCTTTTCATTAGAGGAGAATAAAAATCTCTATACTCTCTTGATTATAGCCACCCTACCCAAGATAACCTTTGAGTATATTCTCCACTTTAAAGAGTACCCCCTTGGTTTTGGTCGTATCTGGGATTTAATAAGAAATAAATATTAGCATGGAAAATATTTTCGGTTTAATAAAACCTAAAGGACCAACCTCTCACGATATAGTAGATAGAGTTCGTAGAATCACGGGCAAGAAGAAAGTTGGTCACGCCGGCACCCTCGATCCACTGGCTTCCGGCGTTTTAGTTGTGGGGGTTGGAAGAGAGGCAACAAAAAAACTGGGCGAGGTTGTAAAAGAGGAAAAAGAGTATATAGCCACTATAAAGTTAGGAGAGACAAGCGCAACTGATGATGAAGAAGGGAAGAAATTAGTAGAGAGTAGTAAGTGTCAAGCAACAAGGAGTGACGTTGATAATATTTTAAAAAAGTTTTTAGGCAAAATAAAACAAACACCTCCTGTTTATAGCGCAATTAAAGTAAAGGGTAAGCCGGCTCATAGGAGAGTTAGAAAAGGGGAGAAGGTAGAATTAAAATCAAGAGAGATAGAAATTAAAGAGATAGAGTTGTTAGATTATAGGTGGCCCATTTTGAAAATAAGAGTTGTTACTGGTCCGGGTGTTTATATTAGATCTCTAGCTCGTGATTTAGGAGAAGAACTTCAAGTGGGTGGATATCTAAAAAGATTAAAAAGAACTCGAGTTGGAACTTTTAATATAGAAAATTCTATAACCTTAGAAGAGTTTCAAAGACGAAATCCTAAAATCTGAAAGGTTTAAGGTTTAAATAAGTGGCGCACTAGAACTTTATGGTCAGCTGTTTTAGAAAGAATTAAATTTTGTTAGAATAAGGAATATAGATTTATTATAAAGAAGTGTTTATTCTGTTTAGGATAATGTTCAACAGAGAAAAATCTCTCCAGTTACTAAAAAAATATATTAAAGAAGAAAGCTTAATAAAGCACTGTCTTTCTGTAGAGTCCGCTATGCGTTTTTACGCTGATAAGTTCGGCGAAGATATTGAAAGGTGGGGTGTTGTTGGTCTTCTTCACGACTTTGATTATGAAAAGTGGCCGGAAGACCACCCCTTAAAAGGATCAGAGATTCTTAAAGAAGAGGGTTATTCCGAAGATGTTATAGAGGCAATTTTAAGCCACAACAGTAAAAGAACAGGAGTTGAGAGAAAAACTAAAATGGCCAAAACCCTTTATGCTGTCGATGAGCTTACCGGTATGATTATGGCTACGGCTTATGTAAGGCCAACTAGTTTGGATGGCATGAAGCCAAGATCCGTAAAGAAAAATCTGAAGAAGAAAGGTTTTGCTGCTACTATAGATCGTGATGAGATAGAAAGAGGAATAGAGGAGTTGGGTGTGGAAAAAGATGAGCATATAGATTTAGTTATAAAATCAATGCAGAAAATAAGCCAAGAATTAGGTTTTTAAAAATAAATTTAAAAAAAAAATGGAAAAAATAAAAATTTGGGTAGAATCTCTAGGTATTGAAAATGCTGTTTTAAATCAAACATTTGCCAGCAACACGGTTTTTGAGTGGGCGTTGGCTGGTGTCTTATTTATAATACTTCTTTTTGTTTTTAAGGTTTTTCAGGGCCTAGTCTTAATGAAGTTAAAGAAGATGGCTCAAAAAACAAAAACTGATATCGACGATACTTTTATTAGTATTATTAAGACGATCAAGCCCCCATTTTATATATTTGTTTCTTTTTATCTTGCTATCAGGTCTCTAACTATTCCTAGCTTAATTCAGCAAATCATAGATATAATTTTAATCTTTTGGTTGGTCTGGCAAGCTGTTTTGGCTGTCCAAATAGTTTTAGATTACGCTTTTAGAAAAGGTATAGGCAAAGAAGAAGACCCCGGCACAAAATCAGCTCTAAGGATGTTGAATGCTATAGCCAAGGGAGTGTTATGGGCCCTGGGTGGTTTGTTTATTCTTTCTAATTTAGGAGTAAACATCACTTCTTTAATTGCTGGTTTAGGCATAGGAGGTATTGCCATTGCTCTAGCAATACAAAATATATTAAGCGATCTATTTAGCTCTTTTGCGATTTACTTCGACAAACCCTTTGTGGTGGGCGATTTTATAATAGTCGGTAAAGAAATGGGAACGGTAGAGAAGGTTGGTATTAAAACAACCCGTCTTAGGGCTCTCCAAGGAGAAGAGGTTGTTATCTCTAATAAGGAATTGACTTCGGTTAGGATTCAAAATTTTAAAAGGATGGAAGATAGGCGAACGGTGTTTAATATAGGTGTTACTTATCAGACACCTACTGAAAAAATTAAAAAGATACCGGGAATTATAAAAGATATTGTAGAGTCAGTTGAAAAAACGAGATTTGATAGAGTTCACTTCAATAAGTTTGGTGATTCAGCTTTGCTTTTTGAAGTTGTTTATTACACTCTCTCGTCGGACTATAGTGTTTATATGGATGTTCTTCAAGAAGTAAATTTGAAAATCAAAGAAAAGTTTGAAGAAGAAGAGATAGAGATGGCTTATCCAACTCAAACGGTCTATATAGAAAAATAATAATAAGATTTTTATGACTGAGAAAAAAATTGAAAGAGGTGGGGGAGATTTGTCGGAAGATCTCTCGCCAGATCTAAACCCTAAAAGTGAAGTTGAAGAGGGAATAGAAGAAGTGGCTAAAGATCTAAAGATTAATATACCCGAAGGCAGTCAACCTCTACCCGTAAAAATAATTGCCCTCTTTACTTTGGTCGGGGGCCTTAGTGTTATTGGTAGCACTTTTTCAGACATCTTTAGTCCTTCTGATATAAGTTTAGGGAACTACCTTCTTAGACTTTTTGCCGGTTTCGTCTTTCTTCTTATAAGTTATGGAATTATTAGGGGTGAACTGTGGTCTGTTTGGCTCTACTTTCTTTTAGTGATACTCGGTTTTTTTATTAGCTCAGCTATATTACTAGTTGTTCCCTTAATAATTATTGCTTACCTCTATACTCAGAGAAAATTTTTTAGAGAATCTTTTTTTGATATTTGGCTTCGGGCTGTTTTTAATAAAACTTTATCTCTTCTCAAAATATTATTCAGCGTTCTAAGAATAAGAAAAAAATGATTGGAAAATATAAAAAATGGCTTCTCTGGGGGCTTGTATTAGTGAGTTTTATCGGTTTTTTAGATGCGTCTTATTTAACTCTAGAGCACTTTAAAGGAGGGAGTGTGGCTTGTATTATTGCTGAGGGTTGTGATGAGGTAAATAATAGCCAGTGGGCCGAGTTTTTCGGTATTCCCACAGCTCTGTTTGGTGTTTTGTTTTATCTTTTTATCTTTATAATTAGTGTAGTTTATATAGATACTAGAAAAAAAGCTCTTCTTAAAACTCTTGTTCTTTTTTCAACCTGTGGACTTATTTTTTCGGCTTTTTTTGTCTATCTACAACTTTTTGAAATTGAAGCTATTTGCTCTTACTGCATGGTTTCTGCTGTAACTTCTACTCTTCTGTTTATACTTAGTTTAACTATCTTTAAAAATGCCAAGACAGCCAATAAAACTTAAAAATAAAAAAAGTGTTGCAAAAGGCACGCTAGCTCTTTACTTTGAAAGACCGTCCGGTTTTACTTTTAAGGCTGGTCAGTATGCTAATCTTATAAAAGAGAGGGGGGAGTGTAGAACGTTTTCTATTGCTTCTTCTCCCCACGAAAAAGACCTAATGTTTGCTACCCGCCTTACCAACAGTTCTTTTAAGAATTTTTTAGAGAAGATTCTTGTTGGAGAAGATATGTTTATAAAAGGGCCGGGTGGAGATTTCTTTCTACCAGAAGAAGAGAGTCAGCCCGTTGCTATCTTTGCCGGGGGTATTGGAATAACTCCTGCGAGAAGTATGTTGCTTTATGAAGATAGTATAAACTCAAAAAGAAAAAGCGTTTTGTTTTATTCAAATAACAAGTCCGAAGAAGCAACTTTTGTGGACGATATTAAAAGCGTAAAAAATTTAAACTTTGTTTTTGTGCCTATAATAACTAATCCAGAAGACAGTAAAAAAGAGTGGTGGTTAGAGACACGCTATGTAGATCAAAAAATGTTAGAAAAGTATATAAAAAATATTTCTCATTATAAGTATTATATAATCGGCGCTTCCGGTTACATAGAGAGTATTAAAAAAGTTCTCTCTGTCGCCGGGGTTGATGGTTCGAAAATTGAAGAAGATGAGTTTTCGGGTTATCAATTTAGGCGTCGAAAAAGAAAAAGATTATGAAGATTCTAAAAATAATAACTTTTATAGTTGGACCTCTTCTTATACTTGGCTTTTTTGTCTTTCTTTTATGGGGAGGAGTTATAAACCCAATACCCGAAAAAAGTTTGATAAAAGTTGGTCCGGCTTCTTTAGGGGCAAGTATTTTAAAGACGGCAGGAGAGCACGTTAGAGGACTCTCTAATCTTGAGTCTTTAGACGAAAACCGAGGCGCTCTTTTTGTCTTAGACAAACCCGGTATTTATAAATTCTGGATGAAAGATATGAATTTTCCTATAGATATACTCTGGGTTAGTGATGACGGTATAGTTAGAGAGTGGCACGAATACATTGCGCCGGAGTCATATCCGCAGGTCTTCTTTTCTAATCGGCCGGTCAAGTATGTCTTGGAAGTTAATGCTGGTTGGATAGATAGTAAGAATATAAATTTAGGGGACAGGGTGGAGGTAAAAGAAGAACTCTTTAAGTAAAAAAAGTTCTCTGTTATACTCTTTAGGGTTGCTATTAAACGTTAATTTTAATTTTAAAATGAAAAAAGTAATTATTTACTCGACTCCTTCTTGTGCCTACTGTCAGATGGCGAAAAAGTTTTTCAAAGAAAATAATATTGATTTTCAAGAAAAAAATGTAGCTGAAGATATACCAGCTCAAAAAGAAATGATAGAAAAATCGGGGCAGATGGGCGTGCCGGTTATAGAGATAGACGGCAGTGTTGTGATTGGTTTTAACCAGCCAGCCATAAAGGAGCTTTTAGGCATCTAGTCTCAATCTTTAAAGCTATATGAGAAAACTTATTATCGCAGCTGTTATTCTTCTATTGATAGTTATAATATTCTCTCAACGTTCATCAGAAGATATATCTAATAGGACTTCCTCTATAAGTAATCAAGGGGATCCTACTAATCAAAATCAAGAAGAAATAAAAGAAAACGGGGGTTACGTAACAGTAAACCCCGCTGATTATCTGGGTGTTAACACTTTTAGTTTTGAAGTTAACATCAATAAAGATTGGGAGATAGAAACGCTTCTTAATGGCGGTATTTTGAATTTTTATATCCCGACAGAAAACATTAAAGATAATTTAGATAATTCACAAATTTTTGTTTTTTCTTTCATTGCTAATGATTTCCAGGCCCCAGAAGGGGTTAGTCTTTTATCTAGAACAGAAAAGAAGATAAATGATCGTCCTGCTGTTGTTTATCTTCTTTCACAGAACGGTGAGACTTCTGAGCTGGAGCCGTCTTGGACAGCCGAGACTTATAAAGAGACAAGTATCCGCGCCAGAGATGAAAACCCTTCTCGTTTTTATGTATTCGCCAAGAATCCAAAGCTCTCCGAGGCCGATTACAATCACTTTCTAGAATCAATAAAGTTTAATTAAACTCAGATAAAATCTAGGAAATAAACGGCTCACCCGGTTGAGCCGTTTATTTTACAGGTTTTAAGCGGTTTTCTCCCCCCTTGACAAACATATCAAATAGTGATACACTTCTTAACAGAATTCGAAACAAGGCATAGCACCTTCCAAAACT
>CAZRHU010000024.1:0-7858 GCA_964600085.1 uncultured Candidatus Saccharibacteria bacterium
TCCATAAAGGCCTGGCTCGAGCAGTAAAGAACGGCGAGGAGTTCCACATCAGACCCGATGGCACCCCCGCCTACGAACAGCGATATGACGGCGTCGGACTTTTCCGCGAAGGCCTGGCTCGAGCAGTAAAGAACGGCGAGGAGTTCCACATCAGACCTGACGGCCGTCGGGTTGAGTAGCCCCCGCGTTCTATCTCTTTCACGTTCCTTCAATCTCAAGACCCCCTATCTCCGTCAAACGAGATAGGGGGCTTTCTTTTTAGAGCTATTAAGAGATTATAAATAAACGGCTCACCCGGGTGAGCCGTTTATTTCCTAGATTTTAAGCCATTGTTTCTACTTAGTCTTCAAAGGACTATAAGAGTCGAACCTGTCCGGTCGAATGACCGGGTGACTGGATGACCCCTTGACAAACATAATATAATATAATATAATTAAACTAGCGTAATAAGGTTGCTTTTCCATTTTTTAGAAAGTGAGGCATCAAATGCGCAAGTTCTTTCTCATCACTTTAGTAGCGGTGTTTTCGGGTGGTTGCGCTTCTCTCAGGCCTCCTGCTCAGTATCCTCACCTCACTATCGCTGTTCAGCAGAATATGGGTGGAATTCCCTCCTGTCCTGTGGCTTCCAACACCATAGATCCCGGGGCGGTGGTGTTTACCGCCAGAAGTCCTCTTCAAGAGGGCTTAACCCAACAGGTAATCATCTTCAGGGGTCGCCACACCCAGAGAGACATCTTGATTGCCGGTAGGGATGGCTGGAACACCAACATCAATCCCCACTGCTCTTTCACCTTTCAGGGCGAACTCTTCAACGTAACTTTTATGGGAGGAAAAGCTCGTCTCGTTTCCCTTACTCCTGCGTGGCAGTACACGGTTGCTGTTCTCACCTGGGACAGATGGGGCTTGATGAACGTCTGGGTTCGTGGCCTTCGAATCCGAGAAGATTTAAGGCCGCGAAGGTTGAATCTCAACGGTGTTGAGACCTACGTCAACCAAGAGATTCAGCTCCCCACTGTTCATAGGCGAAGAAAGCAGTCGCTCGGCTTCAAGGCCACTTTCCACATCGGTGGATAAATATTAACCAAGGCCTGTTTTGCCCCTCACATAGATCTGCTAACTGGCGGACATGTGAGGGGCTTCTTTTTTTATATAGGACTGTTTGCCGGGTAGTGAGAACTCAACAAATCCGCCAGAAGCGGATAAATCAAAAAAATAGTTGAGTTTCTGCTACCCAGTTTGCTACGATATAAAAATGAAACAAACTTTAAAATCTCTAAAAGACACTCAAGAGATAGCGGTGAAGATACTACAAGAAGCTCTTCTTAAAAAAGACAGACCCATTGTTTTTGCTTTAAAAGGAGAATTGGGTGCTGGTAAAACCACTTTTACAAAGATATTGGCTAAAGAATTAGGTATAGAGGGAGTTGTAACCAGTCCAACTTTTCTTTTAATGAAGGTGTACGAAGCAGTTGATAGTAAGGATGTTAAGAGGTTGGTTCATATAGACGCTTATAGAATTAAAGAAACAGAAGAACTTATTTCTTTAGGATTTGAAGATATTCTTAGAGATAAAAATAATTTAATTATTATAGAGTGGCCTGAAAAATTAGAAGAACATTTACCCCAAAATACTCTCTATATAGAATTTAAAATAATTAAAGAAGAAGAGAGAAAAATTTATGTCACTTAAAAAACAAGAGATACTTCTCATAATTGACTCTCACGCTCTTATTCATAGGGGTTATCACGCTTTGCCAAAAGACATGACTTCGCCGAAGGGTGAATTTGTCAACGCTGTTTATGGGTTTACGAGTATTTTTATAAAAGCTCTTAAAGAGCTTAAGCCCGATTATGTGGTGGCGACCTTTGATTTACCTAAGCCAACTTTTCGCCACGAAAAATATAAAGAGTATAAAGCCACCAGAAAAGAGGCGGATGAAGATCTAAAGAGTCAATTTGATCTGGTTCGCGAGCTAGTTAGAGCTTTTAATATTCCTATATTAGAAAAAGAAGGTTTTGAGGCCGATGATATTATCGGCACTATCACCGAAAAATTAAAAAGGAAAGATATTCGCAAGGTTATTCTTACAGGTGATTTAGACACCCTTCAATTAGTAAGAGACGATGATGTTGTTGTCTATACTCTGCGTAGAGGTATGAGTGATACGATTATCTATGATGAAGAAAAGGTTAGAGAAAGGTTTGGCGGGATAGAGCCGGAAAATTTAATTGACTATAAGGGGTTAAAGGGCGACCCTTCTGATAATATTCCCGGGGTGCCCGGTGTTGGGGAAAAAACAGCTACAAAATTATTATCTAGTTATAAAAACATAGAGTCTCTTTATAAAAACCTAGAGAAAGACGAGGAAATAAAAGAATCTCTCAAGGAAAAACTAGAGAAATTTAAAGATCAAGCTCTTTTTTCAAAAGAGCTAGCCACTATAAGAAGAGATGCAGAGATAGATTTTTCTTTAGAAAAAGCCAAATTTAACTTCCAGATGGGCAAGAGGGTTGGTGATGTTCTTAGGAGGTTTGGTTTTAAAAGCCTGGCTTCTCGTCTAGAAAAAGATTCTTCTTTTGATACGGGGGAACAAGGCACCTTAATGTCTTCAGAGGATGAAGACGAGATAAAAGAGTATTTAGATAAGGGTATTTTTTCAGAAAAGATATATAAATTAGAAAAAGAATTAAAGCCCATACTAAGAAAAATAGAAAGAAGAGGTTTTTTAATTGATAAAGATAGGTTGGATAACTTGAGTAAAGAGCTGGGCAAGAGATTAGAAGAGATAAAAAAAGAAAGTCATAAACTAGCGGGTAAAAGTTTTAATCTAAACTCACCCCAAGAAGTTGGTCTAATTCTTTTTGAAGACTTAAAGTTGGGAGGTTCTCGCCACAAAAAAACAAAGACGGGAGCTTACTCGACTTCTGTTGATCAGCTTCAAAAAATAAAAGGAGAGCATAAAGTCGTACCGTTGATTTTAGAGTGGCGAGAGTTATCAAAATTAAAATCAACTTATATTGATGCTTTACCAAGCTTAATAAGTAAAAAAGACGGGCGCATACACACCACCTTTAAACAATTTGGCGCTGTTACCGGAAGGTTGTCGTCAGAAGACCCTAATTTGCAAAATATTCCCACAAAAGGGAGGTATGGAAATGATATACGGCAGGCTTTTATTGCTCCTGAAGGATATCAACTTATTTCAGCTGATTATTCTCAAATAGAACTAAGGGTGGCCGCTTCTTTGTCGGGAGATAAAAAAATGATAGAGGCTTTTGAAAAAGGAGAAGATATTCATACAAGAACAGCGGCGGAGGTTTTTAATGTTTCTATTGATAAGGTTGATAAAAGGATGAGAAGGACAGCTAAGATTTTAAATTTTGGCATTCAGTATGGTATGGGTTCCACCTCTTTTGCTCGTAGCGCCGAAATAAAAAGAGAAGAAGCTAAAAAATTTATAGAAGAATATTATAATGATTTTAAAGATCTGGCTAAATTTATTGAGGAGACAAAAAAGAAGGCTTATAAGCAAGGTTTTGTAAAAACCTTGTGGGGGCGCAAGCGTCTCTTACCAGAGCTTAGCTCTTCAAACCCCGGTGTTAGGGCTTCTGGAGAGAGGATGGCTGTCAATATGCCTATTCAGGGAACAGCTGCTGATATTACTAAAGAAGCTATGGCTGAGGTTAATAAAAAATTAGAAGGTAAAAAAGATATAAATATAATATTGCAGGTTCACGACGAGCTCTTATTTGAAGTAAAAAAAGACAAGGTTAAGGAATACGGCTCTATCATAAAAGAGGTTATGGAAAACGTTGCAGAGCTTAAGGTTCCGCTTGTTATTGATGTTGAAGCGGGTCCTAATTGGGGAGAGTTGAAGCCAGTTAATTAGTTTACCGACTATACCATTCAATATGTGCAATACCCGGTATCGCACATATTGTCTTAAATTTTAAGTAAAGCGAAAAATTTATATGCCTGAGTTACCTGAAGTAGAAACAGTAGTGAGGGGGTTGAATCGCTCTGTTAGGGGGCGAAAAATTGTTGATATTTGGACCGACCGGCCTAAATACTTTTCTAAGGGCGGATTAGCTAAAACTAAAAAACAATTTAAGAAATGTGTAGTTGGTGAAAAAATAAAGAAAGCCGAACGGCGGGGTAAGAATATTTTAATAACTCTAACAAACGACAAGCTATTGCTCGTTCATCAAAAAATGACAGGCCACTTCTTATACGGTAAGTGGAAAATTAAATCCGAAACCCCAGAGGGTTGGGAAAAAGAAAAATGGATTCCTGATCCGCCAACCAAGTTTTTAACTGATCCTAAAAATAAATTTATTCGTCTCATCTTTTTCTTAAACAACGGTAAAATGCTTGCTCTTTCTGATATGCGTCGCTTTGCTAAAATAATATGTGGCGAAAGAGAAGAGGTTTTAAAAAGTAAGGATATTTCAATACTCGGACCAGAGCCATTAAAGATAACAGAAAAAAAGTTTATAGATTTATTTAACCACAAGAAGGGAAGAGTGAAGCAGGTGTTGATGGACCAGAGTTTTATTGTCGGTATAGGGAATATATACTCAGACGAAATATTATATCTATCTAAAATACACCCCTTAAGCAGGGTTGAAAAATTAAACAAGAAACAACTTATAATTTTATATAAAAATATAAAAAAGGTTCTTAATAAAGCGGTAAAAAGAAAAGGAACAAGCACAGATGATTTCAGGGATATTAAAGGAAGAAAAGGAGATTACGCCAGTGAGTTACTTGTCTATCAAAAACATAAAGAAAAGTGCCCAAAAGGGCACGAGATAAAAAGAATTAAAGTTGGAGGAAGAAGCGCTCATTTTTGTCTTAAAGAACAGAAATTTTATTGATTATGCGAATAATTTAATTCTATGAGGATGTTGCTAATATTCAAATTCAGCCAAAAGATAAATTAATCTACAAAAACCTTTCGTAACCGCAAACTAAACATTAAACGTATTTTGAACTCATCAGTAAAAGAATAAAGTATTGGCATATCTACATTATTCGCATTCATTTGTATATTTATATAATGATATATTTCTATTACGGTGATAATTTATATCTTCTAGAAGAAAAGCTAAGAATTTTTAAAGAGAGATACTTGGAAAATTTTTCTAGTGGGCTTAATTTCATCAGCGCTGACTTTGAAGAAGGTGAGGTAGAAAAATTCGTAGAAGCCACAGAAACTTACTCTATGTTTGAAGAGAAAAAATTGGTTTTTGTTCGTTCTCCTTTTTCTCTCAAGAAAGATCTTTGGGAAAAAGTAGAAAAAATAATAAAAGACAAGTCATTAAAAAATAGCGAAGAGGTTATTATTGTTTTTTATGAGAAGAAAGCCTTAAGCGATATTAAAAAGAAATCTAAAAAAAAGTATGAATTTCTTATTAAAAATTCTACGTCGGAAGAATTTAGGTCTCTTAAAGGAGCTTCTTTAACGAAGTGGCTAAACAAGCGCTCTAAGAAAATAGGAGCAACTATAAGGCCAGATGCTAAAAAGTTATTAATTCAAAAAGTAGGAAACAACTCTCTTAGATTAGCTAAAGAGCTGGACAAGCTATCCTCTTTTAAAGAGGGGGAGGATATAAGTGTTGATGATGTTGAGTTCTTGGTTTCACCAGAGGTGAAGAGTGATATTTTTAGAACAGTAGACGCGTTGGCTCAAAAAAATTTAGTCAAAGCTCTTGAAAGTTTAGAAAAACATCAAGAAGCTGGTGATGATCCTATGGCTATATTAGGAATGTTTATATATGAGTTAAGAGTTCTAATTCTGCTAAAAGAAGTAGAAGAAGGGAGAGCGACAAAAGAAGACTTAAAAAAACAATTTAGTATTCACCCCTTTGTTTTATCTAAAAATTCCTCTCTTGCTAAGAGTTTTTCAAAAAAAGAGCTGAAAAGAATCTATCAAAGCCTAACACGAGTAGATTTAGCTATAAAAACAGGAAAAAAAGAGCCCCAAGAGGCTCTAAAAGATTTCGTTATAGAGAGTTTAGATTCAACTTTCGTCAGTCGGTGAGCTTAACTTTTTAGATAATCGAGATTTTCTACGACTAGCTTTATTCTTATGAACAATCCCTTTTTTTGTAGCTTTATCTATTTTTTTATAGATCTCTGGTAGCATCTTTCTTGCTTCTTCTACTTGGCTAGAATTAATCTTTTTACGAAAAGACTTAATGCTTTCCAGCACCTCTCTTTTTATCTTTTTATTACCAATCTTTCTTTTTGCATTCTGTCTTAATGCTTTTTCAGCTGCTTTTGTTACAGGCATATTTTAAAAACTTATAGTGTCTAATTAACAATTATCTTAATTTTCCACATCAAACCTGGATTGATACTACCAAAATAAGAGAAATAAGACAAGTGTTTTACTCTAAATATTTTCATTGATTTTAGACCCCAGAGTGCTAATATGAAAGCACTATATAAATGTAATAATATTGCTTTTTAACCAATTATGATTTCTTATTTAGAAGGAACAATAATAAAAAGAGCTGAGCGTTCCGTAATTATTAAATCAGGGAGTATTGGCTGGAGGGTTTTTTTAGGACCCAATACCCTTGGCGAGGTTCAGAAAAAAGAGAAAGATGTTGAGCTTTTTACTCACCTTTATTCTCGTGATAATACCCAAGAGCTGTATGGTTTTTTAAATTTTAATGGGCTCCAATTTTTTGAAATGCTATTAACTGTTTCTGGTGTTGGTCCTAGAAATGCCCAGCTTATAGTTGACGTCTTAAAACTTGAAGATATAGCTGCTTCAATTAGAGAAGAAAAGACAGACTTATTTGTGAAGATCCCGGGTATAGGTTCTAAGATAGCTAAGAAGATTATAATTGATCTAAAGTCCAAGATAGAGAGGTTAGATGTGGCTGGAGAGCTTAATTTAGAAGCTTTAGCTGAAGAGGATGATGCTATTGAAGCACTCTGTTCTTTAGGATATAAGCAACAAGAGGCAAAAGAGGCTTTAAAAAAGTTACCGGAAGATGTAGGGGGTTTATCAAAGAGAGTAGAAGAAGCATTAAAGCTGTTAGGTAGAAGTAAAAAATAATTTTTTATGGAGAAGGGCGCATGGAATCAAAAAGTAATAGATTATAGTGGTGAGTTTCTTCAATCTTGGGAGTGGGGCGAGTTTCAAAAATCATTAGGAAAAAAAGTGGAAAGAGTAGAGGACGACGAATTTATAGCTCAGATTATATTTAACAATCTTCCACTAGGTTGGAACTATGCTTATATTCCCAGGGGGCCAGTTTTTCTAAGTGCGACCAACAAGAATGATGTTCTAAATAAAGTTAGAAGAGAGGCGGATAACAAGACAATTTTTACAGAGTTAGAGTTTGGACAAAAGAGCTTTAATTTTAAAAACTTAAACTTTCAAACTCGTCAACCGTTAAGGACCTTAATTCTTAATATAAATAGAGATGAAGAAGATATTTATTCTAACTTTAATAAAAAACTTCGTTACGATATAAGAAAAGCGAAAAAAGAAGAATTTAAAATAGATAAGAAATCATCCCCGGAAATCTTGTATAGGATTTTAAAAGAAGTGTCTAGAGAGAAGAAATTTAACATTTGGCCGTTAGGTTACTACGAGAGGCTTTATAAAACTCTGTCTTCTGGTAATATGGTGGAGGTGTGGAGTGTTATAGATAAAGGAAAAGAGATATCATCGGCTCTTTTTATAACTTTTGGAGAGAGGGTTACTTATCTTCACGCAGCTTCTACAGATAAGGGCTATTCTCTCAAGGCCTCCCAGTGGCTTCACTGGCAAGCTATTAAGGATTTTAGTAGAAGGGGCTTCAAAGAGTATGATCTCTGGGGCATAGATGAAAAAAA
>CAZRHU010000025.1:0-7720 GCA_964600085.1 uncultured Candidatus Saccharibacteria bacterium
GTTCTTTAACCCCCGCTCCCGCGTTGAAATACACGCGGGAGTTTTTTTATCGGGGCTTAAAACCTAAGAAATAAACGGCTCACCCGGGTGAGCCGTTTATTTAAAGTTAGTTTCTAGCAACAGAGGAGACGAGGCCTACAGCGCCCAGTTCTAAAGCTAGGGCTGTTCCTCCGTAGCTAATAAAGGGTAGAGGGATGCCTGTGAAAAATATTAAACCGGTTATGCCACCGATGTTTATAAAGGCCTGTAATCCTATCCAGCTTATAATGCCTGCTACCAGGAGCGTTCCAAATTTACTCCTGGCTTTTACAGCTATCTTAAAGCCGGTTAAGAGGAATATTATATATAAAAATACTAATCCGGCCGTGCCTAAAAAGCCAAACTCCTCCCCTATTATGGCGAATATAGAATCTCCGATTAATTCGGGCAAGTATTGATATTTTTGGACGCTACGACCCAAACCTCTACCGGCTAATCCCCCAGAACCTATGGTTAATAAGGCCTGGTTTAACTGGTAGCCCGCTCCCTGAATGTCGTCTGTCGGGTTTAAAAAATTGAGCACCCTCGCTTTTCTGTAGGGTTCAATAGCAATAAGGGCCCCTCCAACTATCACGGCTAATAAAATGAGAGCCAGAATAGTTTTCTTTTTTGCTCCCGCAACAAAATACATAACTAAAGCCACTAGAGCGACTAAAATAGCGGTCCCCATATCTGGCTGAAGAATTATAAACGCACTGGGAATTCCTATAATAAATAGAAAAGAGAAAAAAGAAGAGCCACTTGCTAACTTATATCTTCTTTTATCTAACCAGGTTGCTAGATAAACCACGAGAGCTAACTTAAAAAGTTCAGACGGCTGAAAAGAAAAAGATAATATATTGAGCCATCTTCTAGCTCCTCCCACCTCAAAGCCCAGTTTAGGAACAAAAACCAAACTCAGAGCTATAATTGACAATAAAAACAATAAAGGCGCTAAAAATTGTATTGTCTTCGGCTTTAAAGATCGAGCTAAAAAGAATAAGATTAATCCTAAGCCGAAGCCGTATAAGAGTTGGTGGCGAAAATAGTAATAACTCTCACCAAAATTTTCTTGAGAGAGAGGAATTGAAGTGCTTGCCAAGACGACCAACCCAAAAACCACCAGTAAAAAAACTGATAAAAGAAAAGTTCTCTCTGAACGATGAATTATCTTCATAGATAAAGATTATTCTTTTTATCTAGTCAGCGCTACCCCCGCCAGTTCTTTATTGTAATCTTCTTTCTCAATAACTAAATGGCCGTTTATTACCACTTCGGATATTCCTTCAGGATAAAGAAAAGGGTTTAAAAGAGTCGCTTTATCTTCTACTGTCTGTGGGTCAAAAATGACCAAGTCGGCAAAGTTACCCTTTTTAATAACTCCTCTGTTTTTAATTCCGGAAACCTTGGCTGGCAAGCCACTCATCTTATATACCGCTTCTTCTAAGGTTAAGATTTTTTTATCTCTAACGTAGCGTGACAATACTCTGGCCGTTGTCCCGAAAGATCTCGGGTGAACTAAATTTTTTTCTCGGCTGTCTTCTTCTCTCCAGCCAGATCCGTTCGTGGCAATTATTGCCTGGGGGTGCTTCATTAATTCTTCCATCACCGGCTCGTAAATATTATCAAAGAATACGATTGTCTGGTCATCACTAGCTAAAATTAAATTCATTATCACCTCTTCACCCGTAGTGTTTTGGTTTTGAGCTATTTCTTCTATAGTTTTTCCCACGACGGTTCTATCTATTGAAGTTTTAGCAATTCTGATATTTTCATAGAGGTATTCTTTATCTTTTAAGTCTTTTTTAATTTCTTCTCTCAAAGACTTATTTTGAAGTTTTTCCAGCAGTTCTTTTCTTCCTCCTTCTGTGGCCCAACTTGGCAGGAGTAGGTATAGAATCATATAACTGGTTGTGTATGGGTATAGATCAAAATAAACTTTATTATCTTTATCATTTTTCTCTAAAGCTTTTAAGATATTTTTTGCAAAATCGGGGTCTTGTTTGGTCTTTATTTTTAAGTGGCTTATCTTTGATCTAACTTTAGATTTATTTGCTAAGAAGACGACTTCGTCTATAGCCGAAGTAATTTCTTGTTCCTCGCTTCTCAAGTGAAAAGAGGCGAGACCGTCTTCTTTTGCCGTGAGAGTTAAGAGTTCTAGTATTTCTTTTTCGTCTATGTGTCTGCCGTGTGAATACTCAAGACCCAGGGATAAGCCCCAGCCCCCCTCTCTTAAAGATCTCTTGTAAAGAGTTTTTATTTGACTCAACTCTTTAGAGTTTAAAGATCTTGACTCGTCCTCTACCAGGTCTCTTCTTAGGGTGCCGTAACCAATTAGGGTGGCGAAGTTTACTCCTACACCTCTTCTTCTTATAATCTTATCTAGGAATTCTTCTGTTCCCAGCCAATCTACGTTAATTCCAGAAACGTCGCTCCACTTTTGAATAGAGCTCAAAGAGCCCTTTAAAAGAGGAGATAGTGAAGAACCGCACTGTCCTACAACAATAGAGGTTATTCCTTGTCTCAACATACTTTCTAAAGATGGATTTTTAAACAAAGCTCCATAGGCGTCAGAGTGATTTTGAATATCTATAAATCCGGGAGCGACCACCTTGTCTTTAGCGTCTATATACTTCTTCGCCTTGCTGTAGCGCAATTTATCTATGATGACAATCTTATTATTTCTCACACCTATATCAGAAGAAAAAGCGGGTTCTTTATTTGAACCGTTAATTATAGTTCCGTTTTTTATAATTAAATCGTACATTTATTTGGGTAAGAGGGGTAACTATTTATAGCTACTCGGCTCTGCTTTATAGAGAAATGGTTATCCTAAAAGGTAAATAATAATTCCTATCGTGGCCACTACTGCTGATATAATCCAAAATCTTTCGGTTACCTTGGTCTCAGGCCAATTTTTAGCTTGAAAGTGATGGTGTATGGGCGCTGATAAAAAGACTTTTTTCTTTCTTACCTTTTTTGAAACAACCTGAATTATCACCGATATGGTTTCGACCATAGGTATAAAAGCTATAAAGGGAAGAATGAGAATAGCATTGGTAAACATAGCTATAACACCCAAGGTAACACCCAAAGACATTGCTCCGGTATCTCCCATAAAGAATCTGGCTGGGTGGATGTTAAACCAGAGAAAGGCAAGAATAGCTCCAACGATAACACTGCAAAAAACAGCCAGGTCAAATTTGTTTTGCAAGAAAGCTATTAATCCGTAACTAGAGAAGGCGACCAACAGGGTTCCTCCCGCCAGCCCGTCTAATCCATCCGCCTCGTTAACAGAAAAAGCGGTGGCGACGATAATAAATATAGCCAGAGGAATATACCAAGAGCCAATATTAAAAATCCCAAAAAAAGGAATAGATAGAATACTCCACTCTAACTTAAAGTAAAACCACCAAGCGGCTACAGCTGCGATAACCGTGAATAGTCCTAATCTTTCTTTTACCCCAATTCCTCCTCCTTTTGGTCCCACCCTTAAAACTCCAAAAAGATCATCGGCTAAACCAATAAGAGCGGCAAAAATAAGAACTCCTAGAGGAAGTAGTGTTTGAGAGCGAGTGAGAAAATAAAATTCTTTTAAAAAAGATTCAGGAAAGATAATTTTGCCGAGAGCGAGTAATAAAATTATTAAAACTACGCTTCCCCATATAATCACCCCTCCCATTGTTGGTGTCCCCTCCTTTTTTTTATGGAGTGAAGCAAAGACAGGAGCTCCCTCTGTTCTTATCTGTTTTCCTAGTTGATATTTATATAAGATGTTTGTCCATAAAGGAGTAATAAGAACTGCGACCAACGATGTGACCGCGGTTAAAGATAATACTCTTATGACTTGAAAGGTTATCTCGTTCATTTTTCCCAAATATAAGCGTTATTAACCCAGTTAATGAGATTTTTTATATCTTTAAAGCGATCACTAGATCCTAAGACAATATAAATTATTTCACTTTCTTTATCGGGGCTCTTAACTACTAAAACCATAGATTCTTTTGCCTTGTTCGTATAACCTGTCTTTCCCCCAACAGTGTCTTTTAATTGAGTTATAAAAGGATTGTTGTTGTGAAAAGTGTGGATTAAATCAGCGTTGACCGCTTTAAAAACGGCTGATTCTTTTTGAAGGATGTCCCACACAAGATCGTATTGATCTTTCTCTCTAAGGTACTTCAATAATACGTAAAGATCTTCAGCGGTGCTATATGACTCTTCATCTTCTAGACCGGCCGGATCAGAAAAAAGAGATGAATTCATTCCAATACTCTTGGCTTTAGAGTTCATTAAACCGACAAATTTATCAACCGAACTACCTTTCTCAACTTCTTTATTAGAGCTAATAATCTCGGCCAAAGCAAGAGCAGCGTCATTACTGGATTCTAAGAGTATGGCGTTGAGGAGAGCTTCCACGCTTATAACTTCGCCGGGGTGCAACCCCCCAGCGTCACCCTCGTTATTAACTGCCGATTGAGAAACTTTCACCAAAGCGTCAGGATCTAAAAAATCTAAGACAACTAAAGATGTTAAGATTTTAGTAATAGAAGCAACTGGTCTTTTCTGGGAAGGATTTAGAGAAAAGAAATTTTTATCTTCTTCTACGGATTTAACTAAGACGGACTCACTATTTATCTCTGGAGCGGGGAAAAAGTTGTTTTTTTGAAGATAATAAAAGGCGCTACTGCTATCAGCTTGAATTATGGGTAGTTTTAGGGCCGGTCTTGAGAGTTGATCTTTAAACTCTTTTTTTTCTAAAGCCCCGCTCTCTCCCGGAAGACTTATTAGGTAAGA
This sequence comes from uncultured Candidatus Saccharibacteria bacterium, assembly GCA_964600085.1. Classification (GTDB taxonomy): domain Bacteria; phylum Patescibacteriota; class Minisyncoccia; order JACQLN01; family CAZPCT01; genus CAZRHU01. The sequence continues at coordinate 4,813 of CAZRHU010000025.1, forward strand.
CAAAAAAAGAACGGCTATTAGTCCGAAAGATATTAAAACTGTGTTTAGGGTTGATTTCATAACTAGGGATATTAATTTTTTAAAATTTCTTTAACTCTACCTATCTCTCTTTTGATTTGATTCCAGTTTGGCAGGTCTTCTCTCTTTTCTAAACCTAACTCTCTCAAGGCGCTAAGAGTTATCTGATACTTGGGCGCCTTCTCTTCTTTTTTTGATATTAGGCCTCTTATAAGCAGTTTTCTAATAATAAACGAAGAGTTGACGCCTCGGATTTCTTCTATCTCAGATCTGGCTACCGGTCCTTCATAAGCAATAATGGCTAAGACCTCAAGGGTGGCTCTGGTTAATTCTTCTCTCTGCTCTGCTTTAAATATTTTTTCAATTAAAGAAGCATACTCTTTTTTAGTAACCAATTGAAAGCGGTTATTCTCTTCAATTATAACAAGTCCGCTTTCTTTTTTTAACCTCTTCTTTAATTTTCTTAAACTATCTTTCACCTTAGGGGTTGAAGCCCCGGCTACTTTTGATAATTTATTTAGAGTTATCGGATCGCCGTAAGTAAATAAAAGAACTTCTATAATTTTATCTAAATCTTTTTTCATATCAAACTTCTCTAGCAATTATTATTGTGCCAAAATTGCTCTTCTGCTCTACTTTTATTTTTCTTAACTTGAGCAATTCTAAAATACCTAGAAAGTAAACCAGCTTTAGATCGTCTTGCCACCTTTCTGATATATCTGAAAAATTTATTTTAGCATCTTTTTCTATAATTTTATTTAAATCAGTTATACACTTCTCAAGAGAGACGATATCTTTAATTTTTGCTTGAGGGCTTCTCTCTGGCAGGGTGACGGTTTTTAACAATTCTGATATTGATGTGGTCAGGTCTCTCGCTTTTAGATTTTTAGGAAAATAAAAAACTTCTTTTAAATTTTTAAAACTTTCTCGAGAGTATAACTTGAGATTTTTTTTATTTACCTCTTCTAACCTTTTTGCAGCTTGTCGGAAAGGCTTATAGAGGGCCAATCTTTGTTGAAGTTCTTTTATGCTCCCCTCTTCATCAATACTTTCTTCTTCGGAAGGAATAAGCTCTCGGGATTTTAAAAGGGCCAGTCGAGAGCCTACTACTAAAAATTGAATTATATCTTCTGGGTTTATCCCGGACTCTTTTTCTAAGTATTCTATAAATTGCTCTGATATCTGAAAAAGAGAAATTTCAAGCAGGGGTAATTTTTTCTTCTCTATAATTTCCAGCAGTAAATCTAAGGGGCCTTCAAATTTCTCTATACTAATCTTGTACATCAGAATCTATCTTTAAACCAAGTTCTTTTAATTGTTCTTTTGATATTTCTGATGGAGAGTCCATCATTAAATCTCTGCCGTCTCCTGTTTTTGGAAAAGCGATAACTTCGCGAATGTTTGGTTCTTTGGTTAGGACCATAATAATTCTATCTAATCCTAAGGCGATTCCTCCATGCGGTGGAGCGCCGAAGCTAAATGCTTTTAAAAGGTGGCCGAACTGCCTGTCTATCTCTTCTTTTGTGTGGCCTAAAATCTCAAATACTTCTGATAAAACTTTAGGGTCGTGTTCTCTAATAGAACCGCCTCCTATCTCTTCACCGTTGAGCACTAAGTCGTACTGCTCAGCTAATAACTTTAAAGGATTCTTGGAGTCAAAACCTTCTTCAGAGTTTTTAATCTTTGTAAATGGATGGTGAGTGGCTCCTAGAGAACTGTCTTTTTTTTCTTCAAACATAGGAAAGTCAACCACGAAACAGAAAGCTAATTCGTCTGGGTTGTTTTTATCTTTTCTCATATCAGGTCTGTCAGAGCCATACTTGTCCATAGCTTCTTTATAAGTGATACGAGGGAATGGTTTTTTTGATATTTTTTTATTAGGGAATTTTTCTTCTACTAACTTTAAAAATAATTCTTCCATTAACTCTAAAATATCTCTTTTTTCTACGAAAGACATCTCTAAATCTAATTGGGTAAATTCCGGCTGTCTGTCTCCTCTGGTATCTTCGTCTCTAAAGCAACGGACTATTTGAAAGTACCTCTCCAATCCGGCGACCATTAAGAGTTGTTTGTATTGTTGAGGCGACTGGGGCAGGGCGTAAAACTTACCTTTTTGTAGTCGTGAAGGAACGAGGTAGTCCCGAGCGCCCTCCGGTGTTGACTTGGATATAAACGGAGTCTCTACCTCAATAAAATCTTTTTCACTAAAAAAAGAACGGATATAATTATTTATCATATGCCTATCGCGTAAATTTTTTTGAAGACGTTCTCTTCGTAAATCTAAGTAGCGATACTTTAAGCGGTGTTCTTCCCCTATTTCTCTACCGTCGTTAGTTAGCTCAAAAGGTGGTGTTTCTGCTTCGCTTAAAATTGTTAGCTTTTCAGCTTTCATTTCCACTGTTCCAGTTATTAGGTCGGTATTAATCATCTTCTCTGGTCTTTTATTTATCTTACCATCAATCTCTATTACCCATTCGCTCCGTAATTTTTCAGCCAACTCTTTTTGTTTAAAATCATCACCAAAAACAACCTGAATTAATCCGGTTGAGTCGCGCAGGTCAATAAAAATCAGCTTACCGTGGTCTCGTCGATTATGAACCCAGCCAATAACCTTGACATTTTCTTCTACTTTATCAGGAGTTTGGTTTATGTATGTTTTTTCCATACCAGGTAGTAGAAATTCGACTTTAAGTGGTCTTACATTCTACGTAGATTTTATTGTTTATACATTTTAACCAGATATTTATTATTCTCTTTACCAGCCCAAGACTGATGGTCGGATTTCTACTACCTGGTATAATCATATTATAGCTTTTTTATCTCTTTTTCGCACCATTGACACCAATATAAATATATGCTAAAAGTTGTAACTAGCATTAAAGATAAACTC
>CAZRHU010000026.1:0-7608 GCA_964600085.1 uncultured Candidatus Saccharibacteria bacterium
TTGGCTCCGAACTCTGAACGCCTGCCCGCCTCTGGCGGAGAGGCAACAAACGCCGAACATACAATTTGGCTCCGCAGGCTGGATTCGAACCAGCAACCCACTCCTTAACAGGGAGTTGCTCTACCATTGAGCTACTGCGGAATATTGGTATTCTAAAACAAAACCTTTTCAAATTCAACACACTCCAACACACCCCAACCCCAAACCATACTCCAATTCGCGCGAATTGGAGTATGGGGAAGAATAAACAATAGTTATTTTGTAAATAAATTTATTGCTTTTTTAAAATCCTCTTTAATATTAGGATTCAAAAAATAGAAAACGTGCCCATGCTTTCCTTTGGTTTGTAAGATTTCAAGTGATTGTAAGATTATTAAGTGCTTGGATGTTGCGCTAAAAGAAATTCCTAATTTATTAGAAATTTCTGTAACGCTAAAAGATTTCCCATCTTTTAACATTTTTACAATCTTAAGACGATTTATATTCCCAAAAGTTCTAAATATTAAAGCCCATCTAATTTCGTTCATATCTACATTATACACCTATAATCCAATTCGCGCGAATTGGATTATAGGTGTAGAGGCGGGCTGAGAAAAAAATAAATAAAAAAATAAAAAAGGCCCTGTTTATATACCGCCGGGCCAAAAGCGGGTAAAGGTCAATCCAAGGGATAGATGGGCGGACTCAAGCGATTCAAAGCGAGCTGGAACTCCTTCTCGTCCTCTGCGAATTTGAAACTCTTCGCTATTTCGAAGAGCTTGAAAAGCTCTTCGTCCTCCACGCCCGTCTGCTGCAACCTTGCGAACATGCGGTAGATGGTGATCATCAGGGCCTTCACCTTTTTTTCTTCCAGCATCATGGTTTTTCTCCTTTTTTTGGCGAATTAGAGAACTTACAGAATAACTATCCTCTTGTTTTATTCTATAATTAATATCATTTTTTGTCAATAGCAATCGTAGTCGCCCGTTTTTGGGGATTGACTTATTTTATTAGTTGTGTAAACATCAGTAATTAGAGTGTGGATCTCGACTTAAAAAGTAGTCGGTTTTATAGAGATTATTACGCTCCCAAAAAATATAAAGTTATAATTAATCTAATGGAACAAGGCAAAATCGCACGCCTAATGGATAAGGGCTACGGCTTTATCTCTCGTGACGGTGAAGAAAAAGATCTCTTTTTCCACGCCAACGAGCTCCAAGGTGTTGAATTCAACGACCTTAGAGAAGGCGACGAAGTTGAGTTTGAGGCTACTGAAGGTCCTAAGGGTCCACAGGCATCTAACGTTCAAAAAACTTCGTAAAAACCTAAAAAATATTGAAAACTCCCCTTGTAGAACATGGGGAGTTTTTGATTGATTTTTTAATTAAAAAATCCTATAATTAAACTATATATTACTAGTCTTTAAAAAGAATAAAATGAGAAAAATTATAGTTTTTAGTTTATTGTTTTCTCTCTTTTTGGGCGGTTTCGTCTCTTCTGTTGCTCTTGCTCAAGAAGAAGATACTCAAACAATGGTCGGTCCAGGAATTACTCCAGACAGCTCCTTCTACTTCTTGGATGATTTTTGGAAGTCTGTTCGTTTGACTTTTAGTTTTAGTCAAGAGAGAAAAGACCAACTTCGTCTAGATTTTGCCGAAGAAAAATTAGCCGAAATTAAAGTAATGGTAGAAGAAAAAATAACCGAAGCCGAAAGTAAAGGAGAAGCAGAATTAAAAAAAGCGGAAAGAGCTCTAGATAAAGCTAGAGAACGCTACCAAGAACAAATGGAGTGGGTTGAAGAAAGAGCTAAAGAAAGAGAAGACTTGGTTGAAAGAGTGGCTGAGGCTACTTCAAGACATCTAAAGGTTCTAGAAAAAGTTTTAGAAAAAACACCAGAACAAGCTCAAAAAGGAATAGAAAGAGCTATTGAGGTTTCAGAGAGAGGACATATTAGAGCTATAGAAGCTTTAGAAAATAGAAACATGCCCCAGAGAGCACTACAACTAAGAGCAGAGAACATTGATCAGATGAGAGAAAGAGTAGAAGAAAGAATTCAGAAAAAATTAAACCAACCGGAAGATTCTGAGGAACAAAACCAGAGTATGGAGAGAGAAAGAGAGAGAATTTTCTGTACCACTGATGTAAAAGAGTGTCCGGACGGATCTTACGTTGGAAGAATCGGCCCTAACTGTGAGTTTGCTCCATGCCCATCAGAAAACTTTATCCCCCCTCAAGCACAAGGGGAAAGAGAACAAGGAAATCAAGGTGAAGACAATAACTCCGAGAATGATAATGGAGATAATAATGATAGTGATAATGGTGACGATGATAGTTTTTTAGACAGAATTAGAAGAGGTAGATAAACTCTCGTTTTAAAAAACGGCTCACCTAGGTGAGCCGTTTTTTAATTTAGCATAATAGACTACGACCCCTGGGGTCGTTAAAAGTTACTGAGTGCACTTTTGGGTGTATTCTTCTGGCGGAAGACAAATTTCGTCCGGCGAACCCTCTTCTTTAGTAACCATTTCCACCACAGCGTCGACAGCTCCCGTTGCACTCTTTACAACTGAAGAGACCACCCCATCTTTTGACTTCTCGTTCTCTTTCTTAAGCTCTTCTAATAATTCTTCTGTTTCTTGTATAGCTTGGCTAGTATAAGAAACCGTTTCTATATATTCATCTGGATCAGAGTAAAGCTGGGCTCGTTGTTGGGCTTCTCTTATTTCTATTAATGACTCTTCCATTCTCTCTATCATATCGGCTCTTTTTTCAGAAGGACTTTTAGGCACAACCTTATCTTTTATATCACTTGCAGTGTTGGAAATAGTTTCTGTAACAGAAAAATCTTGTAGGCCAACAGCAGCCATCACCCGGCTTTTTATCTCATCGGGCGTTACTATGCTAGCAAGATAAACGGTCCCCACAGCAATAATTATATAAAAAATAGTTTTCATAAAAACACAAGAACACCAGAGCATCAAAACAAGTTGTTTTTATGTTTTAATGCTTTTATGTTTTAATAACTGATTAATATCCTTTAAGCTTCTCCACGTCGCCGTGTTCACGTATCTTCTCTAAGGCCTTAGCCTCAATCTGACGAATACGTTCACGGGTAACACCAAATTCTCGCCCAACCTCTTCAAGGGTATGAGTAACACCATCGTCTAAACCGAACCTCATACAAAGTATTCTCTGCTCTCTATCAGAGAGATCGGTTAAAATTTCTTTTATCTGATCGGCTAAGAGCTTGCGAGACGCCGTCTGAGAAGGTAATAAAGTTTTCTCATCTTCTATAAGTTCACCTAGAGTACTGTCGTCACTATCATCTCCAACAGGGGCTTCTAGAGATATAGTTTCTTGAGATATTTTCTTTATGTGACGAACCTTTTTAATCGGCAGATCCATCTCTTGCGCAATCTCCTCTACAAGCGGTTCCCGCCCTAAATCTTGTAACAGGCGACGCTTAACTTGAGTGAACTTAGAGATCGTCTCTACCATATGAACAGGAATGCGAATTGTTCTGGATTGATCAGCTAAAGCTCTGGTTATGGCTTGTCTTATCCACCAGGTAGCATAAGTAGAAAACTTATATCCTCTACGATAATCAAACTTCTCAACAGCCTTAGTTAGACCGATATTGCCCTCTTGGATAAGATCTAAGAGGGATAATTGTTGAGACCGGCCGACGTATTTTTTCGCAATTGAAACAACCAATCTTAGATTGGCATTAGTTAATTTTTTTCTAGCTTCTTCATCACCCTCTTCTATTCTCTTGGCAAGCTCAACTTCTTCATCGGCTGTTAAAAGGTTAACCTTACCAATTTCCCGCAGATATATTTGAACAGAATCGTGAGGAGCCTTTAGAAGAGAGGTGGCTTTTTCTTTTTCCTCTTTCTCTTTATCACTTTTCTTTCTCAACCTCTCTGGAGCCTCTATAACTTTAATACTGTTGAAGTCAAGATGATGATAAAGGTGTTCTAAACCCTCTATATCTTGTTCTATGTCAGGAAAAATTTTCAAGATTTCTGTTTCTGTAACAAAACCTCTTCCTCTTCCACTAGCTACCAATTCTTTAAGTTTTTCCTCGGTTACGATCGATTTTTTACGTTTCTTGACCGTCTTCTTCTTAGTCTTTTTCCCTCCGGACTGCTTAGACTGACGAACCCGAGTCTTTGTGGTTTTTTTACGACCCGCCGTTTTCTTTTTTACCGGCTTTTTGCGATTAGTCTTCTTTTTCTTAGTGGTTTTTTTCTTGTTTGACGTTTTTCGTTTTGAGGTTCCGGTTTTTTTACGACGAGATTTAGTTGTTTTTTTCTTTGCCATAAGAATTTAATTTTTGTGATAATTTATTAAATCTTGCTAATAACTTTTCAACACTTTGGGAATTATCGCTCTTTTCTGCTTGTTTTAATTTTATCGCAATGTCTTCTAACTGCCCCCTAACCTTTCTCTTTTTTAAGTTATTAATAGTATATAAGAGCTCTTCTTCCTCATCTTTTATAGTGTCTCCTAAAAATTCTGCCCGAGCTAAAATAGGAATAAGTTCTTTTTCTTTTTTTAAGATCTTATCTATACTTTTTTCTTCTTTTACAAAACTATAAAGAACTTTTTTTATCAGTAAAGATTCTATAAAGTCCGGATCCTCGGAAATATGCTGACGCCCCTCTGGATATCTGGCTAAAACAGCCAAGAGGTGTTCTTCTAGCTTATCACCTGATTTTTGATTTTCTTGTTTAGTATCGTTTTTCTTAAAATTTTCACCACCTTCTCTATTATTTTTACTAGGTGATTTCATTTTTTTCATCTCTTCTCTAAGAGAAGACTCGCTAATTCCGGTTGAAACAGCCAACTCACCTAACCAGTGTTCTTGCTCCACCGGAGAAGCCACCCTCTTTAAAACCGACAAGACATCAGAGATTATCTTCTTCTTCCCTTCTAAAGTTTTAGGTGAAAACTTATCTAGAGACCTATTTATCACAAATTGAACAAAGGGCTTTTTACCTTCTTGAAACTTCTCCCAACTAGAAACGTTTTCTTTTATCACGTCAGCTACATCTTTTCCTTTAGGAAGTTCTATGATAGAAAGATTTAATCCCATTTCTAGAGCAAGCTCTGCTCCTTTTCGGGTTGCTTTTTCACCCGCTTCGTCAGAATCAAAACAAAGAGATATGTTAGGAGTATATCTTTTTATTATACTTAAGTGACCATCGCCCATAGCTGTACCTGAAACAGCCACCGTATTATCGCTTCCCGACTGGTGAGCTAAGATAACATCCAGTTGACCCTCCACGACCAAACACTGATCTTTTTGCTTTAAGGCCATCTTGGCCTTCTCTAGGCCGTATAAAACCCTAGACTTATCATATATTAGAGTGTTGGGAGTATTAATATATTTTCCGGCCTCCTCGCCCACCGTCTCCCCTCTTATCTTATCAAAGACCCTGCCTGAAAAACCAATTACTCGACCTTGAACATCAAAAATTGGAAATGTTATTCTATGACGAAATCTATCGTGATAAGAGCTCCTACCTTTTTCCGACTTAACACTTAAACCCGCCGACTCAATTATATCGTTAGAGTAGTTTTTATCTATTAAAAATGAGTGGAGAGACCGCCACTGGTCCGGAGCATAACCAATTCTCCACTCTTTTATAGTTTCTTCTTTTAAACCACGTTCTTTTAGATACTCAATAACCTTCTTCCCTCTACTTGATTGAAGTTGGTGTTCAAAAAACTTAGAAGTTATTTCGGAAACATTATACACCTCTTCTCTTTTAGAGCGTAATTTTGGATCTTCTTTTTTTAGCCTAATTCCAGCTTTATCAGCTAAAATCTTTAGAGCTTCTTTAAACTCTACTCCTTCTATTTTTTCTATAAACGTAAAAATATCTCCTCCTTCGTTACAACCAAAGCAATACCACATCTGTCTCTCCGGAGAAACAGAAAAAGAGGGAGATTTTTCATTATGAAAAGGACACAAAGCTTTATAGGTATGACCCGCTTTTTGTAACTTAATATAGTTGCCTAGCACCTCGACAACATCAAGACGATCTTTAATTTGTTCTACTTGGTTTACCACAGTTATAAGTTAAAGGTTATAAGTTAGCAGTCATTTATTAGTTAAATTTAGCAGATTTAAGCTCATATTGTCTAATTATTTACGGATATAATCTGTGTTATCTAAATAAAAAGCAGGGCTGGCAAACTCAATTGTTTGCCAGCCCTTAATACTACACCCTTCAGAACACCGTCTCACCGGTTGAAGCATCCAACGTCTTGTGGTCATAGTATCCTCCTCTAAGGAACGAGTAGAGACACTCTACTTAGAGTGTCCTTATTTCTATTATACCAAACCTGTCAAGCCTCAAAAAAAGACCGGCTCTAAAGCTGGTCAAGAATCATTCTGAAATCTCTTTGAGTAGGTTTTCTAACATCAGCTCATTATACTAGTATCTAAGTTCTATATTTCAACATCAAGCTTCTCTTTAATGACTAATTTTAGTTTTTTAACTTCTGATTTCAAAATAGTAAATTCATCTTCAAAATCTGTAAGACGTTTTAAAAAATTATCTAAAACCGTTGGAAGTATCTTGGACTTGTTCTCTTGGAGCGGATATCTCATCTTTTACAGATTTTAGCCTGTTTTCTACCATCGGTTCTATATCAGAAACCATCTGCTTGGTAGCAAGCGGGTCTATAAGCTCTTGCATTTCTTGTTTAGTAGCAAAAACTTCTGTAAGTTTTTCTATGTCTTTATCATCCAATACCATATATTTAAATCCTATCTTTTAATTTAGCTTTGGTCAACTGTAAGATATTGAATTTTTGCCCAGCCTCGATACGATTATTGAGCTTATTGGTTGATATTAAGTCCCCCGAAAAAAGTTAGCCCCCGTACCAAACTTCATTGGTACGGGGGCGAGATAGAAAGAACTGATGGCCTACCAGTCCGCCTTGGTCTTGCCAATGCGGGTGGTGCCACCCATGACATCGCCGTCAGGCGTGATGCGAACCTGATCAACCCCTCCCTCGATGCCCTGCAAGACATCATAGTGGGGGCCGTGAACCCGGTTATCCATGTCATCGTTGATCTTCAGATTGGGATCAACTTTCGGGAAAAAATCACTGAAATCCGGCTTACTCATGGTCATCTCCTTGTTTTGAAAGGGAACAATATAGGCATTTAACCAAATTATAGCCATAAAGTCAAAAAAAGCCGCCCGGCAGAGTCGGAAAACTCTGGGGCGGCAAGTACGTAAAGGTTCTCAACCCATCTTGGTGAAATCTCGTCCAGAAAGGACGAAGGAGGGTCAATGCCCTTATTTTTCAATTCGGTTTCCACCTGATTCCGGATTTCCTGCATTGCTTCATCCCCCTCGGCCGAGACCTCGCAAAGAACTTCTTCTCCGCTGATAAGCGGACGAGGAAGAGTATGGCGAGACCCAGGAATCCAACAGTGAACTCCCAATTCTCCTTGAAATTGCGAAATTCTGGCTACAACCTTCATGAGATCCTCCTTTTCAAAGAGCTTTTTGATTAAAAACAAAATACCACGCAAAACAGCATGCTGTCAACCACATAAATAAACGGCTCACCCCCCTGAGCCGTTTATTTATTAGTTTCTAAGCT
>CAZRHU010000027.1:0-6931 GCA_964600085.1 uncultured Candidatus Saccharibacteria bacterium
GTTTCCACGAAAGCCTGGCTCCAGCAAGAAAGAACGGCGAGTGGTTCCACATCAGGCCTGACGGTACCCCTGCCTACAGCCAGCGGTATGACTTCGTCTATCCTTTTCACGAAGGCCTGGCTGGAGCAGTAAAGAACGGCGAGTGGTTCCACATCCTACCTGATGGTACTCGGCTTGATTAGTACTTGGGCTGAGTAGCTCTCATCTCAATCTCTTCTACGTTCCTTCAACCTCAAAGCCCCCATCTCCGTCAAACGAGATAGGGGGCTTTTGTTTTTTAGCGAAGTCCGGATTCGCTAAAAAGTTTAATTTTTTTTAATAACTAAAGTGTATAGAAGCTGTTGGAATTTCTATATCAGTAAGATGGATATGCAAGTTCCCGGTAAAGATCATTACCGCTAACCAAGTAAGAATTAAAATCAAGATCAAAGCTAAAACTTTTCCAAGAAGGGTGTCTATCCCCAGCTCAAGAGTTACGAGAAACAATATAACAACGCCTGCTAAGAAAATTATAAAGCCCATTATTTTTTATCTTTTGGAGGTGAACTTCTAAATCCAGTGCCAGCCGGAATAAGACGACCTATAATAACATTTTCTTTTAGGCCTCTTAATTCATCCACCTTACCAGAAATAGCGGCGTTGATAAGAGAGCGAGAAGTTTCTTGGAAAGAAGCAGCTGAAAGAAAACTTTCTGTTGTTAGGGAAACCCTGGTAATACCCAGTAAAAGATCTTGATGAACAGCAGGACTCTGATTCTTCTTGAGTTTGTTATTAGCTTCTATAGCCGTTCCTCTCTCAACAACATCGCCGGGCAGAAGATCTGTGTCTCCAGATTCTTTTACTCTTACCCTAGAAAACATCTGACGACCAATAACTTCTATATATTTTTCATTGATACTAGCCCCCTGATTTATGTAGATAGAAACAACTTCTTTTATAATATACCTCTCCACCGCTTCACGCCCAGACATAGAGAATAACTCTTTAAGATCTATATTACCCTCATTAAGCTGAGTTCCCGGAGCTACTAAATCTCCCTCCTCAACAAAGACAGTGGTGTTTACGGGAACCACATATTTCTTTTCTGTCTTTTCTTTTTTATCTTTTTTAGATTCTTTAGTTTTTTCCAAAGCATCTACCGACACAATTATTATTCTCTCATCGTCTTCTACGTTAATGCTTTCCACCTTTCCAGCGACCTCAGAAACAGTGGCCCTCCCTTTAGGAGAACGCACTTCAAATACTTCTTCCACTCTAGGTAAACCTTGAGTAATATCAGCCCCTCCCGCAACACCACCGGTATGGAAAGTTCTCATAGTAAGCTGAGTTCCCGGCTCACCGATAGCTTGAGCAGTAACCGTACCAATAGCTTCACCGAGCTCTATTAACTCATTAGAGCTCAAATCGTGACCAAAACACTTCCGACAAATACCTTTAGTTGATTTACACCTAAGAGGCGATCGAATAATTAGCTGATCGGGATTAATTTCATCTATTTTCTTAGCTTTTTCTTTATCTATCATATCGTTTCTGCGTAAAACAAGATTATCATCCTCGTCTTTTAGTGTCTGCATCGCAACCCTCCCCACAACTCTCTGTCCCATACTTAAGCCAAGTTCTTTAGAGTCATCTCTATACTTAATTATACCCTCTTTGTCACCGCAATCTTCTTCAGTTACAACAATGTCCTGAGCCACATCAACCAAACGCCTGGTTAGATAACCGGCAGTAGCAGTTTTTAGAGCGGTATCAGTAGTCCCCTTTCTAGCGCCGTGAGTAGAGATAAAGTATTCTAAAACATTAAATCCTTCTTTAAAAGAAGATATTATTGGAAGTTCTATAATTTCAGAACTAGGGTTGATGACCAAACCTTTCATACCTGACATTTGAACTAACTGTCTCATAGAACCTCTAGAGCCAGAATCAAAAATATAAACGATAGGGTTATCTTTAGAGAAAGCATTGGGAACATACTTAGAAACTTCATCTTTAGTTCGATTCCAAACCTCAATAATTCTCTTTTTACGCTCGTCCTGAGTTAAGAGACCTTGAAGATAATAATTTCTTATTTTTTCCACTTCTTCTTCTGCTTTTTTAATTATCTCTTCTTTTTCTTTCGGCACTATAAGATCGCTCATACCCCAGCTAACACCCGATAGAGTAGAATAGTAAAACCCGAACTGCTTCATTTCGTCTAGAGACTCTGTAACCTCATCAGCTGGTAATTTTTCAATTATCTCGTTAGTTAATTTCATCAACTCTCTCTTGCCCATCTGCCTATTTATAAAAGATATTTCTTTAGGTAAAGAAAGATTAAAAATTATTCTTCCGATAGTCGTCTCTATTATTTCAAAATTTGTCTTTTGTGAGCGGGCTTTTATCGGCGCTCTTATATCAACTTCACCGAATTCTTGGGCCATAATAGCTTCGTTAAAAGAACTAAACACCTTGCCCTCACCCTTGCCCCCAGGAACCTTTGTTGTGAGCCAATAGATACCTAAGATCATATCTTGTCTTGGTTCCACGGTAGCATCACCGGTAGCGGGTTTAAGAAAGTTAGTTGAAGAGAGCATTATATTATTGGCCTCATACTGAGCTTCTTCTGAAAGGGGTAAGTGAACAGCCATCTGGTCACCATCAAAGTCTGCGTTAAAGGCCTGACACACTAGAGGATGAACTTGAATAGCAGAACCTTCAATTAAGATAGGTTTAAAGGCCTGGACCCCTAAACGGTGAAGAGTAGGAGCTCGGTTTAAGAGAACAGCCTTGTCTTTAATAACCTCCTCAAGAGAAGCCCAAACTTCATCGGCCTCCTCTTCTATTAAGCGTCCCGCGCTTTTAATGTTTGGCGCTACCTCTTTCTCGTATATAAGTTTATTGATAACAAATGGCTTAAATATTTCTAGGGCCATACGTTTAGGCAAGCCGACTTGATAGAGTTTAAGCTCTGGACCAACAACAATAACCGAACGTCCTGAATAATCAACACGTTTACCAAGTAGGTTTTGACGAAAACGACCCTGCTTTCCTTTAAGCATATCTGCTAGAGACTTCAGGGCTCTTCTGCGCCCACCTGCTGAAGCGGTAGTTGCTTGACCTCGACGAGCATTGTTGTCTATTAAGGCATCGACTGCCTCCTGTAACATTCTTTTTTCGTTACGGATTATAACTTCGGGAGCATTTAACTCTAATAGTTTTTTGAGACGATTATTGCGATTAATAACCCGACGATAAAGATCATTGACGTCCGAAGTGGCAAAACGACCACCGTCAAGTGGAACCATTGGACGGAGATCAGGCGGGATAACAGGAATAACTTTCAAGAACATCCACTCAGGACGAACGCCCGCCCTGTTTAAAGATTTAACCAAGCGAAGCCGGCGATTTAGTTTTTTACGAGTAGAAGCAGAAGAAGTTTTTTCCAAACCTTCTTCCACCTCTTTAATTACTTCACTTAAATCTATCTCTTCAAAAATTTTATCTACTGCTTCAGCTCCAATTCCGGCTTTAAAGACCTCGCCGTATCTAAGAGAAAGATCATAGTAATCAACCTCTGATAATATTTTATGCTTTCTTAATTTTTTAACCTCGTTAAGAGCTTCGTCTCTAAGCTCCTTGAGCTCTCTCTTGGCTCCCTTACTCTTCTCGTTTTTAAGCTTAGACTTATACTCTTTTTCTATCTCTTCAAGAGTTCTTACCTTCGCCTCTTCATCAACCTCCATAATTATGTAAGAAGCAAAGTAAATAACTTTCTCTAAATCCTGGACCGAAGCATCAAGAAGAAGTCCCATTTTTGAAGGCACCGCCCTTAAAAACCAGATATGAGAAACCGGAGAAGCCAGTTTAATATGCCCCATTCTTTCTCTTCTTACTATAGCTCTCGTAACCTCAACCCCACACTTGTCACAGACAACCCCTTTGTAACGAATTCTTCTATACTTACCGCAGTAACACTCCCAATCTTTGGTAGGACCAAAAATGGCTTCGGAAAAAAGTCCTTCTTTTTCCGGCTTCTGAGTTCTATAGTTTATGGTTTCAGGTTTAGTAACTTCGCCGTGAGACCAAGAAAGTATTTCTTCCGGCGAAGCTAACCTTATACGAATTGATGAAAAGTCTTTTATAGCCATGGCTGATTATTTATATTTTTATTTTTCCTCAATGAATTTTTAATTTATCGGGACTTTTTTCCTTCATCCCTCTTATCCTCTTCACCTTCTTCTTCATCCTCTTCTGATTCTTGCGTCCCCAGAAGTTGAACGTCTAAACCTAAGCCCTTAATTTCGTTCATTAAAACAAAGAAAGAAGCTGGGATATTTGGAGCTTCAATATCCTCTCCCTTAATTATTGACTCATAAGCCTTTCCTCTGCCGGCAACGTCATCTGATTTTATGGTGAGCATTTCCTGTAGAGAATAAGCTGCTCCGTAACCCTCTAGAGCCCAAACCTCCATCTCTCCGAATCTCTGGCCACCAAATTGAGCTTTACCACCGAGCGGTTGTTGGGTAATGAGAGAGTAAGGGCCAATAGAACGCATATGCAACTTGTCTTCAACTAAGTGGTTTAGTTTGATTACATAAATCATCCCCGCAGTAACTTTTTGTTTAAAAGGTTCTCCTGTAAAACCATCGTAGAGAGTAATTTTTCCATCTTCGGGCAAACCGGCTTTTTTCAACTCTTCGCTTATATCTTCACTGGTGGCACCGGCTAAAGCCGGGGTAACTGCTCGATAACCATTTTTATGAGCAGCCCAACCCAGGTGAGTTTCTAAAATTTGACCAATATTCATTCTAGAAGCTACTCCTAGGGGGTTTAGGACAATATCAACAGGCGTCCCGTCTTCTAAATACGGCATATCTTCTTCTGGAAGTATTTTAGAAATTACCCCCTTATTCCCGTGACGACCGGCTAATTTATCTCCGACAGATATTTTTCTATATTCTGCTATCTCTACTTGTATAGTTTTAATAACACCGGAAGCAAGCTTATCTCCTTTTTCTCTTGAAAAAGTTTTTACACCAACGACTCGCCCAATCTTTCCATGAGGAACGGTAAGAGAAGTATCTTTTATATCTCTAGCTTTTTCACCAAAAATAGAACGCAACAACCTCTCTTCAGCGGTAAGGTCAGCCTCCCCTTTAGGACTTATTTTACCTACTAATATATCGCCTTGTTTTACTTCTGCCCCTATTCTTACAACTCCTTCTTCATCTAAATCTTTAAGTTTTTCTTCAGAAACATTAGGAATATCCGGGGTTGTCTGTTCTGGTCCAAGTTTAGTTTCTCTAACATCTATATTGTAATCCTCTATATGGACCGAGGAAAAATAATCTTCTCTAACTAATCTTTCAGAGATAACGATGGCATCTTCAAAGTTGTAACCCCTCCAAGACATAAAAGCAACAAAAAGATTTTGTCCTAAAGCGAGAGCTCCTTGGTCAGAAGAAGCTCCATCAGCCAACAAGTCACCCTTCTTAACCGCATCGCCTTTATTTACTCTGGGAAATTGATTTAAAGAAATATACTGGTTAGATCTAATAAAATTCTGTAGTTTGTAAGTAACCTCTCTCTTATCTTCTTTTTTTGTCTTTTCGCTCTTCTTCTTTTTATTAGCTTTCTTCTCTTCAGGATTACCAATAAGGCTCTCGTGAATCATTTCCTGAGGAGCTTTTTTATACTTAACAGTTATTTTTTGAGAGTCAACAGAAACAATTTTTCCATCCTCTTCTGCTACAAGCGTATAACCCGAATCTTGAACCGCTCTTTCTTCACTTCCGGTTCCCACTAGAGGAACTTGGGCTTTAACACAAGGCACAGCTTGCCTCTGCATATTTGATCCCATTAGAGCTCTGTTAGCATCATCGTGTTCTAAGAAAGGAATGAGAGAGGTTGAAATGCTAATAATCTGCATTGGATCGACATCCATAAGATCAACCTTCTCTTTATCTGTCACAACCGGGGAGCCTTTAAACCGAGCTTCTACAGTCTCGTCTTTAATATTTCCACTCTTGTCGGTAGCTGTTCCAGCGTGAGTAATGTAATACTCTTCTTCTTCAAGGGCATTTAAATATTTTATTTCATCGGTAGTTTTTCCTTTCTTAACAACTCTATAAGGTGTCTCTATAAAACCAAAATCATTGAGACGGCTATAGGAAGAAAAATATTCTACAAGACCAATATTTGGTCCTTCTGGAGTTTGAATAGGGCATATGCGCCCATAGTGTGAAGTATGGACATCACGAACATCAAAACCAGCCCTCTCACGAGCTAAACCACCAGGCCCTAAAGCAGATAAACGCCTCTTGTGCTCTAATTCAGCCAAGGGATTGACCTGATCCATAAATTGAGAAAGCTGAGATGAGGCAAAAAATTCTTTAACAATAGCAATAATAGGCCTAGCGTTAAGAAGTTGACCCGGTGTAGTTGTTTCTTTGTCGTGAGTTGACATCCTATCTCGAGCTATTCTCTCTGTTCTAGAAAAGCCTAAACGCATCCTTTGTTGAATAAGCTCTCCTATTGCTCTCACTCTTCTATTCCCCAGATGATCAATATCGTCCTCCACAGCCTCTGGGTCTCTAGAGAGCTTAATTATCTCCGCTATTATAAGAACAAGATCTTTTAAAGATATAACTCTATCTTTTTCTTTTTCGTTTAAATTCTTTTCTTTTAATTCATCCTCTATTTTTTTTGTTATCTTCTCGTTTACCTCTTTTAATCTCTCGTCCATCTTCCATCTACCAACTGACGCCAGATCGTAACGCTGAAAAGAAAACATGGCATCAACAAGATTCTTAGCATTATCAACAGTAGCCATATCACCGGGTCTTATTCTTTTGTATATTTCTATATATCCTTCGCCGGCATTCTTAGAAACATCTTTCTTTAGAGTCGCTTCAATAAAGGAAACTCCTTCCTCTTTCTCTTCCTCTTTCTC
>CAZRHU010000028.1:0-6071 GCA_964600085.1 uncultured Candidatus Saccharibacteria bacterium
TTTGACCGGTGCCGAAAATTGAGGAAATTAACATCCCTTTTTCAACAGTGGCCGTGGTATAAGTGTTGACGCTTTCTTTAGTATTAAAGCCAAAATAAACACCGCCAATTATAACAGTTAAAACAATAAAAGAAGCAATTTTATGCCTCCAAACAAAATTAATTATTTTTTTCATCATCTTCAATGATTAAAATTTTTCACGCATAAAAATTATTTTATTCCTTCATCCTCTATTTTAAGCCTTAAAACTTTAGTTTCATCTGAATAAAAAATTAACCTTGAACCGCCTTCTTGAATTTTTAGAGTAATGGTTGTGTTGTCTTTGTCAATTATTTCTCCGGTCACTCTTGTCGTATTGCCGCCTTTTATACTTTCGCCGCTTGCCTCTTTTTCAGCCATCTTTTCTTCCCTAAATTTCGCTCTTTCTTCTTCACTCATTTCACTCTTGTTTTCCAGCCGAGTATCATCACTCTCACTATCTTTTGTTGATGATCCAGCCATATCTTCAAAATAAGATTCATTATCACCAATCACAATTTGATTAGCGCTAATACTGCTATCGCTATTCTCGGTCCCCATAACTAAAACCTGTTGACTTGTTTCTAAATCATCTAAACCGGCTTCTTCAGAATTTTCCTCCCATTTTGATAATTGATTCTCCTGGGTTAACTGTTCTTGATTTTGACTTTTTTGCTCATTATTATCTTGCTCGCTATTTTTTGAATAGTTAATAAATAAAAAAACTCCGCCCCCGACCAATAAAACTATAATTATAATGCTTATTAAGGTTTTGCTCATATCTTTTAAAATGCATAGGTCAAGAAAAGGTTGCATAGAAGAAAAATAGGGTCAGTCGCCTTTTTCACAGGTGCAACCCTATCGTTATTTTTGTATTGTAGATAATATAAAGAATGAATGGATAAATCTGAAGAAAAAGACTTAATTCAACGTGCCAAACGCGACCCCGAGGCATTCGGGGTAATTTTTGATATGTACTATAATCCTATATTTGCCTATGTCTTAAAGCGCGTTGGAAATATCCATACAAGCCAAGACATCGCATCCGAGACTTTTTTCAAAGCATTGAATAATCTCTGGCAATTCCGCTGGCGTAATATATCCATATCAAGCTGGTTATATCGCATTGCCACAAATGAGATAAACCAGCATTTCCGCAAGAAGAAATATAACCTGCATTCTCTTGATACCTTACTTGAAGAACAGGGATTTGAACCACAGGACGAAGTAGATATTTTAGAGGAAATCTTAGAGCAGGAACGCGAACTCACCCGCGCTAAAAAATGGCAGGAAGTAAGAAATCAAATAGAACAATTATCAGAAAAGTATCAAGAAGTGCTTGCTTTGCGGTATTTTGAAGACAAGAAGATAGTAGAAATCGCTGAGATACTTGGAAAGAAAGAAGGGACTATTAAATCATTACTCTCTCGGGCAATAACTAAACTCAAAGAGCAATGCAACTAAAAAACCAATTCTGCATTTTATCTAGTAGAAAGACAAACAAAAGGTCGACTTCCTAAAAGATAAATCAATTACTAACAAAGCCAAACCACCATGAATCGCAAAAAAGAACAATTATTTTCTAACCTTAATCTGCCGAAAGTACGGCAGATGAGCGAACACAAAAGGCGCTTGAGAGTCGCCCTGCTTTCGGCGCATCAAGAACGTTCTGGACTGCGAACATTTGGCTATGTAGTTAACTATCATCTTAAAACCATGTCCACATTACAAAAAAGATTTGCATTATTAGTTATTGCTCTTGTGGTAGTCGTGGGAGCCGCTGGAATATTTGGTCCGTCAGCATCTTCTATAGTAAATGCGCAGGCGCAAGAAAATATCAATCGAGCATATGCACGTCTCGCCAATCTGTCTGATGAAGAACGCGCCCAGATCAAAGAAGAGTTTCAAGGGAAAATGTTCTTCAAGTATGAAGTAGGTGGAAAATTCCTGGACTCGAAAGACCTCTCACCGGAAGAACTTGAAACTCGGCATGAGCAGATGAAAGAACAAAGGAAAGAGGGACTTACTGAAGCACTCGCCGAAGCTCAAACCGCCCCCGATTTACGGGTTGTAAGCGCTGATGAATTACCTGTTTCCGGTTTCTTCGGCCGAGCAGGACGCGCCTTTGGCTTTAAAATGATGCACGAATCAGAGAACCGGGAAGAAAAATTTGCCAATCTTCCCGAAGATGTGCGTCAGAAAATTGAAGAACATCGTGCTTCATGCGAGGGAGAAGAATGTGAGGAACATGAAAGAGAAATGGAACAGACCTCCTTTATGGTCTACACCAATGCGGATGGTCAAACCGTTTACTTAGGACTTGATGAGAACGACGAACCGGTAATGAAATTTGTTCAGCCAAAAGATGGAGAAACTTCATCCTCTCCACGCGGCAAGAAAATACCCTTCAAATCTGGAGAAAGTTCCGAATAGCAGTATTAAAGATTTGTCCAAACAAAAGACCCGCTTTATGTGGGTTTTTTGTTATTGATTTCCTTTGGTCACGCGGAGATAATTTCAAAGTCAGTCACTTCGCGATTAGAACTTATTTTATCAACAAAGCCACTTCCTGTGCTTCTTTTCCGCAGACATTAGGACAGTAAATAGTCGGTTGGCGGGATAGTTTTACCCTCTTCCCGTTCTCTTTTAATACATGAACAATTTCCGCTTTTGTGTAATCAGTATTTTCCCAAGAAGTAATTACAATTCCTTTATCTAGGTACTTATAAACATTACTAACTTCTTTAATTTTTTGAAGAGAAAAAACACTTTTAAGAAGCTCGGCGTCTAAGTCTGTGTAGACATCATAATTTTTTAATTGATCAATATAAACAACAGCTCCCTTCTTACTAAGAAGAGAATATCCTTTTTTTAATAAAATTCCGTCCATTTGCGGTTCGTGGGGTTTAAGTTTCCGGCCGGCCAGAATTATATCCACTTTTTGATCCTCTAGAAGAGCTAAGCTCTCAGCGGTAGAGGCGGTTTTGATAATTTCATATTCTTTATTATTAATTTCTTTAGCCATCTCAAAACAAGTCGGGCAAGCCCCTATTCTTATCTTATTCTGTTTATCGTCTGAAAAAATAAAAAACCCGGCGATGAAAATAATAAATAAAATTATGAAGATTAAAATCTTTTTGTTCATTGTTTTTATATTAACCTTCCGAATATAAGACCGGCAATAGTTGAATAAAACACAACCAACAAAACATAGACCACCGTTTTTTTGTTACCCAATACCCGCCTTACCACCAGCATATTGGGCAAGCTTAAAGAAGGGCCGGCTAAAAGCAAGGCCAGAGCCGGACCAGAGTGCATCCCTTTATTTATAAGCGTCTGCAGAATAGGAATCTCTGTTAAAGTGGAAAAATACATAAATGCGCCGAATACCGAAGCTATTAGATTACCCACTACCGTATTGGCCCCCACAGTCTCAGTAATTAACTTCTGAGGAAGAAACGGTTCTATAAATCCGGCAATAAAAACTCCTACAAAAAGAATAGGTAAAAGCATTTTAGTAAAAGACCAGGTTTCAGAGAGCCACTCCTTATTAGTTTCTTTTTTAAATTTAGTTAAAGCAATTATAACTACCAGAGCAACTAAAACAGCTATTAAGCCATATTTTAACCCCCGCCCTATCTGCAGACCACCTACTATCAATATTCCTAGCATAGAAAGCATAAAAATAGAGGTGATATATTTACTTAAACCAGGCGCCTCGGAATTTTCTCCCTTAAACAAGCCACCGCTTTCGGCTTTTTCCCTAAAAATTAACTGCATAGACAACCCCACTAAAACAGACAGCAAAATAGCAAAAATAACTCTGGCAATACCAATCTCAAAATCTAAAACCGACATCGTTAAAAATATAGCTGCGATATTGACAGCCGGACCGGAAAAAAGAAAAGTTACCGCCGGCCCCAGCCCCGCTCCTCTTTTTCTGATGCCGGCAAACATAGGTAAAACAGTGCAAGAACAAACGGCCAAAATACCGCCGGAGACCGAAGCTAGTGAATAAGAAACTATTTTTTTAGCTTTACCCCCAAGATATTTTAAAACAACATCCTTTTTAATAAATACCGCAATTGCCCCGGCAATGAAAAAGGCCGGCAAAAGACAAGTTAAAACATGCTCTCGGGCATATTCATTTAACAACTTAAACCCGGAAGCAATAGCTACTATAAATAATTCGGAGCTTAGGGGTGCAAAATAAAACAACAGAAAAAGCCCCAGAAGCAGAATAAATATTTTAACTTCTTTATTCACGACTCTCTTTAATTAATTCTTTTATTTTTTCTACATCATCGGTGAAGCCTGCCATCACCGGCTCACCATTAATGGCGATAACGGGGCTCGACATAACACCCATCTCTGTGATCTGCTGTATAGCATCCCCGCCGGTTAAATACTCCACCTTGGTGTCCAAACCAAGCTCAACAACCGCCTTTTTTGTAATCTCGTATAACTTTTGGCAAGTTGCACACCCCGACCCCAGTACTTGAATTTTAATTTCTTCACTCATAGATTTTTAAAAATTTATTTATAGATGAATTAAATTTCGACATTTCTTTTTTATCAATGAAATAGTAAATCTTTAATCCCTCCTTGCGATACTTGACCAAACCAACATCTTTAAGAGTTTTCAGATGGTAAGAAACAAGATTTTGCGGTAAATTTAAAAACTCCCCAATATCACAGACGCACTGCTCGCCCTTTTCAAGAAAACATAAAATCTTTAACCTATTTTCTTCAGCCACAACCTTTAACAAGTCAACCGTCTGATTGACCTCTTGAAAATTCTTTTTAATGTTACAATGCTTGGGCTCCATACTATGTCAATATATATTGATATAGTAACAAAATAAAAAACAGGTATCAATACCCAACACCTGTTTTTTTTAAATCACCGGTAAAAATAACACTAGTCACCCTTTTACGTGCCGAGACTTCATAGGTAAACGGCTTGCATTAAGCTTGCCGAAATACTCCGATTATTGAATGTGTTCGAAACTGTAAATATAATGGATTTAATGCAGATAAAAACGCTTATTATGCAAATACAAAACCCGCTGTTAGGGACAGCGGGCAGAACCCATTTGATGTTTAGTGATCTCATTTGGTCGAGTAGATGATGGCAAATGCCAGCACCAGCACCAGAAAGCTCACGATTCTCTTTCTGGGGTTATAGCCAGACCTCCACTCGCTCGGATCAGTAACGAATGCATCTCGCCAGACTCTTGGAAGAGCTACTCCATGCAAAACTCCAAGAAGCAAAACTCCTCCAACGACCAGGAGCATCTCTTTCATTTCTATCTCCTTGTTTGTGAACCTCGTGTCTGGTATCCCCAGTGATAGTGTGATGTTCTCTTCGGCCAGATCACCAAGACCATCATGAAAAATCCGATTGTTGAAGGAAGCGCCAGCCCCAGAAAGGGGTAGCTACAAAATGCCACAAATCCCAGTAAGAATACTAACAGCTTGCTCATACTTCCTCCTTATCTGTTTATAGAGAACTTCACTTCTGTACTATATAAAAAATAACACAGTACAAAAACTGTGTCAAGTAGTTGCTCCGAACTCTGAACGCCTGCCCGCCTCTGGCGGGAAATCCGCCTGCCCGCCTCTGGAGGGAACTTTTTTCAAAGAAAATCCAGAATAAGAATGAGGTGCGTTTCCGCTTGCATCCTCCGCCAGCTGGCGGATACGGCAAAACAAAACAGATAAATTTTCCCTGCCTGCCGGCAGGCAGGTCTACATTTTTTAATTTTTTCGTGCGCAATTTTTTCTTTTAAAAGGAAAAGAAAATTTTTCTGTGGCGCCTGTCCGCCTTTTTGGCGGATGTTTCTCTTAATCAGAGAAAAGAGGAAACGCTCTATTCTTAATCGCAAAAGGGCAAAAATTCCTTCCCCCAAACCCACTTCCTTTTTGCCCTTTTGCTTCAACGCCCGCAGGGCGGGCGTGGCGGCGACTTTAGGAAAGAATAAAAGAATAATTGCCTTTGAACTACCCAACCCATTCGCGGGCGACAGATAGGAGCTCCCTAAATACGAAAA
>CAZRHU010000029.1:0-5854 GCA_964600085.1 uncultured Candidatus Saccharibacteria bacterium
TCGCCGCATTCACCTACGAGTTAAATATAAGTAAGCCGTTTTAATTATGGATAAGAGAAAAGACCAACAGCACAGAAATATAGCGTTTATAGATGAGCAAAATCTTTAAAACAAAAAGCCCTTTTTATATACCGCCGGGCTTTGAGCGGGTTTGGCTTCAGGTCTGCATCGGATTGACAGGAGGATCCATCCGATCCAACGCTGCCTGGAACGACCGTTCGTCCTTGGAGTAGTGAAAGACCTTGGCATCTTCAAACAAGCGGAAAAGCTTGTCGTCGTTGACGCTGATCTGTTGAAGACGAGCGATCATCCTCCAGATGATAATCATCAGAACTCTCGCCTT
The DNA here is from genome assembly GCA_964600085.1 of uncultured Candidatus Saccharibacteria bacterium. Classification (GTDB taxonomy): domain Bacteria; phylum Patescibacteriota; class Minisyncoccia; order JACQLN01; family CAZPCT01; genus CAZRHU01. The sequence continues at coordinate 344 of CAZRHU010000029.1, forward strand.
CTTCTCTGACAGAGTCATAGAAAACCTCCTTTTTAGGTGGAATTTACCGAGCTAGAACTATAACAATAATATCATAATAAACAAATCTTGTCAATAACTATCGTTTCTTTACCAACCCCCTTTGTTTTTGCTTTAATGAGAATATATTTAAACAGGTAAAAACTACTAGATTCTAATCCATGTCTAAAGAAAAAATCTTAGACTTTATAAAAAGCCAAGATTTAGCAGTTGTGACTACTGTTGATAAAAATGGAAGGCCAGAGGCAGCTCTGGTAGCTATCTCTGAGACAGAAGATTTAGAGCTAATATTTGGATCTCTATCTGATACGAGAAAGAATGAAAATATAAAAAACCATCCCGACATTGCGGTCGTGATTGGTTTAGATGACAAGATAACTATTCAATATGAAGGTAAGGCGGTTAGGTTAGAAGGAGAGGAGGAGGAAGAGGCAAAGCAGATACACATTAAAAAACTTCCGGGCTCTGCTAAATATGCTGATATGGAGGGGCAGGAGTATTTTAAAATAACTCCAAAGTGGATTCGTTATTCCGACTTTAACCACTTCCCAGAAAAAATATTTGAACTAAATCTTTAATTAAAAAATAAAATGGGAGAAAAATTGTGTTTAGACATATAAGTGTGTTATAAGCAAAACCATGAAGAAGGATAACAAAAAATCAAAAACTATAAAGCCTCACGGAATGAGCTCAGAAAAAGCTAGCAGAGTTAAAATAAGAGGTCATAAAAAAGAACATATTTATGCAACGCTGATAGGAGGAGAGGTTGTTAGAGGGGTTAAAAAAGAAGATGTAAAAGATTCCAAAGGAAAAATCCACTCTCTCAAGGGAGGTGGAGAAATAAAAGGTGGAGAAGGAAGGCGAGGCAAATGGCAAATATTTCTTTTTAAGCTCAGCACGTTTGAAAGAGAGAAAACATTTCCTGGAAGAGATTTTTTTATAAATATTCTAAAATCTTATCCTAATAAGCATGAACAGTATCAAGATAATAAAAAAGCTGTAAAAGAAAATGTTAAGTTTCATATGACGCAACTCAAAGATTATTTGTCCAACAGATCATCTTTGTATAATTTTGTAAACAAGTCGTTTTTTGATAATCGTGTGGACTATTTTGTTATTTATCATGATGATACTTTCCATATTTTTGATAGAAGCGAAGCAATTAAATCCTTTTCTAACTGTTTGACCGTTGATAATAATAGAACTTTTCAAAAGGTTATTCTTAAGTATAAAGATAGAATAGTGGGTGAAGTAGAAGTGAGAACAACAAACGATGGTAAATACCCCAGTATTTTATTTAATATGCTTAAAAACAGAGCAATAAATCTTTTAGAAGAAAAAATTAGAGGAGAAAAAAGATTAAGCCCCAATATCTACACTCATGGTAACGCCTCTAAATCTTTTGAGTTTTAATTTTTAGGCGGAGAATAAATAATTATTTCGTGAGAATCTTTGATATGGCTATTTGAGCCGTTATTTTTTCTGTTTTTTCCTATTCTTTTTTCTCCTTGTCCCATTGTATACTGCCAACTAGGAAAAGATTGTTGAAAATCTTTATAATACTCTCTTATGGTAGAACAGTTGTTATATGAAAGTATAAAACCCCCTTTATGATTTTTTAGCAGATCTCTCAATGCTTTGTGATTAAATCCATTATGATGAACGGGTATATTTCTCATTGGGTATATACCTTTGAACATCTTAGAATCTTCTCCAATATAATAAGGAGGATCACAATATAAAAAATCATTAGGATGTTTTTTAATTACTTTCTGGAAATCGGCGCACTTAACCTTTAGTTCTTTTGGACTAAAGTCACGAATCTTTTCTATCATCCTTTTATATTTTTTTTCATCCAGATAAATTTTAGATGACCAACCCATAAAACCGGGCCCATAAGATAGATTGAAATTATAAACGAAATAGACAGCTAGGGTTAGTGGATCTAATTTTGCTTTTTTATCCCAAACATCATTCAAAATTAATCGTATTTTCTCAAAAGTTTTCTTGTTTGGTTTTAGTTTTTTTAATTCTTTAAAAAGAATTTTAGGATTTTTTATTTGAAATTTCCAATAATTACACAGAATGTCGAAAATGTCGTAACCTAAAACTTCTAGATCTAATTCCTTACTCATCGCTATTTCTATTGACCCTCCCCCGAAAAATGGGGACACCACCTTATTTATATTGTCTGGCAAGAGTTCTATGACATGTCCGACAGCTAAGGTTTTTCCTCCTGCATACCTTATTGTAGACAAAGAAACTCTTTTGTACTTGTTTTGACTATTTGGGTTTGTGCTCTTTATATTTTCCAAAAATTTTCTTTTTTTGTGAGCTAAAGTTTTGTCAATAAACTTAGTTTCAATTCTTCTAATAACCTGGATAACAACACCTCTAATCTCAACTTCTTTTCTATACAGAGGCAACATAGCCTGATTTCTTGGCTGAAGTCTAAATCTATTTTTTTCTTTATATAGCTTCTTAAGGGTTGCTTTGTCATCATCAACTATAGCTACAACTGTTTGTCCGTTTTCTGCTATTTTTTGTTTTTTTATAACAACTATATCACCATCAAAAATTCCCTCATCAATCATACTATCTCCCTCAACTTTTAGAGCATAATAATTGCCTGATTTCTTTAGTTCTTTTTCAGAAACAGCTATTGTTTCTGTAGGATTTTCTATAGCTTCAATCGGTTTACCAGCAGATATTAACCCCAAAAGCGGGATCTGAACCATCGGTTCTACGGCATTTAATTCAATAGAACGATTTTGATTTTGCTCCCAATTCAAAAAACCCTTCTCTTTTAATTTAGAAACATGTTCGTGAACAGTTGCTACAGATGAGACGCCTAAGTGGTCGGCGATCTCCTCAAGAGAGGGGGAGTAGCTATTTCCTTTCTGATATTTTTTAATAAAATCCAAGACTTGTTTTTGTCTTGGTGTTAATACTTTCATATCTTAATTATATCACCCAGGTATTGATTTGTGGTGTGGATAACTTTCGGGTTTTTTTCGGGTGTGTTATAATGATGCTAGAAATTACTGAAGCCGAGAGAGTTAAAATCCAAAAGGTCGATTAGAAATATTAATTAATAAAATTATGGCAGAAAGCAAATCCCATAAAGCTACGGCTAATAGAATAGCCAAAAAATTTAATGCCGAATACAACTCCGGGAAAGGAGCAGATATAAAATCCTCCTTTGCAACTATTGAGATTGAAACCGAGAATACGGTTAAAGGTAGCCTTACCCAATTACAGGGTCATAAGGGACCCGTCTATGTGGCTGGTGCTAATCAAAAGACAGTAGAAGCGATACTAGAAAAAACAGATGGAACGACTGTAGGTGTTATGGACAAAGATGGGAATATAATAAAACCTTCTACTAGAAGAGTGTAAAAAATAAACAGCCCACTCTCTGGGCTGTTTATCTTGATATGTTGAATTTCAAGGAGTATACTTAAACCAATCAAGGAGGGGCCTTGCGCCTTTTTTATTTTTTAGAAATTTAATAGACATGGAGATTGCTGAAATTATTCCTTAATAAGACAAGAGAGTTAAAATTAAAGAATGCACAATCACAAAACCACACTACTGCTGACACCTCTCCTGTCACGCCTAAGATTGACCAAATGATATACAAGCTTTACGGCCTCACAAAAGAGGAGATTAAAATTATTGAAGAATCTTAAAAACTTATGATTATGGAAAATAAACATAGGGCAGTAAAAAATTTATCCAAGACTGGAAAACGCTTCAATAGAAAAGCTCGAAAAGGTTGCTTTGATGAAGTGTTGTTTGCTCGACTAAAGGGCAATTTGAAGTTGCTCGACGAGGGTGATTATCAAAAATTTTCTTCTTTTCTTTCTACGAATGGAAAGGTTGATTTAAATGACGCAAGACTGTTTTTAGAGGAAAAAATAGAATCTTACAGAAATTATGATTTTTGGCCAGAAGACCAAAGAATAAAAGAGCAAGAGTATAAACGGGAGCGCAATCTATTTTTAATAAAAATTCTTAATAGTGTTATAGATTTCTTGATGTTCATCCGCAATAAACTTGGAGGAATATGACCATACAAGCTAAAAACTCTAAAAAGCAGGTGCCTCCAGCACAATCTATCCAGTATATCTGTGAAAGAGCAGATCATGCTCTTCAGTGGTTACGGGAACTAGAAAACGAATTTCAAAAAAGAAAGAAAGCAGGTAAAGATTGTTACGAAATACAAACAAAGAGGCGCATTGTAGCCGACATCATTTCTGTTTATGTAACCACCTTGGTTGATTCTAGGGAGGGCACTAATTCGCTCGTTGTCTCGTATCCTCAAAATGAGTTTGTGAAGGAATTTAATAATTTGGAAATCGTGAAAAAATGCCAAATGAATCGCCACCACAGAAGCGCTCACGAATCAAAATCTTACGGCTATTTTGTATCTCCAGGCGAGCTTTTAGAGTCAAATCTTAAACAATGGATGAAAGACATTGTGTGCTTTGTTTGTCTGAGTAAATAAACCAGAACAACACCTATGACTACTTAAACTAAAAAAACATAGGTATGGATTTTAATTTCATAAAAATTCAATTACAGACTCCCAATATATCTTCTTCTTCGTATTTTTCTGTTTCAACCGTTCCTGGAACTGGGAGTGCTCCTGGTTTTGATTTTTCACAACCATTTAACCCATCTAGGTTAAATTGGTCAATTGCTCTTAAGCTTATCAATACCTCGAATGAGCCAGTAGCCGTGGAGGATATTAAGACCATTTGGTTTGGCGATAATAACTATCGAACAATCTCAAACAAATATTTTTCTTTAGTATATATTGCAAAAAATTCAGAAGAGGATTTTATAAACCTTTTATCGAAAGATGATAAACAACAGATAAATCTTCCTTTATTAATTAGGTCTGGGGAGCAGAAGGTTTTAGAATTAAAGTTTACTATGGAAACGTTTCAGAGAGTATTCTTTTGGCATAAGAAAAGTATTTTATTCAAAAAAAACGAAGTTGTGGCTCCTGATACTTATGAGAAATTACTAAGGAAAGTAAAAATAAAGATAAGGATTAATAAAAGACTCTTTCCATTTACTATAAAGATTGGTTAAAACAAGACATTAAAATATTTTGCGCACGGGTTATGCTACAATAATTATTGTAAATGGAACACGGCACACAACCCTCTTTATAGTGCTCCATTTGTCCCATTTACACCTAGATTGCTCTGACCCACCCTCCACCCTTTGGAAAATAAAACTAGCGAAAAAAGACCTCAAATCGGGTCCTGCTATCCAGTGGGATAAACATCGCCGAAAAGCAAAAGGACAAAAAGGTCCGCCTTCGCCAAGGCTACGGACGGATAAAAAAGCGGGTCTAACTGGACACTCGGTGTCCAGTTACTGCTACTGCCCACCTTGGGAGGGGAATGTAGGAAGGTTGAAAGAGCTTAGAAACTAATAAATAAACGGCTCAGGGGGGTGAGCCGTTTATTTATGTGG
>CAZRHU010000030.1:0-5690 GCA_964600085.1 uncultured Candidatus Saccharibacteria bacterium
TTAGATAGCATAGATGATTTAGTTTGTAAAGAGAAGTGAAACGCTCGGTGTTTCACCTTGGGTTGGAATAGGGTTGACAAAAACTATACACTATGATATCATCCAAGACACTTGACTTATGGTAGATTTTTTTCTATATTACATCTGCCTTAAAACATTATGAAAAATCAAATTAAATCTATGAAAAATATTATAAAACCAATAAAAATTGGTCGTGTTGTTATTTTATCCGCTTTAATTTTAGTAGCTTTTCCGTTGTTTGCAAATGCAGCTACTGATCTATACGTAAGCGGTTTAAACTACCCTACTCCGGTAGATAGTGGAACTCAGGTTTATTTTGATATTTATGTAAAAAACTCTGGCGATGAAACAGCTCCCGCTTCCGGAGTCCAGCTTATTCTTTCGGGTCCTGACAACGCCACTCTAACCGGTCAGATCAGCTCTATCGGTGCTGGCTCTACTGAAAATATTAAACTTTCTTGGAATGCTACAAATGCTGGAACTTACAACGTAAGAGCTTGTGTTGATACAGGAAATATAGTCTCAGAAACAAATGAGTATAATAACTGTTCTCAAACTTATATTCTCACTGTAAACAGCGTTCCTGTTCAAAAGACAGTTTCTCTAACCGCCTCGCCTACTACAGTTAATGAGGGAGATGGCTCCACTTTATCTTGGAATACCACCGGCGTAAGCTCTTGTTATGCTTCTGGTGGCTGGAGTGGAAGCAAGTCAATCTCTGGCTCTGAATCTACCGGATCTCTTTACTCAACTCAAACTTTCACTCTTACCTGTGAAGGTGTTTCTGATAGCACAACTGTAACCGTCAACTCTCAACCGCCCCTTCCCAATCCAACCGTAAATATAACCGCATCGCCAACCACAATAACAGAGGGTAATAGCGCCACGTTATCGTGGAGCTCAACCAACGCCGACTACTGTCGTGCTTCTGGTGGTTGGAGTGGAAATAAAGACACTTCCGGATCTCAAGCCGTCTATCCAAACTACGACACTACATACATTATAAGGTGTTACAACGATGATGGCTCTAGCTCTGATAGCACTACCATTCACGTCAACGATGATCCTTATACACCAACAACTCCTCCGAGCGTAGATTTATACTCTTATAGAACAAATATAGAAAGAGGCGAGAGCACCACTCTACGCTGGAACTCAAGTAATGCTGATTACTGTAGAGCTTCTGGTGGTTGGAGTGGAAACAGAAATACCTCTGGAAGTATTTCTGTAAGTCCATCGTACAACACTACCTATAGAATAACTTGTTACAATAATAATGGGTCTGATTCTGATTCTGATTCTGTAACTATTTACGTTGATAGTAATGAAGAAAGACCAACTGTTTCTATCTGGCAATATTCTTCTTACTCTAACTATAACAAGGCAACTCTATCTTGGAGCTCAAATAACGCTGATTATTGTTACGCCTCTGGTGGCTGGAGTGGTTCTAAATCAACTTCAGGATCCGAGACTGTTTATTTAACAGAATCAGCAAGAACTTATTACATCAATTGTTCAAACAGCTACGGATCGGCAACTGACAGTATAACCCTAAACAGAAACTTAAATGAACCAAGTGTAAGTATTTCTTCAGCTCGTCAAACAATAAATAAAAATGAAAGCACTTCCCTAGTTTGGAGCTCAAACGATGCGACTACTTGTTATGCTTATAACGGCTGGTCTGGCAGAAAAGACCTCTACGGATCTCAAACAGTTTCTCCGGACAAAACAACCACCTACACCCTAAGGTGTTCTAACTCTGGAGAAGCAGCCACGGCAAGCCACACTATATACGTCAACCAAGATGTCGTTGATCCAACTTTTGCGGTTGCCTGTGTCGCTGAACCCTATTATTCTAGAACTGGCCAGAGTGTAGTATTTACATCCGCCTATAGTGGAGCTGACGAACCGGTAAGTTACAGCTGGAGCGGAGTTGTTTCCGGAAACACTAGAAGCAGAACAGTTGTCTTTAATACGGCCGGAACAAAGACAGCAACAATAAGAATTACTGACTCTCAGGGTAGAGTGAGAACAGACACCTGCTCCACCATTGTCCGCTCTTACACAACTGGTGGCACAAACTATCAACCATCTAACTCTGAACCATTAACTTACTGTGATATTTACTCTTCAAAATCAACAGCTTCTAAAGAGAGTGATTCATTCTTAGCTGGTATCTTCTCTGGCTTTGGCTTAGTCCTCTGGTATATATTCTTAATCTTATTGAATATAGGACTGATAATCTTGTTAGTTTACTACATTAGTAGGGCCTGGAAAGAAGAGACCGTAAAGACTAATGGAAATAATAACTTTTATAGAGAAGATGATTACTACGACAATCGTAACAACTACTAATCTTCTCTAAATCAGACCAAAAAAGACCCCGGCTGGGGTCTTTTTTGTGTTAAAGATGTTTTTGTGTGTTTTCTATTTATTTATATCGCAGAGCTTCTATTGGAAACAATTATTAGTGGTTGGTGGTTGTAAATTATATGTGCGGAATCATTGGTTATATTGGAAATAGACAAACTGTTCCCATATTGATAAGTGGTCTTCATAAATTAGAATACCGGGGCTATGACAGCGCCGGTATTTGTATTCTTGGTGAAAATTTAAAAACTATAAAAAGAAAAGGGCAGATATTAGAATTAGAAAAAGAAAAAAAGCTTAATAAATTAAAAGGAGTTGCTGGTATAGCCCACACTCGCTGGGCAACCCACGGAGAACCAAATAGAAAAAATGCTCACCCACACCTAGATTGCAATAGAGAAATAGCCATAGTTCACAACGGCATAATAGAAAACTACCAAACCTTAAAAAAATTGTTAGAAAAAGAGGGTCATACTATAAAATCTAATACTGATTCTGAGGTAATCGCTCACCTTATAGAAAAATTTTATAAAAATGATTTAGAAAAAGCTGTTGTAAAAACACTTTCTCTTTTGAAAGGAACCTTTGGTTTAGCTGTTATTCATAAAAATGAAAATAAAATTATCGGCGCTCGCAGAGGATCGCCTTTGATTGTTGGTGTTGGTAAGAGAGAATTTTTTATAACTTCTGATGTTTCAGCTATACTAGCTCACACCAAAAAAGCTATTTATTTAAATGATAACGAATTAGTAATAATAGAGCCCGGTGGATATAAAATTAAACACCTCGTTGAGAAAAAAATATTAAACAGTAAAATCCATAATATAGATTGGTCTTTTGAACAAATAGAGAAAAAGGGCTTTAAGCATTTTATGCTTAAAGAGATATTTGAACAACCAACCACTATTGAAAATGTGATCCGTGGAAGAGTGATTAATGGAAGAATAAAAGAGAGAGTTGATTTAAATCTGAATTCTATAAATAAAATAACGATTGTTGCCTGTGGAACCAGCTGGCACTCTGCTTTAATTGGAAAACATTTAATTGAAAAGATAGCCAAAACTCCCGTAGAGGTTGATTATGCTTCAGAGTTTAGATATAGAAATCCAATAATAGATAATAACAACGCTGTATTAGCTATCTCTCAATCAGGAGAAACAGCCGACACCCTAGCCGCTCTAAAAGAAGCAAAGAAAAAGAAAGCTAAAACTATTGGAGTTGTTAATGTTGTCGGATCATCTATAGCTAGAGAGGTGGATGTGGGGATGTATCTTAGAGCCGGACCCGAAATTGGCGTAGCTAGCACCAAGGCCTTTACTTCGCAAATAGCTTCTCTCTTAATTCTTGCTCTTTTATTAAGACAAAAATCAGGAAATTTAGATAAAGACCTATTGAGAGAATTTAAGCAACTCCCTAAAAAAGTTAATTTAGTTTTAAATCAATCAAAAAAAATAAGGCAGTTAGCAAGAAAGTTTAAGGATAATGATAACTTTCTCTATCTTGGAAGAAAAATAAACTTTCCAGTTGCGCTAGAAGGAGCTTTAAAACTGAAAGAAATATCTTATATTCACGCCGAAGGATATCCAGCAGCTGAAATGAAACACGGCCCCATTGCCCTGATTGATAAAAATATGCCCGTTGTTTTTCTAGCGCCAAAAGATAATGCTTATGAAAAAATATTAAGTAATATGGAAGAAATTAAAGCACGAAAAGGTAAAATTATCGCTGTGACTGATAGTATGGATAAAAAGATAACAAGATTAACAAAAAATATTATTAAGGTTCCGAAAACCAGAGAAGAGTTAGCCCCTATAATAAATGTCATACCCTTGCAACTACTCGCCTACCACATCGCTGATTTAAAAAAAATTAACGTTGATAAGCCGAGAAACTTGGCTAAATCAGTAACAGTGGAGTAGTAAAATGTTGTTGATTTACAAAGAATTTATTTGAAGATCTTTATTATGCTCCTCAGCTTCAAGAACTATACGCTCCATCATCTCCACAACCTTCACCGGATACTTTCCTATCGCTGTTTCCTCCGAGAGCATCACCGCGTCCGCCCCCTCTGTAATTGCTTGAGAGACATCACTTACTTCAGCTCGAGTCGGTTCTGGACTTTGAACCATTGAAAGAAGCATCTGAGTGGCTACAATAACCGGTTTACCGGCCTGTTTAGTTTTCTTAATAATATCGTCTTGAACAAAAGGAATTTCTTCAATGGGAATTGCTTTTCCTAAATCTCCCCTACCTATCATAATCGCATCCGCCTCTTTTATTATCTCATCTATATTTTCAACAGCTATTTTCCTTTCAATTTTGGCAATAATTTTAGCCCCTCCGCCCAGCTCTTTTATTTTTTCTTTTAGTTTAGCTATATCTTCTGCCCCGCCCGTGTAAGAAAGAGTGATATAATCAACATCTTCAGCTAAGGCAAACTTCAAAATTTCTAAATCTTTATCGGTGATTATTTCTCTAACAGAGTTATCAAAACGATGTCCGCCCTCGTCTTGTATTCTTGGACCGGGAAGATCAGCTATTATAACTACTTCTCGGTCCAATTCTTCAGCGACCTCTCTGGTGTTTTTAATATAACCTAAATGTTCTTCAAAATTACCCCAGGCAAAATTAAGGCGGACAGCGTCCACTTGACACTTTATCATTTCTCTTAGAATTGATTTATCACCGCTAGCCGGACCGATTGTGGCTATTATTTGCGAACGTGAATATTTCATTTTTTAGCTTCTTTCTTCAACACTCGGTGTTTTTTGTCCAACACCGAGTGTTTTTCCGAGAAGTTATTTTATATTAATTCAATCCTGATTCCTCGTCTCTTCCGACTATCTCTGATAGTCGGTCATATTTCGCCATTCTTTCCGGCGGGTTTAAGGCTCCTGACTTCAGACCAAAACAACCAAAGGCATAGGTTAAATCAGCAATAAAACTATCCTTAGTCTCCCCAGAGCGGTGAGAAACAATACATTCTATATCATTATCCCGAGCCACCCTTATTGTCTCTAACGTCTCTGTAAGTGTTCCTATCTGATTTGGCTTTATAATTATTCCTCTTATACTCTTCTGATCTATGGCTTTTTGTAGTCGTTCTTTGTTTGTAACTGTTAGATCATCGCCAATGATAATTATATCTGTCTCATTCTGTAGCTGAGTAAATCTCTCAAAATCTTCCTCGTTAAAAGGATCTTCTATTGAAATTATTGGAAATTCTTTATCTAAAGATAGGTACAGTTCTTTTAGCTCTTGGGCATCTAGCTCTTTATTTCCAACCTCATACTTACCGT
>CAZRHU010000031.1:0-5574 GCA_964600085.1 uncultured Candidatus Saccharibacteria bacterium
ATTTTTTTTGACAAAACAATCTTAAATTATTAGTATAAAGGTAGCTCTTTAAGGGTCAAGTAGGCGTTGAGGCTTGGGAGTGTCGTCCAGAAGACGGCGGGGAACTTCTCATAACTCGTTGCTTGGCGCATACGAGTCCTGTGAAAGGCTGTGTCTCCTTATTGGAGCTCGAATAGCACAGCGCCCTACTCCGCTCCCGCTAAGATAAAAGGTAGAGATTAAGCCGGAGTTGTAGCGGAAGATGTTTAACCTCCTTTTCATCTTCTATTCTCTTCCTCCTCGTTGTTAGAGCGTCTACTTGGCCCTGTTCCACTACGAACCCCCTGTTAAAAACAGGGGGCTTCTTAAATCTTTACACCAATGGTCTTAAAATGTATTATATAAGGGCTTGAGGCCCCGTCGTCTAGTCTGGTCCAGGACGCCAGGTTTTCATCCTGGTAACACGGGTTCGAATCCCGTCGGGGTCACCTCTTATGGAAAAATCAGATTATCTTAGAATTGGGCGATCTAGCGATATAAGAAAGACCTCTGACCGTATCGCCTACAGAATCCTAGAGGTATTACCAGGGTTTTTATCCTGGGGTTTTTTAATTCTTCTTATTGGGCTTTCTTTTTTATTGCCGAGCTGGATAGCTGTTTTTGTTATCGCTTTTGATTTTTACTGGCTTATAAAGATTGTTTATCTCTCTCTTCATCTTCGTTCTTCTTATAATCGAATGCTCTCTAATATGAAAATTAATTGGTGGAAGAAATTAAGGGAAGACCATCAAGGTGTATGGAAAGATTATTATCACTTGATAATTCTTCCTATGTACAACGAGCCCTTTAGCGTTGTTAATGCTAGTTTTAGCGCTCTTAGTCGAGCTAATTACGATAAGCGAAAGATGGTGGTGGTTCTAGCTATAGAGGAGAGAGCTGGTCGAGAGGCTCAGAGAATTGCTGAGAAGATAAAAGAGCGTTATGGTAGTTTGTTTTTTAAATTTTTAATTACAATTCATCCAAAAGATATTCCGGGCGAACTTGCTGGTAAGGGTTCAAACGAACACTGGGCCGCCAAGAAAGCAAAAAAAGAAGTTATAGATCCCCTAGGCTTTGATTATGAAAAAATTATAACCTCTGTTTTTGATGTAGATACTAATGTGCCAAAAGATTACTTTTCTTTACTGACTATAAAATATATAAGTCACCCCAATCCGACCAGAGCCTCTTTTCAGCCAATTCCTTTCTATACTAATAACATCTGGGAAGCCCCGGCCCTGGCTAGAGTTCTCTCCTTTTCCTCCACTTTTTGGCATATGATGCAACAAGAGAGACCAGAGCGCCAAGATACTTTTTCTTCTCACTCTATGAGTTTTAAAGCGTTGGATGAAATTGGTTATTGGCAAACCAATGTTGTATCAGAGGACTCTCGAATTTTTTGGCAGTGCTTCCTCTTTTTCGACGGTAACTACGAAACGATTTCTCTTTTTTACCCTGTCTATATGGATGCTAATGTGGCTCCGGGCTTTTGGCGCACAATGATAAATCAATACAAGCAACAACGTCGCTGGGGCTGGGGAGTAGAGAATGTTCCTTATATACTTTTTGGGTTTTTAAAGAATAAGAAAATTTCTATCGGTGAAAGAATTGCTAGAAGTTTTGAGATAGTAGAAGGTTTCCACTCCTGGGCAACCAACTCTTTGGTTATTTTTATGATGGGCTGGCTACCAGTGTTAGTTGGTGGAGCGGCTTTTAATATAACTCTTCTCTCCTACAACTTGCCTCGCATTACTCGCTTTCTTATGACTCTGGCTTTAATTGGTGTTATTAGCTCTATGGTTCTCTCTATTAATTTGTTACCGCCTCGTCCGCCAAATTATGGCAGGTGGAAGTATGCCATTATGATTCTACAGTGGGTCTTCTTACCTTTTCTCCTTATATTTTTTGGATCGGTCCCGGCCTTGGAAGCTCAAACCCGCCTTATGTTGAGTGGAAAAGCTCGATTGGGCTTCTGGGTAACACCAAAGGGTAAAAAAGAGAAATAGAAAGTAGAAAACGATCAAAAAATAAACGGCTCAACCGGGTTGAGCCGTTTATTTCTTAGATTTTAAGCCATCTTCTTAAAGAGTCGAACCTGTCCGGTCGGATGACTGGATGACCCCTCAAGAGAGGCTGTATGGACCCCTCAAGAGGGGTCGAACCTGTCCGGTCGGATGACTGGATGACCCCTCAAGAGAGGCTGTATGGACCCCTCAAGAGGGGTCGAACCTGTCCGGTCGGATGACTGGATGACCCCTTGACATAAGAATATTTTTTTGCTTTTATCAAAAAACTGAGGATGAACCTCGGTCTGATTGGCGAACAGTCAGAATCCAACGTCTCTGGGCGAATCAGAGCCAAATCCGTGGAGGGTTTGATGAAAACGATGGTGAAGTTCTTTAGAGTTACCGGGCTTATTCTTCAAATAATTGCATTTACAAACGTGTTTGTTCTCCTGATTACGTTGGGGTCCTCTGCTTGGCTTCTGTCTCCAGTCTCAATAATTGTTTTGGCAATTATTGGCATAACGTTCTTTTTTGGACAGTATAAATTGGCGGAGAAGTTGTATTGGCCTTGGCTTAAAGTATGGGTGACTCTTAGTGGTTTTGGGTCTAAGTATTCAAACCAAGATGATATCAATACCATGTTGGTTGCGTTGGCTATAAATCTTAACGAAATCTATAATGACGAGCTGAAACTTACTCTGGGTCTTGAAGAAGCCGAGAGAAAGGGTATGAAAAATCAAGCGCGTAAATTTCGGGAAAGATTAAGAGGTATCGAGAAGGAAAAAAACCGCCTCCGGAAGAAATTCTACTTCAAACGCGATCTTGCTTATGCAGCCGGATTCTGTGTGTTTGGCAGTATGATTTTCTATCTTGGATCTATTGACCAGCTGTCTATAGCTAGTGGCAAATTTCGTTGGGTTGATGTTGATAGGGATCCCGAGAAAAAGGAAGAAGTCTTTGTGGCTACTCTTCCTCCTCTCAGGCGTCCAGCGTCTCTTTCATAAAGACTAGAGGGCGATTCAACGAATCGCCCTCTTTTTTATGGTATAATTGGGCTAGTACTCCGCCTCGCGAAGAGTTTCATCCTCAGCGATGAGACCGCGAGGAGAGGTCTCATTTAATTCCCCGTGTAAAGGGCTTTCAGCCAGCCTTTACGGCGAAGGAGGTGATCCTTTCCTTGTTATAGTACCCTAACTGCCTCGCGAGGCGGTTTTTTATTCCCAGTGAATTTCTTGTTGGAATTCTTCTAGTTTCTTTTGGAGCTGGGGGTGTTCTTCTAAACTTGTTTTATTCATAAATTCTTTGACTGCCTCTTGAGTTTCTTCTATCAACTTAATGTCTTTTAAGGAAGACATTGCTAAGTCGGGTAAACCAGATTGTCTAGAGCCGAGAAATTCCCCGGGACCTCGAAGCTCAAGGTCTTTCTGAGCCAAACTAAAGCCATCTTCTGACTTTAGTAGGGCTTCTAATCTACTTTGGACGCTCTCAGAAGAAGAATCTGTAAACAAAAAACAGTAAGATTGATGGTCAGATCTGCCGACTCGACCTCTAAATTGATGAAGTTGTGATAAGCCAAATCTGTCTGAGCCCTCTATCATCATCACGGAAGCGTTAGGAATATCTACTCCCACCTCTACAACAGCAGTAGAGATTAAGACATCTGCCTCCCTGTTCTTAAAGTTGTTCATAATCTCTTCTTTTTCTTTTGACTTCATTCTTCCGTGGAGCATTTGAACATTTAATTGAGGAAAAACTTTTTTGCTTAATTTTTGATATTCTTCTTCTACAGAACGAGAGTTTAATTTTTGGGACTCTTCTACCAAGGGACAGATAACAAAGGCCTGTCTTCCTTTATTTATCTCTTTTCTTATAAAATCGTAGGCCTTGGAGCGGTTTTTAGGAGCCACAACTTTTGTGATTATCTTTTTTCTACCCTTAGGCATTTCTTTTATTAAAGAGAGGTCTAAGTCGCCGTAAACTGTTAGGGCGAGAGTGCGGGGGATGGGGGTGGCGGTCATACTTAATAGATGAGGAATAACTTTTTGGTTCTTGATAAGGTGGGCTCGCTGTTCTATTCCGAATCGATGCTGTTCGTCTACTATCACCAGGCCTAATTTAGAAAACCTAACCTCTTTTTGAATAAGAGCATGAGTTCCAATGACTATTTTTATTTCACCTCTTTTTATCTTCTCTATCAATTCTTTTTTAGAGATGTCTTGGTGATCCATCCATCGGGATTGGCTAGATGTTAGTAGCCCTACTTCTTGGTGAAAATTTTCAAAGACCTTCTGAATTGTCTTAAAGTGTTGATTTGCCAAAACCTCAGTTGGAGCTATAAAAGCAACTTGCCAGCCCTTCTGAATTACATTAAGCGAAGCAATAGCGCCGACAACTGTTTTTCCTGAGCCAACATCACCTTCCAAGAGGCGATTCATCGGCGAGCTCTTTTCTATATCTTTTAGTATCTGCCAAGTTGCTAAACGTTGAGAGTTTGTTAAATCAAAAGAGAGTTGGGCTATGAAGTCCTTTATAAGGGGGACGTCAGTTTCAATGGCTGGAGCCGGCGATGATTTAATTTTCTCTTTTTCTGAAGCTGTGAAGAGTTGCAGTAAAAAAAGCTCTTCAAAACCTAATCTTTTCTTGGCTTCTTTAATATCCTTGTCATTTTTAGGGAAGTGAATTTTTCTAAGAGCTTCGTCTCTAGATAGGAGATTAAATTCTTTTAGTAAAAATTCTGGTAAAAACTCTTCGAAAAAATCAACGCGATCCAAAACGGACTTTATTTTGAAACGTAACCAGCGAGAGGTTAGTCCGCGTGTTTCGGGGTATATAGGCACTAGACCACCCGTATGAATAGTGCTTTTTTCTGTTTTTGTCTTTCCTATTAACTCGTAAGCCGGATTTGAGAGGTAAATTTCTCTTTTTCGGATAGCTACTTTTCCAGAGAGATTTACAAAAGTATCTCTCTTTAAGGTTTGAGTCAGGTATGGCTGATTGAACCAGACCGCTTTTATAGATCCTGTTTCATCTTCTATAACAGCTTCAGTTATGGTCATTCTTTTTTTCCAAGTTTTATTGGAAGATATGCCGATAATTTTTCCAGTAACTGTTGCTTTTTCGTTGGCTTTGAGGTTTTTAATCTTCTTTACATTAGAAAAATCCTCGTAGCGGTGAGGAAAGTGAGTAATAAAATCACCAGCTTTCTTTATCCCAAGCCGTTTTAGTTTCTCAACCATTTTTTCACCCACTCCCGGTAGCTTTTCTGTAGGAATTTTTAAAGCTTTGTTCATATATTTGATTTATCGGTATTAGTGGTCGCTACACTAAACCTTACAACAACGATCTCTTTAAGACAATAAAAACCAAAATAATGTTCTAACTAACCACTTGACAAGATTATTATTATAGATTATAATACTAAACAGAGTAAAGTACCTTCCAAAACTTTACACAAGGAGAAGAGATAATGAACACCTCTCAAGAAAGACTCACTCCCCGAGAGATCAGAAAGAAGTTCGGCTACGACTACATCGGTTTTTTCCGCGAAGGC
>CAZRHU010000032.1:0-5227 GCA_964600085.1 uncultured Candidatus Saccharibacteria bacterium
TTAGAAACTAAAACAAAACCACCCAGCCCTGAGGGCTGGGTGGTTTTTTGTGGTGTCTCTATTTTACCAAGCTCGCACCTATTTCCAAAGTCGCTGACAATGTGCCACGCGCGGAGCGCGTGGTGACTTTGACCCAAATCGTACGCTCGACGACCGCCCCGCTGCTCGGTTCTGCCCTACAAGTGTTCGGGCGGAGCGGCGGGGCTTTCAACACTTGCGGGCAAAAATTTTTCCCCTCAAACTCCCCCAATTTTTGCCCGACTAAAAAGGTTGACGTATAGGTGAGAATATTATAACATACCGACATGCAAAGTGGCACGATTTTTATTCAACCACATAGCGATGACATGGTAATGTCATCATATTTTTTAATAAAGGCAGAAATTCTTCCAAGGCCCTATTATTTGCTTACCATGTTTGGCCAATCAAGTTGGATTGATCCGATTAAGAGAAAAAAGTATAAGAAATTTGATGTTCCAGAAGTGACGAGTATTCGCCGAATCGAGGACGAAAGATTGGCAAAGTTATTTGGTTTAGAATTATTATTTTGTGACTTGGCGGACTGTCTTCTAAGAGAAGGGAGGGTGTACTATAGGCAAGACAGCAAACTTGATTTAAGACTATTAAGAGAAGTCAGGATGATGTTAATCAAGCTACTAAAGGAACGGAAAATAAGAAATATCGTGGCGCCATTTCCTGCTGGGAGGTGGCAGCACTACGATCATCGACTTGTTTGCGAAGCGGTAAAATTTTTATCAGTTAATTCGTACAATATATTTTTTGCAGACGATATACCATATAGTCGAATTTCCCAACCGAACAAACATGGTCTTCACCTTTTCTCGAAGACAGGTGGGGATCCAAAAGATAAATTTAAGGCAATGAAAATCTATGATTCTCAAATGTGTCAATTATTTTTCAAACAGGCACGAAAGTTATCGAGACAAAATCATGGGCATGAAAGGTTATTCGCATTGACCAAACAATAATATGTCGCAACCAACCATAACAATTATCACGCCGGTAATGAACGGTGAAAAGTATATCAAGATATGCCTTGATTCTATCTTTGCTCAAAGTTACAAAAACTTCGAAATGGTTATCTTTGATAACGGTTCACAAGACAGAACTGTAGAGATAGCAAAAGAATATCCGGTTAAGATTATCGAACACAAACACAATATCGGCTGGGCAAAAGCGAATAATATTTGCGTTCAGCAGGCGAAGACAAAGTATGTATTCTTGTTGAATATTGATACGATTCTTGATAAAGATTGTCTGGAAAAGCTATACGAATTTGCTGAATCAAGAAAAGACCTCGCTTGTGTATCTCCGCGGATTGTTGAATATTCTGATTTCCTAAATGGCAAGATCGGAGAGGGTTACCCGCTTGCTTTCGATATCAATGATGGATTTATTAAGGCATACGAAATCAACAGTGATTGGACGGAGGTTAGCTTCGTTCCCGGTACAGCCCTTTTTGCAAATTTGACCAATCTCCGTGGCAAGCTCTATTTCCGGGAAGATTTCTTCATCTACCATGAGGATGTTGAATTGAGTCTACGAATACTAACTACAACCAACTTGAAGTTGTATTTCCTGAATACCTCCATTGTTGCTCATGACAGCAAGCAATCCTTTTCAAAAACTTCGACTTGCAGACGCGCTCTAAGAAACCTTTTTACTTGTTTTAGAACCTATCAGAGCAAAAGAGAATTTCTAAAGAATTACGGCGCATATATAAGAAACTTGTTCAAGATGTATAGAGATTTCTACCATCAATATTTTCCCATTGCCTATCCTATATTCGCCATCTTTTATATCACTACGTCAGTTTTAAGGTCTAGCCATCAATCTAATTTAAATTTACAACGTCTACATCTGATTAATCGGCGCATGAGTAATCTAGATAAAAAATTTGAATTCATCTTTTAATCTATGCCAAATTTAAATAAAACATTATTTGTTTGTACGGGAAATATTTACAGAAGCATCATTTCTGAAAGATTATTCAAGCAAAGTGTGCGCAAAAACGGATTGCCTTTTCAGGTCCGTTCTCGCGACACGAATCCTTATTTCAAAGCTCCAAACACACTCTTAAATCATATTGTAGAAAAAGAATATGCAATAAAGTTAAATGACCACCGAGCTCAAAAACTCACTTTAGAAGACGTTCTGTGGGCATCGGCTATTGTTTGTTTTACTGTTGAGCACAAAGAGACAATTATAAAGATATGTCCTGCGGCCAAAGAGAAGACTTTTCTTATTAACGAAATCGCATCTCTTAATCCTCGCTTATTTCATGATGTTGATTATTATGACGTTTCAGAGAACAACGACTCTCTGCTTAGTGGCTTACAAGCACTCAAGGAGTCTGTTGATACTATAACGCGGTCGATTAGTCTTTCTGTGGTAATGGCTGTTTACAATGAGGAGAAAAATATCAAAAATATCTTGACCAAACTTATAGCGCAATCTTCTCAATACCACGTTAAAGAAATAATTGTCGTATCAAGCGGCTGTACCGATAAAACTAATGGAATCATTAAATCCATTAAATCTCCATTGCTAATTGAAGTTAAAGAAGACACCAGAAACGGAAAAGTCTCTGCTCTTAAGAAGGCTGCCCCACTTATTAGTGGGGGTGTGGTTTTGCTTATAGATGGTGATGTGGACATAGGCGATGATTTTATAAAGAACTGTTTCAGTTGTATATACAGCATGAAAATTCCATGCACTGGGAAGGTTGTTCCCATACCGACAGAAAACCGATTTTTCTATAAGTTGGCAAAAGTAAGTTGTGATGCATGGAATAATCTACGAGACAAACAAAATAAGGCTGGTAAATTTCTCTATCCGTCAGGATACACATTACTTGTCTCTCACCGAAATTTCATTGACGGCATTACCGAAGTCAACGATACCATTATCAATGACGATGGACAATTTTCACTGGTCCTTTTTCAAAAAGGAATCATGTTTCATTACAGCGATAGGTTGAAAGTTAATGTTACTTTTCCACAATCTTTTAGCGATTTCTTCAGACAAAAGATTAGAACCAGAATGGGTCGACGACAAGCATCCGGTCAGTTTTTTAAAGATATTGAAAAGCAATGGCGCGGAGAACTTATTAAAATGATGAGTGCTCGGAATTTTCCTTTGGTAGCCATCTTTCTTATAATGGATGGTATTGCTCGGCTGATTGCGAGTATAAAAATCAGATTTAGCTACGAGCCCCACTTATGGACGTCTGTAGAGACAACCAAGGATACGCAGTTTTCGCGTGATGTAGCCGTCACTGATAAATCACAATCATGAAAACATATTTTTCTACATTCATCACTGGAACACAAGAAATAGTTAAAGAATTTCTTGCCAAACGAAAGGCAAATATTAAGCTGTTGCTTGACGGCTTAGTTGTGTATGAATCGGACTATCCAGAGCGAGAAATTAGAAACTTTCCACTTTTTAATAATACGTATCTGTCATTGCGTGACTTTAATAATTTGACTCCAAGTACACAATCTATTGAAAAGATTTTAGCAGTTGCCGCTCATGATAAAAACTTAATCCGTCAAATTAACTCAAATCTTCCGCCGCGCAGACGTGACTTTAAGATTGTATGTTCATTGGAGAATACAATGGTTCCCGTAAGCCGCAAATTACTAAATAATCTTGAATCAGTCATCCTTCAAATGCGGGGTTTTCATTTAAATATTAAAAAACCCAATTTAGAGTTTTGGGTTCTTGTAAGACGTGAAGGGTATGGCTTTTGGGGAATACGGCTCACTTATCCGTTTGGTAATGAAAAAAGGAGAGAAAAAGGAGAGCTCCGGAAGGAAATAGCCTACATAATGGCTTTTATTTCTAGGCCAAACCCGCGTGATGTTGTAATAGATCCATTTGCGGGACATGGGGCAATACCGATTGAACGGGCATTAAACTTCCCCTACAAAAGCATAATAGCCGCAGATAAAGATAGAAATCTAATCTCAAAGCTAAAGAGGAAAGTAGAGGAGTATAAAAAAGATATAAAAGTGATTCACGGAGACGCTTTGTTTCTTAAAGATATAGGGGATGAATCAGTGGACAAGATTATTTCTGATCCACCGTGGGGAGAATACGAGGCTATTCAGGAGCCGGAGAGGTTCTACGAAGATATGCTCAAGGAGTTTAAGCGAATATTGAAGCCCAACGGCGTAATTGTTCTACTTATCGGCGCCAAAGAGATGTTCGAAGACGTTCTGGCAAATAAATTTGTAGGTACTTTTATTTTGGAAAAGAAGTATAACATTCTTGTATCCGGCAAGAAGTCGTCAATCTATCGGGTAGTAAAAAATTATGAAAAGTAATCCTCAAATAAGTATCCTTGTCGCCACCTGTAATAGGCCAAAAATGTTAAAGGCTTGCATTCAAAGTTTACTGGCGCAACAAACAGCAATACACTACGAGATTATTGTGCTTGATCAATCAGATTCTGTATCGCTCAATACTTTACCTCTGGATTCCAAAATAAAATTAATTCATTGTGACTTTAAAAATAAATCGCGAGCACTCAATCAAGGGGTTATACTCGCCGCGTCTAATTATATAGCAATCATAGATGATGATTGTATTGCGGACGAAAATTGGATTGCCAATTTAAATACATCCCTTCGTAATGAAGGCCGTACCTCTATCGTCACTGGTCGCGTATTGGCTAGCCGAATAGAAAAAGGCTCGATTTTGTCGCGTTTGCACGATTCCTCTACGGAAAGAGTAACATTTAAGAAAAAGTGGATTACACCAATTTTTAAGTTGTCTGGTTGCAATTTCGGTTTTCACAAAAATCTTTATGAGATAATTGGAGCATTTAATGAAAATCTTGGGCCTGGTTCTTCCTTTAAAAGCTCTGACGATAACGAATGGTCTTACAGAGCTGTGAATCTTGGTTTCCCAATTATTTATATGCCTGAAGTGCTGGTTCAACACCGATCGTGGAGAAATATCCAAGAAGATTCACGATTGATGAGAGATTATGGTTATGCAACGGGTGCATTTTTTAAAATAATTTTATGGAACTCAAAATTGGATTTTCTATACCATAGTATTCAACTTCATTTGTGGTTGCTAAAAAATGTCTTTTTCTCTTTTAATACTCGTGAGATTGGAATCCATATGCTTTATGGGTTATTTTTTTACAAGGGATTCTTGAGATATAGTTTCAGAAAAATATCTTCACTGGATT
>CAZRHU010000033.1:0-4912 GCA_964600085.1 uncultured Candidatus Saccharibacteria bacterium
GGGGTTCTCCCGTCGTCCGCCACAGCGGACTCCTCCCCAACCCCCGGGGTTTTCCGACGGGTGGTGGTTGAGTGTTTAGATTGTATTGTTGTTAAGTAAGTGGTATTTTTATCTTTATAAGGGTGAGTGAGGGCCGTTAGCTCAGTTGGCTTAGAGCACCCGGTTTGCATCCGGGAGGTCGTGGGTTCAAGTCCCACACGGTCCACCCTAAATAAATCAATTTTCAATTTTCAATTTACAATTTCCAATAAATAAATCAATTTAAAAAATGGATAAAGAAAAAGGGTTTACATTAGTAGAGCTTTTGATAGTAGTGGCTATTATAGGAATTTTAGCCAGCTTAGTTATTGTTTCTCTTACCACCAATAAAGCTAAGTCAAGAGATGCTCGTAGAATTTCCGATCTTCGCCAGGTTGGTAATGTTTTACACCAGTACAACACAGATAACCAAGAGTTTCCCTCTTCTTTAAGTGATCTAGTTCCTGACTATATGGGAGGTGTTCCAACCGACCCTATTGTCGGTGGCGACCCTTATACTTATAATTCTTCTGATTGCTCTTCTCCTCAACAAGCTTTTGTTTTAAGAACGGAGTTAGAGACAGAGCACAATGCCTTAGAGACAGATGTGGATGGCAGTGTCTGTGGTGTTAATTGTGCTGATCCTTACTATTGTATAGATCAGTAGTGGAATAGTATTAAGGTCAATTTTCAATTTTCAATAAAAACATCCTCAACTTCAACCCCGGGGGTTCTCCCGTCGTCCGCCACAGCGGACTCCTCCCCAACCCCCGGGGTTTTTCCGGGGGAGACTACAATAAATAAATCAATTTTCAATGAAACAATGAATCAAGTATTAAGTATCAAGTATTAAAAAACGGCTCAACCCCCCTGAGCCGTTTTTTAATGGATATCCACAATTGTGGATATCTTTTTAATTGACGTCAACCCTATAAAAGATTAGTATTGTGGTTAGATAGGGCAGAAAGTGGGTGATTGTGGATAAAAGTGTGGAAAAACAGGTCTTTCTGTGGATAAAGAATAAAAAATGGCATGTTTATAGGAGAATATCATCACAATATAGATTCAAAAAGGAGAGTGGCTGTTCCAGCTAAATTTAGAGGACGATTAGGTCAAAATGTGGTGATAACTAAAGGTTTAGAAGATTCTTTAGTTCTTTATCCAAAAACTGAGTGGAAAGAGATAGGAGAGAAACTGGCCAAGCTTCCTGTAGGTAAAAAAGAGCACAGAGACTTTGTGCGTAGCACTCTCTCTGGGGCTGCTGAATTAGAAATTGATAGGCTGGGTAGAATTCTTCTTCCGGATTATTTAGTTCAACACGCCGATATAAAGAAGAATGTTGTCGTTATAGGTCTCTTTAATCGCATTGAGCTTTGGGATAAAGATAAGTGGTTGAGTTACAAAGAGGGCTCTGAAAAACAAACAGGCGATATTGCGGAGAAGTTGGGAGAGTTAGGAATATATTAAGTATGTATCAAGTATTAAGTATTAAGTATAAAAAATGAATTTTGAAAAATTTATGAAAGACACTGAGGAGAAAGAGAAGAGGGGAGAGTTGGGAGAAGTTGAGAATATTGCCGGCGAAACCCCTGACTCGGGGGAAGGAAAGGTGTTCCACTTTACGGCTGAAGAGATAGAGGAGAGAAGAAAGAAAGGAATGAGTGATGAAGAGATAGAGAAGGAGAGGCAACAGATAGAAGCTCGAATAAATAATAACAACGATAAGTTAGCGGCTTAATAAATTTATTTAATTTCTGAATTTCTATTTTCTTATTTTCTTAAAAATATGCACGATCCAGTACTCCTAAAAGAAGCAGTAGATTTTCTTAGTATTAAGAAAAATCAAGATTATATAGATGCTACTCTCGGCGGTGGGGGATACACAAAAGAAATTTTAAAGAGAAACGGTCCGAGTGGAAAAGTTTTAGCGATTGATTTAGACCGAAGAGCTATAGAAAGAGTTAGATCTTTAGCAAACAATCAGCCAGAGGTCAGTCAACCTCTGGCCGGTGCGTCGGGTTTGTCCTTAAACGAGGATAGCCCTGAGGTCAGAAAGGAGAAACCCAAACCGCATAATTCCTACGCTGACCTCAGGGGTGTTCTCGGTGAGCACCTTAAGAAAGAAAGAGTAGTATTGGTAAATGATAACTTTGCTGATATAGAAGAGATTGCACACTCAAATAATTTTTCTCCTTCCGGAATTGTTTTTGATTTAGGTCTGAATACTAACTTATTAGAGAGTTCTGGCAGAGGATTTTCCTTCCAACAAGATGAACCGCTATTAATGACCTATGGTCATCAATCACCACGAAAAACGGCTATGGACGTGATTAATAACTACTCTGAAGAAGAACTAGAGAAGATTTTTAAAGAGTATGGAGAGATTAGGAGATCAAGTGATTTAGCTAAAGAAGTATTGTCTTATAGAAAGAAGAAGTTGATAAAGACGACGAAAGATTTGAGGGGTGTGACGGAAGAGGTTTTTAAGAGTCTAACTCCTAAAATCTTAGCTCAGATTTGGCAGGCTATAAGGATAGAGGTTAATGATGAATTAAGTAATTTAGAAAAAGCTTTGGAGGGCTCGTGGCGTATATTGAGACCCGAAGGAAGGATAGTTGTTGTTTCTTTTCATTCTTTAGAAGATAGGATAGTTAAGAATTTTTTTCGCGAGGTATCGCGAAAAAGAGAGGGCTTGGGGGAGGTTTTAACCAAGAAACCGATACGCCCAAGCAGAGAAGAGGTGATAAGAAATCCAAGAAGCAGGAGCGCAAGACTCCGCTGTGCGGAGAAGCTGAGAATACATTAAGTATGTATCAAGTATTAAGTATCAAGTATTAAGTATAAAAAATGAACAAAAATACTAAATACTATTTTATATGAATTGTAAAAAAATAAATGTAATAATGATTTTAACAGCAGTCCTTCTTTTTGCTGGTTATATATACTTTGCAACAACCGTTCCTTCTCTTGGTTATGATTTAGAAAAAAAAGAGCTAGAGCTTTCTAGTCTTCACGACTTAGAGAGTGAGCTGGTAGTAGATTTAGCCAAAAAACAAAATCCAGAGTATTTATTATCTCAAAGCGAGAATCTTGACTTGGTTGAGATAAATAACATATCGCGATATATTGACACTAGGATCTCTTCAATTAGCCGAGTTGATTTGAAGTAAGCGCCAAATTCTAAATTATGTCTTCTCGTTTGCGAATAATACTCTTTTTCTTTCTTGTTATTTTTTTAGCGACCGCTGGTCGCTTATTTTTTCTTCAGATAGTTAAAGGAAATGATTACGAAGAGGCGGCGGAAAATCAGCAGACCATAGAGACAGCTATAGAGTCTAAAAGAGGCGGAATATTTTTTAAATCTATTTTGAACGACGAAGAAAGGTTTATTCCTGCTGCTATAACCAAGAAGTGGTGGGAGGTCTGGGCTTCTCCAAAAGATATAAAAGAAGAGGAGGTAGAAGTGATTTCTTTGAAAGTAGCTAAAATTCTTTCTTTAGAAGAAGATATGGTTAAAGAAAGACTGGCGAAAAGAGATGATCCTTACGAACCGCTTAAGAAAAAAATAGACAAAGAAACTCTCTTAAAATTAAAAGAGTTAGGGGTAGAGGGTTTGCACTGGCGAGAGAGAGGAGATAGGTTTTACCCTTTAGAGACACTGGCCTCTCCTCTTCTTGGCTTTTTGAGTTATAAAGAAAAAATCCCAGTTGGTCAGTATGGGCTAGAAGAGTTTTATAATGATGTCCTTTTTGGTAATGCCGGTTATGTTAAGGGTTTTAAGAATTCTTTAGGTGCTTTAATAAGACCCTTTGCTCAAATATCCAGAGCTGATGATGGAGCCGATCTATTCCTAACAATTGATTATAATATTCAGCTATTTTTAGAGAAGAAGCTCGAGGAAGCTCTGGAAGATTTTTCAGCAGAGTCTGCTAGCGCTGTTGTTATGAATCCAAAGACGGGCGCTATCTTGGCGATGAGCTCGTTACCTTCTTTTAATCCCAACAACTACTCTGAAGTAGAAGATGTTTCTCTCTTCTTAAACCCAAATATTCAAGAACTTTATGAGCCGGGGTCTGTCTTTAAACCTATAACAATGGCAGTAGGATTAGATATAAATGTTATATCACCCAGCTTGACTTATAGAGACGTTGGTTTTGTAGATGTGGCTGACGCAAGGATAAAAAACTCTACCGGAGAATCGTATGGTGTTCAAACCATGACTCAGGTTTTAGAAAAATCGTTAAACACAGGAGTTGTCTTTGTTATAAAAAGGATTCCCAAGGGAGTCTGGAGAGATTATATGGAAGAGTTTGGTTTTGATGAATTATCAGGTATAGATCTAATGGGGGAGGTGAGAGGAGATATTGACAACATTAGCTCTGGTCGGGAAGTTGAAATAGCCACTTCTTCTTTTGGTCAAGGAATAGCTGTTACTCCTCTGGCTTTAACCAGAGCTATATCTGTAATTGCAAATAAAGGAGAGTTGGTGCGACCTTATGTTGTGGAAAAGGTTGTTTACGCTAATAATAGGGAAGAGGTGTTAGAAATTAAAGAAAGTAAAAGGGTGATAAGCGAAGAGTCGGCAGAGATGGTTACTAATATGATGGTGTCGGTTGTTGATAATGGCTATGGCAAGCAGGCTCAAGTTGCCGGTTACTCTGTCGCTGGTAAGACCGGCACTGCTCAGGTCCCCGGTTCGGAGGGGGGTTACTCAGATAAAACGATACACTCTTTTGTCGGCTTTGCTCCGGCCTATAATCCTGCTTTTGTTACCCTTATTAAGATTGACAACCCTCAAGGAGTTCGCTTCTCAGACAGGTCCACTGCTCCTATATTTGGAGAGTTGGCGGAATTTATACTACACTACTATGATGTAGAACCAGATAGACCAATA
>CAZRHU010000034.1:0-4172 GCA_964600085.1 uncultured Candidatus Saccharibacteria bacterium
TGGCATCGGCATTTCGCCAGAAGAAAAGCAATATCTCTTTAAGAGGTTTGCCCGGGGCATGAGAGTTTCGCGTATCTGGACCGAAGGGGCGGGCTTGGGCCTTTATGTGGCCCGCATGGTTATAGAAGCGCATAAAGGTCAAATCGGCGTAGAAAGCCAAGGCGAAGGAAAAGGAAGCGAGTTTTGGGTGAGGTTGCCGGTGACGGGGTAGAGATTGTTTGAGTCAAAAAAACAAGATTTTAGAGGTCTTGTTTTTTCATTTTCATAACTTGATTTTTTTTAAATTATTTATTAAATTATAGGGTAGGACTTTAAAAAGCGAATAAGGATATTAGGATAAGTGCGAAATCGAAAAAAGGAGACAAAATGATGAGATTGTCGCAAAAATGTCAGCTTGTAGAGGGAGTAAAGCGAGCAGCTATTTATGATTTAGAAAGTGGGAGAGTCTATTCTCTAAACGAAATTGCTAAGGATATCGTAAAAGGGCAAAGTAATGATCAGTCGTTTTGGCAGCAGCTTTTAGAAATGGGATTGGCGGAAGTAGATGACAAAAAAGAGATATTTTCTTTTGATGATACAGAGTCAAAGGTTAGCTTAGAGTTTATGTGGCTTGAGTTAACTAATGATTGTAATTTGCGATGTATTCATTGTTATGCGCCAAATGAGAATCAACCTAAGAGCGGTAGCTTGGGATCAGTAGTATGGAAAAGGATAATAAAAGAAGGGAGAGATTTAGGATGCCAGAAGCTTCAACTTACAGGAGGAGAAGTGTTTAAGTATAGGGGTGTTCTTGATTTGGCAGATTTTACTAAGGAAACAGGATATGGTTTTGTAGAGATTTTCACAAACGCAACTCTTTTAAGCACTGAAGGGGTTAAGATTATTAAGAAGTTAGGGCTTAATGTGGCTGTTTCTCTTTATTCTGATGAGCCGTCTATTCATGATAAAATAACGCAAAAGTCAGGAAGTTTCAAAAGAACTTACCGGGGGCTACAGCTTTTAAAGAGTTTCGCCGTTCCTACAAGGGTAGCTATGGTGGTGATGAGGCAGAATGAATCTGCGGTTGCTGAAACACAACGTCTTGTACAAGGGCTCGGATTAAAGTTTGTGAAAATAGACATTATTAGACCGACAGGACGCGGGTGCAATCATGATTTGCTTCCTGCTAAAGAAACAATCACAAAGTGGGGTTTGATGAAAGAGGCAAACTTTTGGACGAGTAAGGAGGAATTTATTAGGGCCCATCATTGGAACGGTTGCTGGGCGGGCAAAATAGCTATCACAAGCTTTGGTGAAGTTATCCCTTGTATATTTGCCCGGGATTACATTGTAGGGAATATTTTGAAGGCGGAGCTTAGGGGGATTGTTTTCAGTAGAGGATTACAAAGATTTTGGAGAGTCACTAAAGATGATGTTAGGGTCTGTGATGTGTGCGAATATCGCTATGCTTGTAGAGATTGCAGGCCGCTTGCTGTAGTAAAAGGAGGCGATCTAAAATCAAAATACCCTCGTTGTGGATATGATCCTTTTAAGTGATTTATAAATTAATCCTCCGGAGAAGAAACTCCGGCCATTTTTTAGGATAGCGTTCAAGTAACAATTTACCCATTATTATCGCAAAATCGTAGGGGTTTTCGTCAAGCACAGAATTCTGGATATTAAGATTTCGACCTTTTTCTTTGGAAAGGAGTTTGGCAACCCTTATTGAAAAATAATCATCTAAATTTCTTTTATATTTGGGCCAAAAAATAGAAGCAGCAATATACTCTGTACAGAAAGCAAACACTTCAGAAAGTTGTGATGGGCTGGGTATCCGTAAATTAAAATTTTTTAAACTGGCATGATTTTGATTATAAAGCTTTTGAGCTTTTCTTATGTAGTTCAGATTTTCTTCTTTGTTAGAGTGCCACCAAAGCTTGTGTTGAATATAATATTGGGTAAAGTTTGAAAAGTGAACCAAAAATGATAAAATTCTATCATCGTGAATTCATTTCAAACCAAGTGTCCTAAATGTTCTAAATCTAAATTTTGGAAAGTATCTGACAAGAGATTGAAATGCGGAAATTGTCGTTATCTTTTTACTCCCAAAACAAACAAAGCGAACATTCCGAACAAGATTCTTAAACAAATCGTCTCTGAATTAATCCTTGAACACTCAACCAACATCATTCTTGCCAGGGTTAATATTTCTAAATACAAATTATTAAAAACATTGACTCTGTTAAGAATGGAAATGACCAAAAACGTGCCCGATGTTTTTGACGGATATGTCGAAGTGGACGAAACATACTTAGGCGGACAGATGAAAAACAGAAAGATGAAAGAACGGCTTAAATATCAGAAAAGAAGCAAGCGAACCAGAGGATTCGGGACTATCAAACAACCGGTCTTTGGCATACTTTGCAGAAACGGAAAGGTCTGGGCCAAAGTGATAGACAAAACCAAAGCGATTGACTTACATCCTTTAATAGAAAAACAAGTTAGAAAGGGTTCAACCATTTGCTCCGACACCTGGAGAGGGTATACCGGCATCGCTTTAAGGGGATATGTCCATCGACTGGTCAAACATTCTGAATTTGAGTATGCTGATAAGAAAGGAAACCATATCAACGGGCTGGAAGGATTCTGGGGATACCTGAAAAGAAAGCTTGCCGCCAGAGGCGGAATCAGGCGGGAAAGACTGCCTATTTACCTCGGAGAATACGTCTGGAGATACAATCACAGAAATCTATCTTTAAAAGAACAGGAAAACCTTTTGTTTAAGCGAATAATTAAATCATCGTAGGTTCAAAAATCAGACTTTACCCAATGGAATGCGATTTGTGGTTCTGGCTGTCCTTTTTTGAAATATGCCCTGCACGGTACGTGGGGCGGACAATATGTCCATTGTCAGCCGAGACAGTCACTTTTCAACTATGTGCAAAAGCGTATATTTAAAGAGGAATGATTCGTTTGATGCTCTTGATTTAATTTAAAAAAAGGGACGGACATAGTGTTCGTCCCTTTTGCTCTATATGTTATAATAGAAAATATGAAGCAATTTTTACTAGAGGGAAACAAATCAAAATTTGATAAAAAAATAGCGTATTTTTTAGAATCTGCTAAAAAAGAGCTAGATATTTTTTATGATATAAACATAGAACAGCCGTCTATTTTTTTTGTTGATTCGCGCAAGGAAATAAACAAAATTTGGGGCAGAAAAACCGAAGAATGGTTTTCTGCTTGGGCTAAAGACGGGAATATTTTCATCTTAAACCCAGAAGTTTATACCAAGGAATCGAATCATAAAGACATCAAACATTTTTGGCAAAGCTTAAAACATGAATATTGCCATTTATATTATAGAAAGATTACCAATACCGGTTGCCCAAAATGGCTCAATGAGGGGTTAGCAAACTATTTAGCCGGTCAAGTTAAGAAAAAACCAATGAAAGGGGAAACATTAAGAGTCTTTGACTATTATGAAAAGACTGATTGGAAAATTTATAACATCGGATATTTTTGGACAAAGTTGTTAATTGAAAAATTTGGGAAGAAAAAATTATTAACTTTGCTTAAAAATATTAATTCTCAAACTACTGAAAAAGAATTTGCTGAGAAATTTTACCAAATTTATAAATTTCATTATTCTAAGCTAGATTTTGAGAAAATTTTAGGATAAAGGTTATTAGGAGAGGTTAGCGTAGAAAGCCAAGGCGAAGAAAAAGGAAGCGAGTTTTGGGTCAGGTTGCCGGTGGATGTGGCGGTTGGGTAGGTTTGTTTTATAGATATAAAAAAGCCCCTTTGGGGCTTTTTTTTATTGGTTGTTAGAGTTTTTTTGTTTAATATTATTGACTGAGATATTTTTTATTTATACGAGCTGTATTTTCTTCAATTGATTCGAGGCCGTATTTTTTTCGTAATTTATTTAAGTTTTTTTTATTATAACACAAAAAACAAAAAAGGCGCTATCTGGATAACACCTTATTTTTGACATGACTTAGCCGCAAGAGAGTACTCCCCAGAAATGTAAGTTTAATCAGAATTTACTTTTTTTGTGAAATTTCATCAAACTAAAGCACCAACGGAGGTAATCTGAGTCTTGCCAACCAGCTACAATGTTATATAATCAAAATAGTATGACAAGTTATATACTTAATCATCTTCTTAATCAGGCGTAGCTTTACACAATT
>CAZRHU010000035.1:0-4149 GCA_964600085.1 uncultured Candidatus Saccharibacteria bacterium
GTTTGTTTTCAATATCAGGCAGAAAAAGCAAATGCTGATTTTCAACCATTTACCCAATATCTTTACAGAGGGTCAACTGGTCCTGAGGTTACACAGCTACAAGAAGTTCTTAGTTCTGACTCTTCTCTCTATCCAGAAGGCCTTATCACGGGATATTTTGGCTACTTAACAGAAAGAGCAGTGAAACGCTTTCAAGTAAGATATAGTATTTCTCAAACAGGAACCGTGGGACCAATAACTCGTTCAAGATTAAATATAGTTTTTGGTAATTTAGAATCTTCTTCATCTAGTAGTAATTTACCAGATTATGAAATCAGCAACATTAAAACTACCCCCTCTTCGGCAGATGTTAATGAAGAAATTATTCTTAGTATTACCCTTAAAAACAAAGGTTCTCTTGGACCAGTACCCTCTTTAAATGTTAACTATAATGAGCCCGTCGCACCTCGAAATAAGCAAAATACTTGTCTAAATAAAACAGAAATTAATTCAGGAGAAACTTGTTTAATTGAGTATTATTTATCTTATTCAACCGAAGGAATAAGAACAATAAGAGCAACCGTCGATCTTGGAAATGAAATAAAAGAATCAATAGAAAATAATAATGCTAGTTCTATTAATTTAGAAATTGGAGAAGGAAGAACTGCCAAAGAAAAAAGTGAAGCAGAGAAAATAATCGATGAAATTATAGATCTACATGGAGAAATTTCTATAAAAATTGAATTTAGAGATTATCTTTCCACCATATCTCCACTAAACAAAATGGAAGATTTGTTAATAGAACTAAAAGCTATTAATAACCTAAACGAATACGCCCTAGAGCCCATAGAAGAACTCTTAAACCTTATTTCATCTATTAGATCTATAAATCCACTATTTATGAATCTTTTCGAACAACAACTCTTTAGGGCTTATGTTAATAGAATGATAAGCCCTATCTTAGAATTACAAAGCATGGATCTTCTTAGCGCCAACCAAAACAATCAACTTCCCCACATAACTTCTATTACACCAAACAGAGGAACGAGCAACACAAATATCACTATTTATGGATCCAATCTTTCCAAAGCTACAGCTATTAAATTTTATAAAAACAATCAAATAAAAGGGACCCTATATCCATCATACACATCTTCAAGTTATTTAAGATTTATCCTTAGCGGTTTGCTGGTAGAAAATATAGTAACCGCAACAGAGGAAACATTCCAGATTAAAGTAGTTACAAATAATTGTGCAGAAGAATGTAGTAGTAACGAGCTTCCATTCACAATGATTAGACTTACCCCAACCAATCAAATACCTTCTACACCAACAATAAGTGGTTCTACCTCTGTTACTGTCGGAGAAGCAACAACTTATACTTTTAGCTCTTCTGATCCGGATGGAGATACTCTTCAATATAGAGTAACTTGGGGTGATAATGAAGTTTCAGAATCTAACTATATCAGTTCTCCGTATTCTGTTTCTCACACATGGGCTTCTGAAGGAACATATACGGTAGTTGTTG
The DNA here is from genome assembly GCA_964600085.1 of uncultured Candidatus Saccharibacteria bacterium. Taxonomy (GTDB): domain Bacteria; phylum Patescibacteriota; class Minisyncoccia; order JACQLN01; family CAZPCT01; genus CAZRHU01. The sequence continues at coordinate 1,508 of CAZRHU010000035.1, forward strand.
TGGTTAAAGACGGAAAAGAAGGATATGGTGCTAATACGATGGAGGTTGTAGTGGAAAGCGTAGGAAAAGAGAATCAAGCTCCCGAAAGTCCCAATGTTATAGCTAATAGATCCGCTTACGAGGGAGACTATATTTCTTTTTCTATAAACTCGAGCGACCCTGAAAGAGATAATATTCAGTATAAAATAGATTGGGGAGATGGTACTCTTGACCAATCTTACTTCTTAGCTTCCGGTCAAACATACACCACCTCTCATTCTTGGAGTAGAGCTGGAAATTATTCCGTAGAAGTAACTGCAACCGACTCTAATAACAAAACGTCTCCTGTAACAGAGATAGCCATAGGAATTATGGAAAAAGAGGAAGAAAATAGACCACCTTACCAGCCAACCATATCGGGGGCAACCTCAGTCACAATAGGAGATAACGTCGCCTACACTTTTAGCTCTTCTGATCCTGATGGAGATGCTTTATCTTATGAAATAAACTGGGGAGACGGATCAGCTATCTATAAAACCGGTGGTTTTTCTTGGGCTTCTTATACCAAGTATCACACCTGGAACTCTGTCGGCGTGCATGGTCTAAGGGTCACCGTTTCAGATGGAAAAGGAGGAACTAATAGCGCCTCAATAAATGTAACAGTCAATGATTCAGCTCCAACCAATCAAATACCTTCTACACCAACAATAAGTGGTTCTACCTCTGTTACTGTCGGAGAAGCAACAACTTATACTTTTAGCTCTTCTGATCCGGATGGAGATACTCTTCAATATAGAGTAACTTGGGGTGATAATGAAGTTTCAGAATCTAACTATATCAGTTCTCCGTATTCTGTTTCTCACACATGGGCTTCTGAAGGAACATATACGGTAGTTGTTGTGGTTAAAGACGGAAAAGAAGGATATGGTGCTAATACGATGGAGGTTGTAGTGGAAAGTCTAGAGAAAGAAAAAAGCCTTGAAACAGATGATGATAGAATTAATGAATTACAGACGAGTTCTGGCATAAAAGAAAAACTTTCATCTGTTATAGATCAGATAACTAATTTATTTAAGAGGATAAAATAAAAATAAAAAACAAATACGACTTAAAAAACAGCTCTTAGAAGAGCTGTTTTTTATTCTTTCTTTAAAGAAAATTTCTATGATATTATAAAAAGAATGAGACTTAAAAAAATAATTATCTTGGAAGTGGTAATTGCTCTAATTCTTTTTATGTTTGGTTCTTTTTCGATAATCCAAGCACAAAAAAATAAAAAAGATGTCGTCGCAGAAAATCATTCGCAAAAAAAAGAAGAGAGGAGGGTTTTTGAAATAACTTCTATACAAAAGAAATCTTCCATTAGCTATTTAAAAGAGATAAAAGAAGAGTTAATTAATAAAAGTTCTGATTTTTTAGAAATAAATCTTTCTAAAAAAAATATAAGCGTATATAGAAAAGGAAGAGTAGTAGGAACGGTCCCTGTTCTAGCGCATGGAGATCCCCAGGGTTGGGGTAGCACGCCAACCGGTTTTTATAAAGCTGAATATAAAAGCGCAGTCGCTTACTCAGGAATATCAAAAGTTTATATGCCCAGCGCAATAAGTTTCTACGGCAAATACTTGATACATGGAGAACCTTACTACCCTAGCGGGATAAAACTAAGAGGAAGCTTCTCCGGAGGATGCATAAGACTTAAAGACAAAGATGCTGAATTCGTCTACAATAATACTAAAACAAATACGCCAATAATTATAACAGCAAATAATAATGATAACTACGCTCACAAAAAACCAGAAATTGAACCTCCAAATATAAAAGCAAAATCTTTCTTGATAGCGGATATTGGCTCTAGCGAAATAATAGCTCAAAAAAATAGCAATGTTAGAAGATCAATAGCTTCAATAACTAAACTTATGACGGCTACCGTAGTCTCTGAACATTTAGATCTTAGAAAACACATAACCGCTAAATCTTACATGTTGGAAGAGGGTTATGGATCAACAAAAGGTATTTTGCCTGGCAGAACATACGGATTGGTAGAATTATTTCACCCTCTTCTTGTTTCTTCTTCTAATGATGCTGCCGAAATTCTAGCCGGGTTTTTAGGAAGAAATAAAACTATCTCTGTCATGAATGAAAAAGCTAAGTCTTTAAATATGCAGAATACAAATTTTGCAGACCCCTCCGGATTTCATCAAGAAAACAAGTCCAGTGTTATAGATCTTTTCAAATTAACACGATATATCTTCTACAATATACCACCTATCTTTAAAATAACATTAAATGAAAAAGTTGATACTTTTGGTCTTAATAGATTTAGTGATTTAAGATTCTCAAACCTGAACGAATTTGTGAATGATTATAATTTTTTAGGAGGAAAAACAGGATACACAGTACCTGCAAATTATACTGGAACTTTTTTGTTTAAATTTAAGACAATTGATGGAGTAGATAGAATTATTAACATAATAATTCTTGGATCAAATGATCTAAGAAATGATGTTTTAGAATTAAAAAATTGGCTAGAAGACGAGATAAAACTAATTCCAGAAATGATGTAATTTTTTTCTTTTCATCTTTTTTAATTTTATAATAATGAAAATTTTGGGAATTGAAACAAGTTGTGACGAAACTGGAGTGGCGCTTATAGAGGCGCCGGA
>CAZRHU010000036.1:0-3934 GCA_964600085.1 uncultured Candidatus Saccharibacteria bacterium
CCGGCACGGTCCACCAAATAAAATAAACGGCTCAGGGGGTTGAGCCGTTTATTTTATTTGGTGGACGAAATCCGAACTTTCTTTGAGGAGAACCCCGACTGACCACGCGCCACGCGCGTGGTGGCTCTGAACCAAATCGTACGCTCTCGCCCCGCCGCCGCTCGCTTCGCTCGCGTGTCCAGCAGAGAAGTTTTCTTTACAATTTTTTCTTTCGCACGCCCCCCAGAATTTTTTTCAATTAAGGAAAAGAAAATGTTTCTGCTCGGTTCCGCCCTCCAAGTATTCGGGCGGTGCGGCGGGGATTCGCTCGGACGGCTCGGCATTCCTCCCCCAGACCCCCTCCTGCCGAGCCGTCCTCGCTTCGGGGCGGAATTTTTTTGCGGGGCTATTGGATTTATAGTTGCCCTTACCCCACCACTCCCGTGCGCGGGCAACAGGGAACTCCCTTTTCTATTTCTTAAAATTGTTTGGCGTGTTATCATTATAGTTGAAAGATAGATGTAGTTAAATTATACTCTATATATTATAATAGTATATGGTAGACAATACAACGCCAAACAATAAAATATCCACAAACATCAAGAAATTGAGGGCACAAAAGGGTTACTCCCTTGAAAAGATAGCTCGTCTCTCTGATCTTTCACTCAATACTGTGGTGAAAGTGGAGTCGGGAGCAAATAAAAATCCTACCCTTGAGACATTAACTAAAATTGCTAATGCTCTTGATGTGAAAGTAGATGACTTAATTTACTAAATTATGCAAAAACCATATTACAAAAAACCCAAATTTAAACTCTACCAAGCCGACTGCTTGGAATTGTTGGCAAAGCTCCCTGAAAACTCGGTTGATATGGTTTTTGCGGATCCGCCTTATAATCTTTCTAACGGAGGATTTACCGTCCACGCTGGGAAACGTGTTAGCGTAAATAAAGGAGATTGGGACAAAAGCAACGGGCTAAAAAAGGATTTTGATTTTCATGTTGAATGGATCAAGGCGTGTAGGCGTGTTCTTAAGCCACACGGTACAATTTGGATTAGCGGAACGTACCACTCAATCTATCAATGCGGGTTTGCACTTCAGCTTGCTGGTTATCATGTCCTTAATGATATTTCTTGGTTCAAACCGAACGCGTCACCGAATTTGAGTTGCAGATACTTTACTGCTAGCCACGAAACTCTTGTGTGGGCGCGCAAGGATAAAAAAGCCAAACATATTTTCAATTATGATCAAATGAAAAATGGGCAATGGTCAGAAGATTTTATTAAAAAATCTAATACGCAAATGCGTTCGGTTTGGGCCATTGGAACACCAAAAGCAGTTGAGAAAAAATTTGGAAAACATCCGACACAAAAGCCGGAAGATTTGTTAAAACGAATTGTGCTTGCTTCAACAAATAAGGGTGATTTGGTTATCGATCCATTTGCCGGAAGCTCTACTACTGGGATCGCGGCTTATCTTTTGGGCCGTCAATTTATTGGTATTGATACCGAAAAGCAATATTTGGATGTGTCAATAAAGAGATTTGAGGAGCTTGACCGAAATCTTAAAAGTAAATTTAACTTCAAATAATATGGCAAATAGCAAATCTTGGAAGAAAATTTTTAATGATTATAAAATTGCTGAACACGATTTTAGCAAGTCGCCTTTCCCATTGTCGGCAGCACAAATTAAAAAAGCTTGTCAAAGATTCAAAGAAACTGGGCAAAAAGAAGTTCGTATTTTGTGTAAACAAGATAGTCGGGAATCTCGCCCTGACGTTTTTAAAAAGCATAACCTTTTTCTGCTTCCGGTAAAAAACGGGTATTACAACATCATCAAGGGCGAGGGTTACGTAGATATACCACTAATCAAAAAAGAAACTATTGTCTATGCTTCCAAACTTACATTTCTTCTGGATACTACCAAAATCGGTGATTCTGAAATGCAACATCTCGATTATGCTTATGCCGCAAGCTTGATAAGAACATTTATGGAGGATGATTCTCTGGTTCTTACAATTCGTGGCAGAAAATATACACCGGAATTTGAATTTTTTGTCGGAAAACAGAAAATCAAGATTTCAAGCGTGCAAACTGAAGTTGATGCGGGATATGAGGGGAAAAACCAGATTGTTTTAGTAGAGGCAAAAAATTTCGGAGCGACAAATGTTATTATCCGTCAGCTTTATTACCCATTTCGCCAATGGCAAGAACACACGAATAAAAAAGTTGTAACCTTATTTTTTGATAAAGTACGTGGTGCAAATATGTACTCCATTTGGCAGTTTGAGTTTGGAGATAAAAATAACTACAACAGTATAAAATTAGTAAAATCCGGCAAGTTTAGGATCAAGGAAAAATAATCAATGGCTTACCTTACCAAAAAACAACTTGAGGAATCGTTAAGGAAAATTGAGGGTCGTCTCAAAAATCTTGAGGAACAGTTACCGGAGGGAATGACTCTTGAGAGTGTAATCGGGCAGGTAAACGAAAATTTAAACAAAGCTAAAAATCTAGCAAGTGAGGCAGAAACAACGATACAATCTATCCGCACACACAAGCAAGAGATAGAACAAGCTAAAGAAAAAGTTGGTACGATAGAAACGGAGCTTGATGAACAAAAGAAGACTTTGCTTTCCGACAAAGCAGACTTCGCAACTTTTAGGGAAGAATTCGAGGAAACGCAAAACAAGACTAAAGAGCTACAGACAGAAACCGAGACACAGCTAGGTTTAGTAAGCGCAGAAAAGTTAGCAAATTCCTTTGATGATGAGGCGAAGAAATTAAAGACCTCAATTGATGATTGGTTCTCAAAAGTCAAATGGACAACTCTAGCTTTTGTCTTTACTGTTGCTGGAATTGCAATATGGCAATTAAGCACTTCCGATACTATTTTTGAGTTGAGTTTTCTTATTCGCGCAACGCTTATAACGCCGATCGTTTGGTTTTTGTACTTCTCTGCAAGTAATTATAACGAGGAAAAATCCTTGCTTGATAACTATTTATTTAAGGCAGCTGTTGCGCGATCTTTTGAGGCATACCGACAATTGTTGAGATCTCAATTTGAAGATTATGAAGGAGAAGATGGAGATACAACAAACAAACTATCGGATGTTCAAGAAAAAGAAATTGAATTTATCCTCTCTACAATAAAAGGTATTTACACTTCGCCAATCTTAGAACGAGATAAAGACAAAATCTCAAAGAAAAACTTTGGTCATCTTGATGAAGTGTTATCAGTTTTAGAGAAAATTAAAAATTTACAGAAGTAATTATGGCAGAAGATTTTTCAAAATTTTTAATTAAGGAATATAAGCACTGGGCGATTTATATTCACGAAAATCAGGGCTATCTAGGCCGTTGCGTCGTATGGTGCAAGCGTGATGATGCTCTTGACTTAACAGACGCAACGGACGAAGAGCGAGAAGAGCTGTTTTTGGTTTTACGAGATTTGAAAGAGGCCATAACGAAAGTATTTGTTCCCAATTGGTTTAACTATTCATTTTTAGGCAACGAAACCCGGCACTTGCACGGGCATTTTATTCCTCGCTACGCAAAACCAAAAACATTTATGGATGTTGTATTTGAGGACAAACTATACGGACATAACTATAAGACCGATCACACTTTCAAAACCGCACCCGAAGTTTTGAAAGCTGTGCAGGAGAAAATCAAAGAGGTATTATAAATTGTGCCCGCTTCGCGGGCGAAAACGAGGACTCCCAAGCGAGGGCGCGGCGGAAGGGGGGTTCAAGGGGAGGAATACCGAGCCGTCCGAGCGTCCGGCGAGCGGAGCGAGCCGATTAGTCATCAGGGTTTTGCTCGTAATGCGTTCGGACTTTTTTCAGAACACACCACCAAACAAAATAAACGGCTCAACCCCCTGAGCCGTTTATTTTATTTGGTGGTGAAATCCTAACCTTTGCGCGAACCTTTTTCCAATCGCGAAGCGATT
>CAZRHU010000037.1:0-3584 GCA_964600085.1 uncultured Candidatus Saccharibacteria bacterium
GATAAATTAAGCGATTTATATAAATTTACCGGAACTTTTAATTTCACATAACGTTTGCGTATATCTGATGTTTTGCGGAGCGTAGCGGAGCAAAATATGGGTGGAGGCTTTTGTATAAAAGCCGTAACCAGATATGCCGTGTTATATGATGTATGCTTTTCTTTTTGTCTCGCCTTAGCGAGACCACTTTTCTATAATGAACAAATTTTATTTTTGTCTTGGCGTAGGGGCAGAGGGGCTGGGGGTGAATGCCCTTTGCCCAAAACTCATAATATTTATAATAAAAAAATATCAATTTATAATATTATAATAGCCTATTATTAAAGTAATTTCCAGTGGTTTCTCTTTAATCAGCACAGATTTACAATATTATGATTGTTTATTATAATTACCATATAAACAAATAAAATAACTTATGATATTTTCTCCAAAAAAATTTAATATTCGGTATCAAGCCAATTTTAATAGTCCCAGCAAGAATATTATAAGAATTTGGTTAGCTCAACCGTTAAATTCTACAACACAAAAAATAGAATCTTTTTCAATTTCACCCAAGCCCCAAAAGTATTACAAAGACACTCAGGGAAATAAAATTTTGTATTTTGAATTTAAAGACTCAAAAAATATTATTATCCAAATGGATATTAAAGCAACTTTATGGAAAAATAAAATTAACCTAACGAGAAAAAGGGTTTTATTGCCTCAGGTTGCTACAAAACTATTTCAGCAATATACTAAAAACGAAAAATTTTTAGAGCAAACTCCGGTTATAGAAAATTTAACCAAAAAAATAATCGACAAAGACGAACCAGCTTTAAATACTATTCAATCTGTTTTTAATTTTATCATGAAAAATTTTAAATACTGTTATCCAGTTAAACAAAGAGGCGTAAAACATTTAAATTTAAGACGACTTAAAGGTGATTGTGGGGAATACTCAAGTTTATTTGTGGCAATGTGCAGAATTTTAAAAATTCCCGCTAGAAATAATACTGGTTTTGTTATTTTTCCAAAACAAAAAAAAATAGTTGAACATGGCTGGGCAAGCGTATATTTAAAACAATTTGGCTGGCTTGATTTTGATACCCAATACGCATCTCTTGAGAAAAACACTAAAAAATATTTTGCTCAAAGAAGTGATTACAGAATAATATTTACAAATGGATTTAATATTCCTTTAAAACCAGCTATTCCAAAAAGTTTTCAAATAAATTATTGGAATAAACTCGGATTACCTTTAACTAATAATTCAGCTCAAACACTACAACCAATAATATTTGCTTCCAAAAAAGATATTAAGTTTCGAGACGAGATTAAATTAATGTCATAAAAAAGCCCCGTACAAGTCGTTAGACTTGAACGGGGCGGAGACCTACTGGGTCTTTTAGCCCTTTTTGGTTCTGGCCGAAGACGAAGGACAGCCTTTATGAATGGCTGCGACAACGAGCGACTTTGTGTCGCCCTTCATCTTGGCGCGCGGCGGAGTATAGCTTCTTTTCGCCATGATTTTCACCTCCTTTCAGTGGTTTAGGGTTGCTATACGACAATTTTCCGGAGATGGTCCTAAAAGATCGCCTCCTTCTAAAAAGGCTAGTCCCGGACAACGAGCACAAGAATCAAACAGTTGACATTTTGAACACTTCGTAAGCTTACCAATAGTTAAACTTCGAAGATATTGAAGTTGCGGAGAGTTGTGCCAGATCTCTGAAAAACTGTTTTTCTTCAAATCACCAACTTCGTAAAGAAGTTGATTGCAAGGTAGAACTTTACCCGAGGGCGTAATAGCGCAACTGTTGAACCCACTATAGCAAGGAGCGGCTTCACTCAAATCAGAAAAACCAAAATAAAATTGGTGATCTTGAAATGGTTTACGCCCAGCATAAAGAGCAGATAACTCTTTGTCCTCTAAAAACAACTTCAATTGTTCATCGTTGAGCCGAAGACAAAAAGTGTCCTGCCTTCCATCATTACGGGCGGTAATGATATGACTAGGTGATATCAGGCATCCTAAAGATCTGGCGAGATTTTTTACCAGATGGCGTTCGTGGAAATTTATTCCCATCAACGGAAAGGCAATTTCCACTTTTATTCCCGCTTTAGTTAAAAAATCTATGCCATTCAGAGTCTTTCTAAATGAACCAGACAAATTAGTGATTGAATCATGCGTTTCGGGCGTTGCCCCGTAAAGACTAATCTGAACGCGCCTAACAGTGTGCCGCGCAAGCACATTTGCTTTATTCTCAGTAATAAGAGTGCCATTACTGAGAATATCAATCACAAAATGCAATTTGCTGGCATATTCCACAATTTCCAGCGCGTTACTGCGAGCAAAAAATTCCCCGCCGGTAAAAGAAACGAACAGGCAACCCACAGCTGCGATTTCATCAAGAATACGCTTGACTTCGTTAAGCAAAAGAGAGGGTCGATTGCGATCCATATAACAATGGACACATTTTTCATTGCAGGCATAGGTTGTTTCAAAAGTCACAGCGAAAGGAATGAGATTTTCAATAGCCTTCATTTCAATGGCCAATAATACATTCTCTCCTTCTTCATTCTCTTGATCTTCTGGTTTTTTCGCTTTTAATCCTATACCAGTGCCATTAATAAAGCCATGGGAATTGGCTTCTTGTAAAAAGGCAACAACATCCTTTTCTGCTCTCTGCTTGCTAATAGAATACTCACTGGTCAGAAATTCAACCAAATCATTAAAGCTCACATCTGCATCCATCTTTTCCCACAAGAGAGATGCCGCTTCATTCCAAATTGCAGTCTGTTGATTTTTGCAATTAAATACTGCTATTTCAGAATCAATGTATCTCCACCCGACTCTTGGATTGATTGCGTACCGTCTATTCATTATTAATACCTCCTAATTTTCAATGAACGATTTTTGCTATGACTATCACTGTTGATAATCGTCTATATCTTATTACTACCCCCCCATTTTATCAAGGGCTTTTATTTTTATTATTTCGTGAAACAATTTTTTATTAACAACGCCAATATTTTGTATTTTATATTTTGGAAAAATATCTTTTAGCTTTGTTTCAATAAAAAATAAATCAACCAGACCTTCAGTTTGTTGATAATTTAATTTTAATTTTTTGGCTTTATTGTAAATTAGTAAATGAATAATTTCGTGAGCGATTGTTTCGTTGGCGTCTTTAATATCTTTACTGTTTACCGCTCTTAAATTAACTACATCTGGATAATTAAATTGACCCTCTGGTCCGTATAATGAAATATGGCAAAAATACTTATCTCTTACTTTTAAATTAAAATTGCTTAAAATTTCAAAAAATTCTTTTTCAATTTTTCGCCAGTTATTTTTTACCAACTCGCTTTTTAGTTGATAATCATCTCTGTTGTAGATTTTATTTAACTCTGCGCTTAATTGCTTGGCAAAAAGTTTTTTGTTCTTTTTACTGTCTTTATATATCTTGTCGTAAAATTTAGGAAAAATAATTGGAAAATTATTATCAATAAACCACTGATATTCATCGTAGATATTCAGTAGTTTTTCTTTTTCTTTATTTTTAGAATATAAAAATTGTAGTTTCATGCTTATATTATAGCTTAAA
>CAZRHU010000038.1:0-3453 GCA_964600085.1 uncultured Candidatus Saccharibacteria bacterium
ACGTGCCCCTCTGGTTCCCGAACGGACAGAAGATAGCTTTCTCTGGAGGCCAGCCTGGAACGATGAGTGTCGCCAACTGGACTATCAATATTGACGGTTCAGATCTCCACCTCGTTCCTACCTACAACTGCTCTCCAGGAGTGCAACGCGACTGTGTGGGGGGGGCTGATGAAGGGGTTATTCCTCTAAAAGACGGTCTTTTGGCGGTCGGCCAGGGATACTACACGCCCGATGGATCGTTTGTGCATGTTGTTGACAAGGTGGATCCGGTTACGGGCAATCTCGCGCGTCGTCTCTTCACCAGCTTTAGCGGAGGTTTTGATGTCTATAGCGTGTCTCCAGACGAAAGCATGGTAACGGCTCATGATCCCTTCGCAAGAGAGATAGCTGTTATTAAAACGGACGGAAGTAATACGTCTATTGAACCGCTTATCTTCTCCGGAGTCCACGCTCCTTTCTTCTGCGGAGACAACGAGTGGGTTTACTATGTTGCCTCCGGAGATGACTTCGCCTCACTCTGGCGGATAAACGTCAATACCGGCGTAAAAGAGAAGCACGTGACCAATGCCCAGGGCCACCCTCTCTACCACGCCCGTTGCCACGTTCCTTTTTCAGGTTAAAGTTCCTTCTACCCCCCTGACTGGAATTCATCAAACCAAGATGAAGATCGGTCAGGGGGTTTTTTGTTTGACCATTGCTATTTTATGTTGTAGATTTTAGATAGCACCTTAACAAGTCATTCAGCGAAGGGGAGTGTTGATCATGTATAAAACTCTTAGTGCTCCACTGGTTGTGCAGTTAGAGGTATCTTCACGTTGTCCGAATAACTGTTTGCATTGTTACAATTATTGGCGCAATGAAGAAGAATTGGATTTTTCATCCGATCTTTCTAAGGAAGAAGTTGAATATATTATGGAGCAACTTCATCTTTATAATATATTTCATATAGTTATTACAGGGGGCGAGCCTCTGTTAAATAAAAAAGCTGTTTTTCGCACGATTGAAATAGCTAATAAATATGGAATAACATGCGGCATTAATTCTACACTAATTACGCTAACTCGGAGAGACGCAGAGATAATAAGAGACTTATCTCCGTCGGTTGTTATAGTGTCTTTAATGGGTCCTAATGCAGAATTACATGATGCCGTAGCTCAAAGATCAGGAGCTTTTTCAAAAACAGTTCGTGGCATTAAATATCTGAGAGAGCTGGATATTCCCATAAGTGTAAATATGGTTATCTCTCAAAAGAATAGAAGATTCATAAAGGAAACTGCTCTTTTTGTAGAATCTCTACTCGTAAGACATTTTAACGTAACTAAAGCAAGCTGTCCGGGTAATTGTTCAGATTTTAGTGAGCTTGCGTTGACCGTTGAAGAGTTTCGTGAATACCTATTAACTCTCCGTGATATTGATATAGAACAGGATATTTCTGTTGGTGTGTTAGAAAGCTACCCTTTATGTGGAATAAAAGAAGCTGAACTCTATAGTTTTTCAACTGGACGCAAGTGTTTGGCTGGAGTTACCGCTCTTACAATATCATCTAATGGTGATGTTAGACCATGCTCTCATGTTGATAATTCTTACGGTAATATTTTTGAAAAAGATATTGGTGTTATTTGGAATAAGATGCAAGAGTGGCGAGATGGTAGCTTGATTCCCGATATTTGTTCTTCTTGTAAGGCCTTGCCTTGGTGTGGTGGAGGGTGTCGCATGGAGGCGAAAACGGTTTCAGGATCTATAAGCTCTATGGATCCATACTCCGTTCCAAAAGATGCGATGTATGCGTTGGCAGAATTAATAAAAGACAGAGAGAGCAAGGAACGTGCCGTTATTCCATCCCGATTTTCTCTAAATCCATCTGTCAGAATGAGAAAGGAATCTTTTGGCGGTATTACATTCGTGGGAGCTAGGTCGTCAAGATGTGTTAATGAGAGCGCTTTTACTTTCTTAAGCACTCTACAGGAAGAGAGGGTATATTCTTTAGATGATCTGAAATCATTTTTTGTAAATAGTGATTCTTTGGAAAAATTTATATTAGGGCTTGTAGATAATAATATTCTTATCTCACATTAAACAAAGCAAGGGGGTGATGTTGTGAATTGCGAAAGTGTAGTTCCTTCGGTAGAAACAGGAGAGCAGACAATAATTCTTGGAGAGCCTTCTTTTGAAACGATACTCTCTGGTGAATTCTTGGTCGTCAATTCGGGTCAGTGTGATTCGAGTTGTGACTGCTACGACTGTGACTACAACTGCGAAGAGTGTGATAACTGTGATTGCGACATGGGTCGTTAATCACAGAATTACTTTCTTCAAAAAAGAGAGCGTAGAATCTCTTCTACGCTCTCTTAATTTTTTATTACTATTTTTTTACTGTATAGATTTTTTAATTCTGGATTGATCGTAACGTCTTTTCCATACTGATTCCACAACTCCATCTTTTTCTTAAATTCTTCTTCATTTTTATGTATTATTTTTAATGTTTTCAAAATAAACTCATTAAAAGGAGTCTTTTGTTGTTTTGATTTTTTATAAAGCTTTTTTAATATATCAACCAATAGCATTTTTTCGTAACCTGGCCATTTAATAAACAGATTTTGCAACTCGGGGTTCCCATTATATTCAGTTATATTTAATACTCTTTTTAATCCAGGTTCATTTATAAGGATTGTGGTTATGGCTTCTTTTAGATAATGTTTGCTAGCAGTATTTAATTTTATATTATTTTTTATTTTTATATTTTCTAATATATCGAAAAATATAAAATGAGATATCTCATGGATAGAGGTTGCTAATATATTGTGATGCTCATTACCGGTAATAGTTCCTAATATTGAAAAGTAGAAAGTCTCATTTTTGTAAGGAGAGAATGGTAGCAGAGTTGGTTGACCAATATATGTTTTATCACTAAACCATCTATAGTCCATATAGTCGGATAATTTTTCTAAGGCGTTACTTGATTTGAGAGACAGAAGTTCTGAATCTTGTTCTATTATGTTTTCAATTAATTCTCTATTTTTTTTCCAAAAACCCATCAAAAAAAGACGCACAGCCTCTTGTTCATTTTCTTGCTCTTTAATTTTACTTTCTAAACTCGGTAACGCTTTAAGTATTAATTTTCTCTTATAGAAACCTTTGCTATTAAGAAAATTCATAAAAAGCTCTACCTCCTCATCGAGTTTCCAGGCATTTATTTTTATTGTAGGTAGTATAGAATTCTTCATTATTTCAATAGTATCACCATAATCTATCTTTTTCCATAAAAGCAACTTAATGGTTGTTTTTAAAGAATTAAACTCTATATCGTGGCAGATTTCTAACGGAGTTGACAAAACCCCTACTTCTTGATAACGTATAAACATACTTGTCAACCCTAGTCTCCGAGAGGAGAAGGGTCAATAAGCGTTCTTTTACAAGGAGGCAACCATGTTTGGTCGCGTAAAGATGTGTCTG
>CAZRHU010000039.1:0-3347 GCA_964600085.1 uncultured Candidatus Saccharibacteria bacterium
TTTGGTGGACCGTGCCGGATTTGAACCGGCGGCCTCGTCGATGCGAACGACGCGCTCTGCCAACTGAGCTAACGGCCCTTCACTCGACCCTCTTCGTTTACTCAAAGAATAATTTACTCGCCTAAAGCCCTTTCAATTATCGCTTTAACACTCTCGTATGGTTGAGCACCGTTAATAATAAACTTCTTACCTTCCGAATTTATAACAACACTATAAGGAGTGCCTTGAGCACCGGCATTTAGACCGTCTTCTTGATGATCTTGAATTTTTTCATCGTAGCGACCGCTAACCAAACACTCTTCAAAAGCATCCTTATTCACCCCAATACTTTCAGCAATTAAGGGTAGTTGAGAGAGGTCTATATTATTATTAGACGGAGTAATATTAAAGTAACCTGTTATATACTTCCAAAACGCCTCATCTCCTCCTTCTTCGGCAGCACACTCAGAAGCAACGGCGGCGTTAAAGGCTTTTGGATGAATATTGGTTAAGGGAAAGTGTCTATAAACCCAAGCAATCTGACTTTCGTCATTATAGTCTCCCATAATATTAATCATTGTCTCGTGAAAAGTTTTACAAAAAGGACACTCTAAATCAGAGTACTCTATTATCTTTACTGGAGCATCTAAGTTACCCAGAATATGATCTTCTTCGCTCACCGCTTTTATTTCTTCTGACACATCTCCAGCACTATTATTCTTATTATTACCATTAACCTCATTACCGGATTCTGTATTGGTTAAATAAACAGTTCCAGCGATCAGGACGCCGGCTATCACTATAGCCATCGGTATTAAGTATATATTTGTTTTTTGCTCGTTCATAATTTTACTTATTTAACATAATACTTACCCTTTATTTCTTTATCCTTTTCTTCTTTAACTTCTTTTAATTTTTCTTTACCCGATTTAGAAAGTTTTTTAAGTTCCTCGTCAGATAATTTACCCAACTTCTTAACACTTTCTAATAAATACTCTTTATTATTCTTATCTGGATCGTCTAAAACTTCTTCTAATAGAGCACTAAGAATATAACCCACTTTTGGACCCGGTTCAATTTGGAGTTTTCTCATCACCTCTTCACCCGTCACCTTTAACATTCCAACAGTCAACGGGTCTTTAGAAACCTTATCTATCATATAACGCAGGTGGCGCAGGCGATAGGGCTCTGCCTTGGGCACACCCGATCCTTTTCTTTCCGCTATTCTAACCTCTAATAATTCATCTATGTTTTCCGGACCAACTTTTCTTAAAAGACGTCGGACTGATTTTGCTGTCACCTCACCAACATCATAATAAAACATATGATATCTAACTAGAGTGACTATTTTTTCTGCGATTTTTTTAGAAAAATGAAGACGATCTAGTATCTTAGCGACCATACGAGCACCGATAACGTCGTGGCCGTAAAAAGTAGCTTTTTTACCTTCGCCTCTTTTTGTTTTTGGTTTAGCCACGTCGTGGAGTAGGGCAGCTATTCTCACTTCAGTGTTATACCCATACTTAACAGCGTACCCAAGAGAACGAACTTGGTGTTCAAAGACAGTATATTTATGGTGTAGATTTTGTTCTACCCCCACCCCTTCACCAAGCTCCGGAATAATGTGCTTTAAGAGTCCAAACTTTTCTAAGTCTCGCACTCCTTGCTCAGCACCATCTGATTCTATTATTTTTATAAACTCATCTCTTATTCGTTCGTTTGATATTGCTTGTAAGAGGTCGGCTTTTTCTTTTATGGCTTTTTCTGTCTCTTCTTCTATTTTAAAATTTAATTGAGCAGAAAATCTAATCGCTCTCATTAAGCGAAGCCCGTCTTCGCTGAAACGTTTTATAGGATTACCTACTGCCCGAATAATTTTATTTTTTAAATCTTTCTGCCCATTAAAAAGATCCTTAATATTTCCACCCTTAGACATCGTTATTGCGTTTACTGTGAAGTCACGGCGGGCTAAATCTTCTTCGATATTAGAGGTAAATTCTACTCTGTCAGGATGCCTTTTATCAGTATAATCTTCTTCTTTTCTGTAAGTAGTTACCTCAAAAATAGGAATTTTTTCATTTCCCGTTTTAACACCAACTGTACCGAAAGCGTTTTCGTAAAAAGAGTCCTGAAATATTTTCTGCATCTCTTCTGGCTTGGCGCTAGTGGTCGCATCCCAATCTTTTACCTCTCGGCCAAGTAAAAGATCTCTAACACATCCACCAACCAAAAACACCTCAAATCCTGCTGATTCAAGTTTTTTTAACACATCTAAAATTTCTTTCGGTATCTCTTTTGTCATATTTATAGTTTACCACGTCGTTACGAGAACGACAGCGGTGTAGTAAAATAAAAAACAGCCGTCTTAGGACGTTTAGAATTAGGGTTTTTAAAAGAGTGGACGCAGGAGGACTCGAACCTCCGACCTCTTCGATGTCACCGAAGCGCTCTAACCAACTGAGCTATGCGTCCAAGCTTACACCGGGCTTGCTTGTGGTGAGTTTATCGAATCTATCCAAGTGTCCGCCCTGTAGGATTCGAACCTACGACCGTTTGCTTAAGAGGCAACTGCTCTACCAACTGAGCTAAGGGCGGATTACTACACAAAACACCGCGCAATAACCTACACAAAATACGGAGCGGGAGACGGGTATCGAACCCGCGACCTTCTCGTTGGCAACGAGACGTTCTACCGCTGAACTACTCCCGCTTCGAAGTGCCGGAGGGCAGAATCGAACTGCCGACGCCTTGCTCTTCAGGCAAGCGCTCTACCATTGAGCTACTCCGGCGTAGTTTACCTTAAGCTTGCTTATAGTGAGTTTATCGAATCTATCGAAGGGTGCGCGTGCCAGGATTCGAACCTGGGACCTCATCATTATCAGTGATGCGCTCTAACCAGCTGAGCTACACGCGCCCAGTACCAATAAATAATATAGTAACTAAAAAACACGCCTGATACAAGTTTTAAGGCGTGTTTTTTTATCTAGTCATTTTTCTGCAACCTAACCTAGAGCTCTGGTTATAGCCCTCTGCCCCATTAAAGTGGGCAGACCCGTGAAAACGAGATCCAGAGCCGGGCGATCGAGTGTTTAGGAATCTCGATCAATTCCCTTGTAGATCGACCTAGCTAAGAAAAATTCTTAGTTAGAAGTGATCCATCCACAGCTTCCGCTACGGATGCCTTGTTACGACTTCGTCCCTGTTACTGACCCCACCTTACCACGACTAATTATCGGGGTTCGGGTATTGCCAGCTTCCTTGACGTGACGGGCGGTGAGTACAAGACTCGAGAACGTATTCACCGCGGCGTGGATGATCCGCGATTACTAGCGATTCCAGCTTCATGGAGTCGAGTTGCAGACTCCAAT
>CAZRHU010000040.1:0-3293 GCA_964600085.1 uncultured Candidatus Saccharibacteria bacterium
CACTCTCATGACCAACTTCCACAGATTGCTTGGAAATTTCTTCTCCCAAATTCCATACTTTAACCAAAAAGCGAAAAACACCAATAATACCTTTAGTATCCCACGGCTTAGCGTCTTCAAATGGCCCCATAAACATTTCATACATTCTAAAAGCGTCAGCGCCATATTCTTCTATAACATTATCGGGATTTATAACATTGCCTCGTGACTTAGACATCTTCTGACTACCCTCACCTAAAATAAGCCCTTGGTTCTTAAGTTTTAAAAATGGTTCTTCAAAATTAACTACTTTACCATCAGCTAAGACCTTGGTAATAAAACGAGAATACATTAAATGACCGACTGCATGCTCTGCTCCACCAACATAAAGATCAATTGGCATAACTTTCTTTGTTTTATTTTTATCAAAAATTTCCTCATTGTTTTTCGGATCTATATAACGATAGTAGTACCAGGAATTATCTACAAACCCATCCATTGTATCTGTTTCTCTTTTAGCTTCGCCTCCACATTGCGAACACTTTACATTAACAAATTCATTATTTTCTTTGAGAAGAGATCCGCTTACTTTTTTAAAGTCAACATCTATTGGTAATTCAACCGGCAGGTCTTCCTCGGGCACAGGAACAGTGCCACATTTTTCGCAGTAAATAATAGGTATCGGCGCCCCCCAGTATCTCTGACGTGAAATTAACCAGTCACGAAGCTTATATTGGATTTTCTTTTCCCCCTTAACAAATTCTGTAATCTTACCTCTCGCTTCTTTAGAAGGCATACCGTTGAATTGGTCGGAATTAATAAGAAAACCTTCACCGATATAAGCTCTACTCGCGAGCTCTTTAACCCTCGGTGTTTTTCCTTCTTCGGATTCCTTAACATCAAGTGTTTTCTCACTTACTTTTATAACTTCAATAATTGGTAAATCAAACTTTTTAGCAAATTCAAAATCTCTCTCATCGTGAGCAGGAACAGCCATAATAGCCCCTGTCCCATATCCACCTAAAACGTAATCGGCAATAAATACTGGGGTCTCTTCTTTATTGGCTGGGTTTACGGCTTTTACACCTTTTAGCTCAACTCCTGTCTTTTCTTTTTCTCCACTAACTCTTTCTAACTCTGTTTTCTTTAATGCTTGTTTAATATAGTCCTTTATTTCTTCCTGATTAACTGACAAACTGATTAACTGATCAACTAACTCGTGCTCGGGAGCTAAAACCAAATAAGTAGCCCCAAATAATGTATCGGGCCGTGTAGTAAATGTTTTTATGCTTAATTCTTGATTCTTAATTCTAAATTCTAATTCTACTCCTTCCGACTTGCCTATCCAGTTTTTCTGCATCGTTTTTATCTTTTCTGGCCAGTCAACTTCTTCTAAGCCGTCCAACAATCGTTCTGTGTAATCAGTTATCTTAAAAAACCACTGCTTTAAGTTTTTTTGAACCACCTCCGTCCCACACCTCTCACATTCTCCAGAGACAACCTGTTCATTAGCAAGAACCGTATTGCAAGAAGAACACCAATTGACCGGTGCTTCTTTTTGATAAGCCAGCCCTTTTTTGTACAAATATAAGAATAACCACTGCGTCCATTTATAATATTCTGGATCGGCAGTACTCAACTCTCTACTCCAGTCGTAACTAAAGCCAAGTCTTTTTATCTGTCTTTTAAATGTATTAATGCTCTTCTTTGTCGTTTCTGCTGGATGAACTCCTGTCTTGATAGCGTAGTTTTCTGCTGGTAAACCAAAAGCATCCCAACCCATTGGATGTAGAACATTAAAACCGCGCATTCTTTGATAGCGTGCAATTATATCTGTGGCTGTATACCCTTCAGGATGACCTACATGAAGCCCTTCACCCGAAGGATATGGGAACATATCTAAGATATAGAATTTCGGTCTCCCCTGTCCTGAGCTTGTCGAAGGATCACTAAAACTAAAAGGTTTTTCTTTTTCCCATATTTCTTGCCACTTCTTTTCTATTTTATGAGGATTATAGCTCATCGTTTAGTTGTAAGTTGAAAATTGTAAGTCAAAAGTTTAATGAAAACAATTTTTTTGTATTCTCTAATGTTTGTTTTGCTACTTCATCCAAAGATAATTTTTTAACTTCCGCTATCTTCTTAGCTATTTCTATTACATAACTTGGTTCATTTCTTTTTCCTCTGTATGGAGCCGGTGAAGCATAAGGACAATCGGTTTCTATTAGTATTTTGTCTAATGGAAGTCCTTCTATAAGTTTATCATAGTCATTAACAAAGGTAATTGGACCATCAAGACCAACGCTAAAGCCTAATTTAACATACTCTTGAGATTCTTCTAATGTTCCTGTAAAAAAATGAACGGTTCCTCGTAATCCTTGATATTTTTTAAGAATCTCCAGGGCGTCTTGATGAGCTTCCCGACAATGTAATATCAATGGCTTGTTGTGTTTAATACTGAACTCAATCTGATCTACAAACAACTTTCTTTGTTGCTCTTTTAATCTGAAATCATTATTCTGTAATCTAAAATAATCCAACCCACACTCTCCTACCGCCACCACTTTTGGATTATTTATAAGTTTTTCAAAATCATCTTCGTTAAATAACGCCGGACCATCTAATTGCTCTCTTAACTCATTTTTATCGAAGTACTGGTCGTCGTTAGCATGAGATGGATGAATACCTATAGAAGCCCAGATATTATCGTGTTTTTCAACTAACTCTACCGCTTCACGAGAACTTTCTAAGGTTGTTCCCACATCAATACTCCCAACTCTGTTTTCGCGCATACGTTCAAGAACCTGCTCTCTATCTTTATCATAAGCAGGAAAATTTATATGAGAATGCGAATCGATTGCTTTAATCATTGAGCCTAGGGAATAACGGTTCTATCTTTTGAGGTTTAAAGTTCCACTCTTTGTCTTCTGGAGAAACACCCAAGCCCTTGAATATCTTATTTGATGTTCCTGGCAAGAATGGTCTAACCAAGCTGGCAACATTAGCTAACCCAAACAAAAGCGTCTGCAGAACTTTTTCATCTCTATTTTCCCACGGCTTTTTTTCTTCTACGTATCTGTCCAAAATCCGAATTAACTCCCAAACACCTTCTATAGCTTTCTTTAAATCAAGCTCTTCAAAAGAATTGTTATATTTACTCCAGCTTTCTTTGATTTTCTTAGCGATCTCCGAATCGTTGGCTAAATCCTCCTCAACCTCCGGGGTTCTTCCTCCGCCTCCAGCGGATTCCCCAACCCCGGAGGTTTTCCCGCCCATGTTTTGAGTTAAGGTTAAAATTCTAGCAGTTAAATTGC
>CAZRHU010000041.1:0-3220 GCA_964600085.1 uncultured Candidatus Saccharibacteria bacterium
GTCCACACACTCCTCCAAGACGCTCTGGAGGCAACTGCCTGATTCACTAGTCCCAACGACTCGGCGAAAAGCCCTCACTTCCTACGTTAATTCTTTATTTCCTTATTTTCTCTCAATTGATTTCGGGGAGGTTCCCCAAGGAGAAGTTTAGTCATGAATCTGATTAGTGATGAGACCAAATCTAGAATCTACGAAACCATTGAGTGCTCTTTTGAGATTACTCCTTCCTATGAGGAGTTAGTTTCTGCTCTCTCCGATGAATGTCAGCGACGCGGCTTCGCTCCAGCGGCGACTAAAGAAATTATTGTTGGCTATTTTTTCTTTTCTATGGAAAGGACCATTGGCAAACTCGATGCCTATTAACTTCTTTCCCACAGCTACTCGGTCTCATGCTGTGGAAATGAACTCAGTTATCACTACCGACCACTCAAGGAGGTATGGTCCCCTTGATTGCCCTTCCCCAAATCAATTCAACCCACTCACAACCATGGAAAATCTAAAACCCTGTAATATCCTACCCTTGCTAACGTGTACACTCCCACTATTCATGTTAATTTTGATTGCTCTTGGGATCTATGACGCCAGCCTTGATGCTGCAGAAAATTTTTCTGAGTCCTGTCATGAGAAACTGGAATGCTTTAAATAATAATTAAACTCCATTGCTTTGATGAGAACTACCGAAGAAGATCTAATCAAAAGTAATTTCAAGGTCGATTTTTGGGTCAAATTTATTCTTCTGAACGTCTGGCTGTTGCTACGGTGTAGTTAAATTTCTTTGAAAGTTTGAACAGAATTACTAGAATTATTTTCTGTCCCATGCCCTAGGCAGTAGGTAGCGAAATGCCCGGACAAGAAGGGAACCTTTATCATCAGTTTGTCGACTAGAAAAAGAGCAAGTTTAGTTTCGTGTCAAATTCTCGAGAGGGGCTTAATCTTTATAGAAAATTATTTTTTATAGGTACTTTGTGTTCTACTGCGTTAGGTGTTCCTTCGGGGCGATCACATCGTTTAGACAAGTTGTATTTTTCCAGGCATCATCTCGGCTAGGTTTTTTCTCAATTATTTGGCCTAGCCGAGTTCTCTTTTTTGGAGATTCATCATCAGGGAGAGTCACCCAAATTATCTCTTGATTTTAGTCGTGTCCGACTGCAGCGATCAACGATACCCAGTCAGTATTCTGCTTGATTTTTCCTAGTCAAAGAAATTGGAAAGTGACAAAAGCAAGATTGCGTTCAAATTAAGGAAAGATCCCAGGGAAGACGAGCCAGCTGCAATACGCCACATAAACCAATGTAAGCTATTCTGATATATGTTTTTTGAGGTGGACACTGGGCAAATCCCAATAATCGCTAAAATATAGGCAAATCCGAGTACTGGCAGCAAGAAATAAGTTGTTGCAATGAACAATAGCAACAGCCCATCAGCCCATCAGCCCATCACGACCTCGGAAAAGCCACCCGATGCCACTACAGAGAAATGCTAGAGCAACACTACTTTCGATCAATAAGGTCCAATAAGAGGCTGCAATTGTAAATAGTTCTAGACGTGGACTAGAAGAGAGGGTCACGCTAGAGAGAGTGTCTGGTAAGTATTTTAAGATTGCTTCTAACAGTTGATTCTGTATTAATGTATCGGGGGATAAACCGCCAATAAAAGACGCGATCGCGGCAACGCGACCATCAGTAAGGAATGTATAGTGAAGGAAACTGCCATCCCAGTACTCTCCACCTGCTACTTTCCAAAATGTAGCAAACAGAAAGGTGAGACCAATAAGAACCCGTCCATTCCAAGCCAGAACCTGATCACTCTTTTTCGCCGATACACTGAGGGCACAGACTAAACACCAATAGCTAATCAATATTTTATGATTATCTAACCATAACCAATCGGTGGCATTCATTAGCCAGACCAAACCGCAAATCAGCGTCCAAATCATCTGATTGCCGAGCAAAGCTGGAACCAGCAACATTAAGCAACACAGCACTCGCAGCGGAACATCAAGATAGATGGTACTTGCACCATGAAGCAGCAGTAACAGTAAAGTTAATCGTAATACTAGATGATGACGTGGTTGAGACAAAAGTGCAGCGCTCGCGCTTGAGCTAGCATTAGATTTGAGGGCAGAAAGTTGGGGTTGCCTTGATAGTTTCGTCATTCCCAAGCTCCTGCTTCGACAACCTGACTCAAGGGTTGGGCATAAAGACGATAGGGCACAACCCGCTTTTGTCACTTACGTGAAGACTTGAAAAGATCAATCATGAATGAAAATCCTGTTGACTAAAAACCTTCGGATGTTTCCGAAAAAAAAATATACGTAATTGTGGTATATGTACAACAGTAATTCAATTATTTTGTGAGGAGTTTCAATGAAACGATTAGCGTTTTTTTCTTCAGTCTTGCTCGGTCTAACCTTCTCTTTTTCCAACATTGCCTTAGCAGAGGCGCAGGAGAAAAAAGTTGTTCAACTTCTAGCTCAAGCAGAACAAGAGCCACAGTCGCCAGACGAATTTCTTGATCGCTTAGAGCTCACCGATGAACAGCAACAACAAATTCAAACAATTTTAGACGAGTATCAACCGGCAATAGAGAACACGGCTCAAGAACTGCGAGCAGCGCTACAGGAGTTAAGAACTACGATTAATCCTAGTGCTTCAGCTGATGCAATCCGGA
Source organism: uncultured Candidatus Saccharibacteria bacterium (assembly GCA_964600085.1). Taxonomy (GTDB): domain Bacteria; phylum Patescibacteriota; class Minisyncoccia; order JACQLN01; family CAZPCT01; genus CAZRHU01. The sequence continues at coordinate 2,671 of CAZRHU010000041.1, forward strand.
TTGCACGAAAAGAAGTGATTACCACACAACAACAGTTAAGCGAGCTCCTTTTTGAACGGTTACTCGCGATTCGCACTGAATTAACCGAGGAGCAACGGGAAGCGATTCGTGAGCGCCTTCGCGAACTGGCAGAAAGCAATCTCAGCCAACAACAATAGGAAGGAAAAGTAACTCTACTTCTAGGGCTCTCAACCAAAAATGGTTTCCAACCCTTGTCTTGATTAAGATTCGTGCAGAGTTAGCTGATTGCCATCTCGTAAAGCATTATAGTGCGGGGAAAGAATTTCAATGCCACTCTTGTTGCATTGATCAAGGATGTTTTGATACATCTCAGAATAGATTTTGCCGACTTTAGAAATTTCAAGGGTGGAAGCTCGCAGTTCATAACTCACATAAAAATCATCTAGACTTTTTTGCCATACAATTGGCGAAGGGTCGGCAAGAATATCAGTGGTTAATTGGGCTGCAGTAATCAGTACTTCATGTACTTGACGCCAAGGAACATCGTAACCCAATGTGATTTTTGCATGTAAGATGAGGGGTTCTTTAA
>CAZRHU010000042.1:0-2750 GCA_964600085.1 uncultured Candidatus Saccharibacteria bacterium
AGATCAGGGGGGAGCCGCAAAAAAGTTGAAAGGAAATGTTGGTTTTGTTTCCGCCGCTTCATATCTGATTTACAAATGCTCATAAATTCGTTAGTATTTAGATACAAAGATTCCACACCATATATTATATTCTTTGTATCAAATTATACAATACCATTATGAGCATTGCGAGTAATTTAAAGAAGATTCGTGCCGAAAAGGGTTATTCTCTTGAAAAGGTTGCCCGCCTTGCAGATTTATCATTGAGCACGGTTGTAAAGGTCGAGGACGCCAGATTTTCATTCTGGAAACAGAGGTTCGAATCCTCTAGGGGGTACAAGTAATATGAAAAAGAATATATATACAGGAAAGTATGTCACGTTCTATTTAGAGCGCGACAACAATAAGACCAGGGAGAAAGTCTATCTGAAAGACTCCGTAAACTTACTTTTATCAGACGATAAGTATAATTTGTTTTTGCTCAACGAGCCAAGATGGGAAAATCATAATCGAAAAACAATAAAATTATTGTCTGGTTTGGTAGAAGATGATGAAAAGGCGTCATCTGCTGCCAAAAGAGAGTTACTTGAAGAAATAGGGATTACCGATGCAAAATTGAAAAAGCTATTCACTTATAAGGATAGAGGAACTGTAAACCAAAATAAACATTATTTTATCGTCTATATAAAGAACAATAAAATGCTTCGCTCTGGCCGTTTGTGCAAATTTACTAAAACGAGTCTCAAGAAGAAGATACGAGAGAATTTTTTTGGTCTATCTACTACGGGTGCGCTATTAAGAATGCTACAACAAATATAAAACGCTATGAATAATACAGAAAATATTAAAAAGGCTGAACTTTTGTTTCCGAATACGAAATTATCAGTTGATGATCTTATTGAGAAATATCCTTCTAGGGTTTTGCCTGTAGGTGCAAAGGTTACAAGATTTGGCCCGAGTCCGACAGGCTTTTTACACATAGGTGGAATTTTTACCGCCATGGTATCTGAAAGATTGGCACATCAGAGTAAAGGTATTTTTATTTTGCGTATAGAAGATACGGATAAATTTAGAGAGGTAAGTGGTGGAGTGACACAAATAGTAAAATCCTTGGATGAATTTGGTATAGAGGTAAATGAGGGTTTAGGTCTTGATGGAAAAGAAATTGGTGAATATGGTCCATACAAGCAAAGCGAAAGATTGAGCATTTATAAAACTTTCGCTAAGTTTTTAATTGAAAGAGATCTCGCGTATCCTTGTTTTTGTACTAAAGAAGAATTAGAGACATTAAGAAAGAATCAGGAATCTGAAAAAATCAGACCAGGATATTATGGTAAGTGGGCAAAACACAGAGAGCACACGCTTGAAGAAGTTGATAAAAAAATTAAGAACGGAGAAAATTTTGTTATTAGGTTAAAATCCGACAATAGCACGGAAGATGGCTTCGTATTTTCAGACCTTATAAAAGGAAAAGTTTCCGTAACAGAAAATAATAACGATATTGTTTTGTTGAAAGCTGACGGTTATCCAACGTATCACCTTGCGCATGTTGTGGATGATTATTTAATGGGCACAACCCATGTAATTCGTGGTGATGAGTGGCTATCTTCTCTGCCTATACATCTACAACTCTTTACATTCATAGGGAAAACAGCCCCGTTTTATGGACACCTATCTCCAATACTAAAATCAGACAACGGAGGCAAACGTAAATTAAGTAAAAGAAAAGATCCTGAGGCATCCGTTGATTTTTATTTACAAAAAGGATACCCTCGAGGCTCAATAGTTGAATATCTACTTAATATAGCCAATTCTGATTTTGAAGATTGGCGTACAAATAACCCCAACGTATCCAATACCGATTTTTTGATTAAATTGGAGAGATTCAGCAAGAGCGGTGCTCTTTTTGATATAAACAAACTAGACAATATAAGCAAAGAAATTATATCGAAAATGTCAGCGAAAGAAGTATTTGAAAATACTCTAAAATGGGCGAGTACATACGATAAAGCGTTTGCTCTGTCTTTGGAGAATAATAAAAAGTTTTACATTAAAATTTTTTCCATTGAGAGAGGTGGCAATAATCCTCGAAAAGATATTAGTTTCTGGTCCGAGGTCAAGGACTCCTTTTCTTTCTTTTTTGAGTATCCTCAAAATAATAACATAATAGATTTATATCCAGATAATTTAAAAAGAGAGGAAATAAAAGAGTTAATAAGTGCTTACGCGGCTTGTTACAAAGAAAAAGGTTCTCAAGAGCTATGGTTTGAGGATTTGAAAACTTTTTCCGAAAAAAATGGATTCGCTATAAATATGAAAAATTTCAAAAAAAATCCTGAGAAGTATCGTGGAACTGTTGGTGATGTTGCAATGATCTTGAGGGTTGCAATAACCGGAAGGACAAAAACTCCTGATTTATACGAAATCATGAAAGTAATGGGAAAAGATACTGTGCTAAATAGACTTACAAGCCAGTGTGATTTTCTGTAGCTGTAGGTTACGTATGTATTTTTGTGTTGGTGAGTAAACACGAAGCAGGCATCGCGAGCGAAGCGAGTGGCCAGTGCGAGGTGATTGCGAAGTGTGAGCGGAACTCTCAAGCTACCACAGAACGCGGAGAGGAAGCGCCTCGGGCCGACGCGAACGACGAAAAAGGGCGACACTATGCCACCAATAATGCTATATTTTACTTACTAGCCCTTTTAGAGGAGTGAAGCGACGGAAACAAAACCAACATTTCCTTACCATTTTTTGCGGCTCCCCCCTTCACC
>CAZRHU010000043.1:0-2599 GCA_964600085.1 uncultured Candidatus Saccharibacteria bacterium
AAAACACCGCCAATCAAAATACTCTTTTCCCTAATAAAAAAAATTTAGGGGGCGCGCCTCGCCCGACGCAAATGACGAAGAAAAGGTGGGCGTAAAACTAGAGAAAATACTAAACTATACTTACTAGCCTTTTTGTAGGAGTGAAGCGGCGGCGGTAAAACTCAAAAGGTTAGTCGGCTATTGACTTTTACAGCGTAATATACTATTTTGAATAACAATCTGGGCGCTGTGTCCAGTGGTAATCAATAGTTCATTCACAGGAGGTCTATTATGGACAATGTCCGTAAAGGGCAGATTGCATTCCTCTACCTCAAGAATAAACTTCGCGAGGAGGGAGTCCGGCTCAGCCCCAATCTCCGGCGACAGGTGGGTAACACCGCCAAGGCCATTGGCATCCCGTTCGAGGAAGCCATGGAGTTCGCCAAGATCATGGTGGGTGAGTTGGTCGAAGAAGCATTCGCTGAACCCAACGACCGCATCTAGTTCACACGTTCTGAAGGAACGACGGGGTGAGTTTCCGATGAGGAAACTCCTAAACGAGTAATCGTACCTCTCTATTTACGGAGAAGCTGGGTGGGATAAGAACCGCTCCTCTCGTTCTAAAGAACAGCCCCGGGCGCACCATTCTCACGAGTGGTGCGCCCTTCCTCTTTTTTTATTAAAGAAATTTTAGATTTTATATTTAAATCATAGTCAACCCTGAAAATAACCATATAACTAAAAAACACCCCCCAGGGGTGTTTTTTAGTTATTAATTTTTAAGACCTTTGTTTTTTTGGTGGAATCCCGATAATTATCGGGACAGTTTGGCAATTTAGTAGCTAAGATTATCGCTTCTTAAATCAACCGTCTTTAAGTCTCTAATAATTCCTCTCACAAAAAGATAGGATCCTGATATAAAAACAATTAACCCTAAGATGACAAAAACTTCGGTGTTTACAAAAGCAGATTGCCAATAATTTACAAAACTTTTAACGCTCCTCGTAGAAGAGATAGCATTAGAGAACACAGCGCTAAAAGATATAAACATACTACCCGTCGCAATTAGGAGAGTTAAACCGGCCAATGGCAAAGCTTTACGCAAAGCCCAGACAGCCCAAACTCGACGCATAATTTTGTCTTTTGTTTTTTGAGTTAAAATTTGCTTGTTCATTTTAGGTTAATTTTTCTTTTAAAATTTGTCGCGCTCTATAGAGTCGCATCTTTATAGTTGATAATGAAATATCTGTAACAGCGCTAATGTCTTTATAAGACAATCCTTTAAAGTAGTGTAGTCGCAAGAGCTCAGCCAATCCTTCGGGTAAGTCTTCTAAAGCATTTTCTATTATTTCTCTCTGTTCTAAGTTTTTCTTTCTTTCTTTGTGGTCAGTTTTAGCGTCCTCATATAGTATAACGTCAAAAAACTCTTCTAAGTTTACGGCTTTTTTCTTTAATTTACGATAACGAGTAAAGGCCGTATTCATTAAAATTCTGTAGGCCCAGCTTTTAAAGCTAGCTCCTGGTTGCTTTTTAAATTTTTTAGCGTTGAAGTATATCTTGGTGAAGGCCTCTTGAGTTATATCTTCTGCTTCCTCTCTACTTCTAACCACCCTATAAGCGCTACGCAAAAAGCCGTCTTGATATCTATCCACTAAAACTGAAAAAAAGCTCGGGTTAGAAAGTGAGCGTTTAAGAATAAGCTCGTCTTCTATAGTATCTATCGCCGAAGATTTTGAACTCAAAAATTGTTTTTTTATATTTTTGGAATTCATCTATAATTACCCTTTCCATATATTATAACAATTAAAAAGGGTAGCTTGTTTTAAACGATACATTTTTTAAGGATTTTTAGCAAATAAAAAAGGGCTCCAAGTAAGTTGCCTCACATGGAGCCCTGATGGTGCGCGAACTTCGTTCGCGGCTACCCGATTGACAGGAGCGCGGGGTTGAGCACGCCACCAGACTCGTTGGCCTTCTCGCCCTCGTTCCCGATTTGGTACTTGAGATTGTGCCAGCGCCGGAGCTCGTCGCCGTGAATCCACACCTGCGAGAGGATGGACACGGCACACCCGTACATGAAGTAGGTGATACCTTCGTTGTCGGCCAGCGAGCTGGTCTCATCGGCGCACGCCTCGACGGTGTCGCCGTTAACGATCCGACCCTCCATGAGACGAGCCCAGCGCTCAGCGAAGCAGATGGCTCCGCTGCCGAAGCCGTCGGAGTTCTTCTCGACGATCTGCTTCCAGCCCTCCTCGTCACGGAGCGTCATCTTCTCTGGCGCCGTCTTGAGTGCGCCCTCGAGCATCATGTACTCCTCGTGCCGTCGCCTCGACTCCGACTGGTAGAACTCCACGATGATGGTATTCGGGTCGTCGCCGGGGTTCACCGTGATCTCGATGTCGTTGAAGTTCGCCTTGACCGTATCGTTGGTCTTGTTCGCAAGCGCAACCATCTCCTCGGCCGAGATGTTGATGGTGGTTCCCCACATCGGTTCGTAGGTCTGCATGACTGTATCTCCTGTTTGAGGTTGGGAATGTACTGATTTAAAGGTACTATGCCTTGTTTCGAATTCTGTTAAGAAGTGTATCACTATTTGATATGTTTGTCAAGGGGTCATTCG
>CAZRHU010000044.1:0-2589 GCA_964600085.1 uncultured Candidatus Saccharibacteria bacterium
CGAAACAACCAATACGCTGACTATTTTATTGGCGGCGATTGCCGGAATTTCTCTTCTTGTCGGCGGTATCGGAATTATGAATATGATGATGACTTCCGTGACCGAGAGAACCCGGGAAATTGGCCTTCGCAAAGCCATCGGCGCTAAAAAAATGGAAATCAGTCGTCAGTTTTTGGCAGAAGCCGTAATACTTACTTTTCTTGGAGGTGTCATTGGAATAATCTTAGGCATCGGAACAGCTTACGGAATAACGTTTTTTACCGATACGCCTACTCAAATCTCCTTGTTTTCAATTATTTTAGCTTTTGGCGTGTCGGCTGTTATTGGAATTGGCTTTGGCTGGTGGCCGGCCCAAAAAGCCGCCAAACTTAATCCAATTGAGGCGTTGCGTTATGAATAGAAAATCGTATCTTTTTCAATTCTTCCGTCACGCATATAAAGCATCCTTTACGCTATTTTTGCATATTCTTCTTCGTGCGTAACTATAATAATTGTTTGTCCTTGTTTGTGCAGTTTAAGAAGAGCGGACATCAAATCACGAGATTTTTCGATATCCAAACTTACTGTTGGTTCGTCAGCAAAAAGAATTTTTTACCGGCAGAAACAAAGAGTTAAAGAAAGTTATAAAAAAGAAGTATCGGTATAAGATTTATTAATATAAAAAAAAGAAGCGGGCACCCACACCTGGGACACGCCTCTTCTACTATCAGTATACCAAGCGGTTGTTATTAGTCAATATGCGTATCAAGGAGGTAAAATAAGAAATAATATGGTAAAAATAGATAAACCGTTTTAGAGATGAAATTAAAACCGCATTTAATGCGGTTTTTTGTTGGAAATAAAAAAACCGAAGTGCTATAGTAATTATTATATAACCACATATAACCACCTCAACACCCGACCCCTAAAAGCTGTTAAAAAGAAGTTTTGGGGCGGTTTATTGAGTTAGTACATAAAAAACACCTAATTAGTTCATGAAAAATAAAGATAACAACATAGCATACATAGACGGGCAGAATCTATATATGAGCACCACTACTGCAGAAGATCCTTGGAATATAAACTTGGCGAAGTTTAGAGTATATTTGCGAGACAAGTATAGCGTAGAAAAAGCGTATTATTTTTTAGGTTTTGTTCAAAACGAGAGACAGGATTTATATGATGAAATACAAGAGGCGGGCTTTATTCTAAAGTTTAGGGAACATAATTCAGAAATGTTAGGAAAGAAAAAGGGAAATGTAGATACAGACATAGTTTTTGATGCGATGAAAAAGATCTATCACAAAGAAATCCCAAACAAGGTTGTCTTGGTTTCTGGCGATGGTGACTATAAGATGATGGTCGACTTTCTTATTAAAGAAAATAAGTTTGAAAAAATTCTGTTTCCTGATCAAAGTAGGGCATCGTCACTGTACAAGAAAATTGATCTAAAATATCGCGCAGATTTAAACCCAGGGTCCATCAGGAGAAAAATAAGGTAGTAAAAAAAGAAAGGGGCTCCTTAGGCAGTTAGCCGTTCGGATCCCCTTTCGTCGTGATGATATAAGTATACCAAGCGGTTGTTATTAGTCAATATGCGTATCAAGGAGGTAAAATAAGAAATAATATGGTAAAAATAGATAAACCGTTTTAGAGATGAAATTAAAACCGCATTTAATGCGGTTTTTTGTTGGAAATAAAAAAACCGAAGTGCTATAGTAATTATTATACAACTATCTCAACGCCCGATCCCCGTATAGAAACTGTTAAAAAGAACCACAAAGGGGTTAAATATAAGCGTCGGTGGTTTTAATTTAATTAATTTATTATGAATCAAGAGAACAAACCTTGGTATAAGAAATGGTGGGGAATAATAATAGCTTTGTTTTTCTTGCCGCTTTTTGTCATCTATTATGCTTGGCTTGAGTCTAATTGGAGTAAAAAAACAAAAAAGTTAGTAACGGCAGGTATAGTATTGATTATTGTTTTGGGGGGAATTGGTAATGCTGTTACTGATACTACTCGAGATAATCAACCAGCTGAGGAAGAAGTGGCTCAACGTAGCGATCAACAATGGGCTACATTTGACGTTATTGTCGATGACATTCCGAGTTTATGGAATGAGGCTATAGATGCATATGATTTAGGCTATAAAATTCCAAATAAAATAAATGCTGAATATAATAGTGCAGGCCTTGATGCAACAGATTTGTCTGTAGGAGATGGTGAGATTTTTATAGCATGGGATCCAGAAACTCGTGCTGTTAGTGAATTAGGAGTTTATGGCACCATTGATAATCAAAATAAATCAATAGTATTAACGGCTACGGCAGCGGCTATGGTATATACAGTGAGCGACCGATCTCTTGAAGAGGCAAGTACTTTTGTTGAGAATGAACTTATGGCAGATGTTGATGATCCAGACGTAAATGAGTTCACAAGTATCTTAGTAGAGGAAGAGGATGCTACTTATAGATTTACTTTAGGAAAGGCGTTTGGTCACGCAAGTTGGACTGTAAACGCACAGTAATGGTTATAGAGCAGTAAAATAAAACTATGGATAAAATTAACCTAACCGAAAACGAAAAAAGAGATATTATCAAATATCTT